>JAYVFS010000076.1:0-46463 GCA_043772905.1 Saprospiraceae bacterium | reverse complement strand
ATAGGTATTATTTGTCGTCGTTGGTGTATCAGAGTCGTCCTGATTTTCCTTTTGAAAAAATAATGTTGTACAACGAATATGCCATTAAACCTGATGTTATTTTCTTTATCAATGTGGACAGTCATGTATGTTATGAGCGCATGAAAATACGGGATCAACCCGAAGAATTGTTTGAAGCCAATCTCGATGAATCAAGGCAGAAATATTTTGATGCGATTGCATTTCTTAGAAAAACAAGGGATGAAAACATCATTGAGATAGATGGCAGTGGAACAATTTCAGAAGTAGCGGCTAAGATTCAAGCAGCGATTTACAAAATTGCACCTTATTTAGACCCCTCAGTATAAACCGCTCAATTGATTGATTTTCAAGGCTTTATTTGGATAAAATATCCCTCATTCCTCCTCAACAGTTTGACCAGCTTTGAAAGGAAAGAGCAAGATAAAACTTGAACCTTTGCCTAATTCAGACTTCACATCAACAGAACCTTTGTGAGCCGTGACCATCGCTTTGACGTAGGCAAGCCCTAAACCGAAGCCTTTGACATCGTGTAAATTGCCTGTGTGGACGCGATAGAATTTTTCAAAAATGCGCTTTTTAGCTTCTTTTGTCATGCCAATTCCTTTGTCTGAAATAGTAATTTCGATGCCATTTGACTTATTGACCGTCGAAACAGTGATGTCTGGATTTTCAGGTGAATACTTATTGGCATTGTCCAAAAGGTTGTTGATGACGTTTGAAATATGGTTCAAATCGCCTTCGATATAGTATTTTTCGGCATTGAGGTGCGCAGAGATAGTGCCTTCCTTTCGCTCAACTTGCAGTGCCATATTGCCAACGGCTTGCTCAATGACTTGATGAATATTGACATCTGTAAAGTTCAGTTTGATGCGTCCACGCTCTACGAGTGCCATTTGCAGCACTTTTTCGACTTGTCCGTGCATCCGTTTATTCTCTTGACTGATGATGTGTGCGAAGCGTTTGACCTTATCGGGATTGCCAATTACGGAGGGGTTGATAATGGAATCGGAAGCGAGAGAAATGGTGGCGATGGGCGTTTTGAACTCATGCGTCATATTGTTGATGAAGTCGTTTTTCATCTCTGACAGCTTCTTTTGTTGTAAAATAACGCTGATTGTATAAGCAAAAGAGGCTAAAATGATGGCTGTAAACAACAAGGACATCAACAAAGCGAGCCACAAACGTCCCCAAACATGAGCGGATTTGGTTGGAAAAAAAACGAGCAAGTTACCTGGATTGTTTAGGTCGGTTGGGAACAATTTAGTCTTATATGCCGATGATTTCAAATAGTTATAGCCCGCTTGACTTTCGTTGGGTACGACATAGTGGTTGTTGTAAATAACAAAACTATTTAATGGATTTGACCAAACACCATAACTGAATGGAATTTCAGTACCCAATTCATCTTTCAAAAATCGGTCAAGTCGAATGACTTCGATACGTTCTTCGATAGGTGTATTAAACATTTCTTGTTTGAGGTGGACAGCCTCCATTGTTTGTCGCAATACTGAGGGGTCGTTGGAAAGGACGATTTGTTGCTGATAACGAAAATTGCCGTTTGTATCTGCTTCAAATTGTCTGATGGAGTAACCATTCGCATAGCGAGAGACTTGAACATTTTCGACGTTTTCAAGCAGTTCTGCCACTTTTTTCATGCCAGCAGCCACGTGTTTGTCGAATTGTTCCTCGTTCAACCGACGGCTGTTGTTGATAAAACTCATTTGTAGCGATAATACCCCGACGACCGCTAACGACATTAAGCCTATAATTACCCAAATTGCTTTTTGATTCATGCTCTGGACTTGTCCTATTCTATTCGTTAAAAGGCTGTTGATGCGCCTTTTTGTTATTTTTTCTACAAAATTAGAAACTTAACGACCAATAATGTGTTGTTTAACAGTTATTTAACCGAAAGGAACTTTTTAACCTCAAAAATAGTTATCTTTGCGTCCCTTCTAGGGAAATAAGTTCTTTTACAAATGGGGCTGACCGGATTCGACGGGAAAGTGAATTGGTTAGTAAGCATGTCGGGCTATGATGTTACCTCCCGTTAAACGGTACTTTAAACCATAGTTGGCAACTATCAATATGCCATGGCGGCCTAATTCTAGGAATTAGAATGCCTTTACGCTAAGTGTACGCTCTTCGGAGTTACGTAGATTTTCTGGTTTCTACAACACGGCGTATCATCCCTAATCAGAATAGTCAACAGAGCGCTCTGGCTGTTGGCGAACTCCAAAGAGATAAGGTTGCGGTCTGGGTGTGTTGTCCAACCTCCCCACAGCTCGAATAAAACAAATATGGCAACTAAACATGTAGAAAGCTCTCTGATGCTTTGACCGGACGAGGGTTCAACGAATCGGACCTCCCAAGGGGAAACTTTTGGGTAATTTAATCGGGTGAATTCAGGGAAAGCTAAGTCCTAAGTTTTTTAGGATATGCCAATCCTGAGCCAAGTTCCAAGTACACTTGGAAAAGGTGCAGAGACTACAGGGTGTGCGTAAAGTCGCATGGAATACCTGCCAGAGCGCCCGACACCTTCTTTCTCTTTTAAGAGAAAATGGTGAAGAGATAGTCCACTACTTCGAGAAATCGGAGAGCAATTATTCTTTTTTTAAAAGAAATTGAATTTTTTGCACATTAGCGATTCCCTCCAGCTCCACTTTCCAAATTTAAAAGGCAGTTTGCATTCATTTGCAAGCTGCCTTTTTTTATGTGAAATACTGAGGGGGTAATAATACTCAAACATTTCCAACTATATTTTTTCCAAATATTCATAATCCATGTATTTTTACACCTAAAAACCAACTTATGCTTTATCATTTCATGCGTTTCATGGTGCGTATATCACTCCATTTTTACAACAAACGAATTGGTTGGGAAGGTTTAGAAAACGTACCGACCAACAAACCCATTTTGTTTACGGTTACGCACAGCAACTCTTTTTTAGATGCTTTGTATATAGCTGCTTCGGTCGAACAAGGCGTTTATTGTTTGGCGCGTGGTGATGCATTTCGCAAACCTTTGGCAAATAAAATTTTGCGACATTTTAAGGTGTTGCCCATATTTCGGCAGTCGGAACAAAGCGCAAACGCTACTTTGAAAAACAGAAAGACTTTTGATGAATGTCAAGAGTTGTTTCGCAAAAACGAATGGATTCTCATTTTTCCAGAAGGTTTTTGTACGCATCAAACAAAGGTCATGCCCTTGAAAAAAGGTTTTATCACGATGGCGCAAAGGGCTTGGGCAGAGGACATTGAGGTGCAAATAGTACCCGTTTCTATCACTTATGACAGCTTTACAAAATGGGGTAAAAAATGCGATGTCATTTTTGGAAAACCGATACAAAAGATTGATATTCAAGGAAATGAAGAGGGGCAAGTAGAACAATTAAATGAGAAACTGTATGAACGTTTGTCCGAGAATTTCCCTTCGCCTCTTCAGTTCAAAGGTCAAAATTTGCTATTGGGTTGGTTCGGACAATTGATGTATTATGTCGGTCTGGTTTTTCAATTTCCTGTATATCTTTTAAGTCAATATTTAGGCAAACGGCTGACACACGGAACGGTGTTTTATGACTCAGCAATAGTCGGTTTGCTGAGTGTTTTGTTGATATTTTATTATGCGTTTTTGGGGCTATTGTGGGCTTTTTTTTAGTGAAATAATCATAAAAAGCCTTTATACTTCGTCTATCAGCTTGACCTTACGTCCAAATTTTGTTAACAAATTGCGAATAATGATATTTTATTTTTTATTTTTATATATATATCTTATGTTTGAGCTTTGAACATAAATTGTTATAATTGAATTCTAAATTAGCTAAAAATGGAAAATCTTTTTAAATTAGTATTGTGTTTAATTTCTATCTCTTTCAATATCCTGACACAGGATCCTAATAGACGTTGCTGATATTGCTGTTAAAGTGGGTGCGAAGGGAGAAGAAGAACTTTATTATGGTTTTGCTGAAGGTGACGAAATCGTTTTTAATTTTAAAGAAGTCGATGGAAAAGAAATAAGAGAAGTAGAGATAATTGAACTTCCATCTAATTCTAAATTTAAAGACATTGAAACAAAGGAAATAAAAAACAAAGTGATTAAAGTGACCAAGAAAGGAATCTATAAATTTCGATTTTATAATTCAGCTCTTCTTAAAGGTAGGATTTGTAAAATACAGATTCAGAGAATTCCTAAAAAACAAGAGCTTATAGATTTTAATACAGGAGTTAAGTGGGTTGAAAAATTTGATACAACTTATAGTATTAAAACTGAAACTGTTGTTGTTGGATACAATAAGATAAATGTACAGAAATCGGAAAAAGTACTCGCTTCAATAGATACAAGTGTGGTTTCCGTTTTAGATAGAATAGAAAGAGTCAATTCAAAGTCTAATATGACGGGAAATAGTGTTGCTTTTGTAGGAATCCAACTTCCTGAAAATACTGCGACTCCTAATGTTTTTAATCCATACCGTACTACCCAGGTAGAATCTTGGGCTTACTCTTTAGCTGTAGGTAATTCAGGACAAGCTTGGTATAAAAATGCTAATTTGACTTCGGCAGCTAAAACAGTAGCAAATGTAGCTGCTAAGTCTGATCCAACGGGATATTCAGCTTTAGCACTTTTGGCAATAGAAGGATATTCAGCATTTTCTAATCCTCCTAACGGAGATAATGTTAAATTTTCTTTAGGAACGAATATTAATGGGCAAAATACCACTTTGCAGTACGGTAACAGTGTAGCGGCATCTGGTAGAGTTACTCAATATAAGCAAGGGGGTTATACTTTAAGGCTTGAAAATGATAATGTTATGGATGGTATAAATGTTGATGTAAAAGTTGTAGCAATAGTTGTTACTAAAGTTTATAAAGATAGATATTATAATGTAGAAGAGACAGAGCCAATAAAAGAGAAAAAAACATTCAGAATACCTAAAGTTGAAGTTAAGAAAGTCCCGGTTTTTGCAGATTCAGAATAACTATTTGCATAATATAACAAACGTCGCATCAAAAGAGAGGTCTTTCTGATGCGACATTTGTTTGGTATACATTCCCAGTAGTTGGTTGCCATATAAAGAAAGAGAATAATGCCCTGAGCACATTTGTACATTAATTTTAAGGGATATTTGTTACAGATCAATCCAACCGTGTAGCAGGATGTTTCCGACCATTGTGGCAACTGGTGCAGTTGATGGACGATTTTTCATCCAAACCTTTCATCGTTTGCAACAATTCTTTATTGATTTTATTCGTCATCGCCGCCATATCTCGTGCGAGTTGCTTGTCATTTTTAGCTTCGTCAGACCATTTATTGACGTTGTGGCAGTGGTTGCAACCAACGCCCAAGGCTTTACTCCAACCTTCATCCATCAGACGCACCATACGCTCGGCACTGATATTTTTGAATAATTTGATGTTCGTAAAAACGGAATCGGCACGCATGTTTTCCTTGCCTTTTATATCAGCTAAGACTTCATCAACCATGCGTTGGCGTTCTTTTTTCAAGCTGTCTTGATTGATGTGTGCGGGGCGAGGACGATTGCCTTGTTGTGGAGAAGGTTGTTGCCAAGCGAGTAGCACAACGATGATAGGAATGAGTAGAACAAACAGTTTTTTCATAAAAAGAGGTTTTTGATTAAAAAATTAGTTTCACAATTTAATGCCGAAAGCTATGAAAATTTTGACGTGTTCTTGTGTTTTAAAAGTCAAATTTTTTATGTCAGTATTTTGTCAAAATAATATTTCGACAAATAACGATTTATTACTTCCGTTTTTGTCGTATGTACATATATGATGTCAACACAGCATAGGGCAATACAGCTTAAGGTTTAGTAAAACAAGTAAAAACTGACCATTAGTTATAAAATATAAATATTTATGGGCATACGTTAGGATTATCCATTAAAGCCCATTATTTTTGTATAGTAAAACAAAAAAAAATACAAAATTCTAACAAAAAACGACATAGAAATTATAATCTCACTCACCAATTGGAACTCGATTAATATTAAGAAGCTGTGTTTTTCTACGAAAAATAACAATTTCTTACCCCTCAGTATTTTGCCCTGCGTACATCATTTATAACCATTTTTTTTCACGAAGAACACTACGTGCAACATGAAAATTGAGCAAAAACTCTGCATTTTATTTTTTTCCGGATTACTATTTTTCTTAACAGGCTGTAAAAAAGAGCCGGAGTATGCCGTCCACTTTCGCGTTAAATTTGATGGATTGCAAGAACGTCTTGATAACAAAGGCTTTCCTGCGGGCGTCGGTTCAGGTAGGGCGGCACAAACACCTTTGATGAATCAAATTGGTATCCAACAAATAGAGTTGACGACTAATAATTCGACCGCATTGGGCAAGGGCTTGGTGTTGCTAACGACACCCGAAACACTGGCAGGAGGGGAGGGAGCTATTGATTTTTCACAAGTCAAAATGGCAAAAGAAGGTGAAGTGTTTTTAACCGTTCCTATGAAAAATTTCGGAATAGGTCGCTATGAATGGGCGAGGGCTTCTGTTGCTTATCAAAATTTTGATATTTTATTCAATATGTACAATGTACCTTTTTCAGGAACTTTTCTAGACCAAAGAGGCACTTTAGCGTCGTTTTTAGGACATAACAATTATTTAGCACCTTACAAAGTGTGGAGTAAATTGGACAAAGTGACGACAGGGAATTTTAAGCAAGGTTATTGGTGTTTTGAAACCAAACTGGTATCCTCTTATGCATCGAATGATAAAATGTTTAATGGTCAATCGCCTGAAGGCTCTACAACGGTAGTCAATGCGTTATCAACGACAGTGCCTAATCCATTAGGCTCGGGTGTGATTACAGGTAAGTTTGATACCCCCTTCAGTATTACAGGCAATGAAACGCAAGACATTTATATCACACTATCATTTAGCATCAATCGTTCTTTCGAATGGGAAGAATCCGTCGAACGAAACGGTAAATGGGATTATAATGCTCAGGCTAATACAGGTCAACCAGTCATAGAAAAAGTGATTGATGCGGGTTTGCGTGGTTTAAAAGTGACTTATGGGGTGAAATGATTTTAGGATTAAAGTACAAAGACGATAAGACCCTTAAATGAGTCTTATCGCCTTTGTACTTTAATCCTAAAATCCCAAATTTACTTTAAATTGCTAATATACTTCACCAATTTAACCGCTTCGGCATCGTCTAATTTGCCACGAATATCGTTTTCTTTGCAATATTTTTCAATCATTTTTTCATGGGATTTGGGTGCAAGACTTATGAGATTCGATTTCTTTAAATTGATTTCTACAAAATAAGATTTGTTCCCCGTTTTTACATAGTATTTCACAACATCTTCAAACCAATCGTAGGCTTTGCCCACCGTTACGATGCCTTTGTCTTCAAGGTTTGATTTGCGAAAAACTTTTTTGATATCTTTAACTAATGCGATGTTATCGTTTTCAAAAAGAACGATTGAAAAGTGATTGTTATCCGTTGCATCGGGCAATCTCGTCTTTTTAATAAGATAATGAGCCCCATTATTGGCGATTAATTCAAGCGCAAGCAACTCGCGATTGTAGAGAATCCGCTCCTCTCCCGTACCTAATTTGAGCCAGATGGTATTGTTAATAAGTTCAAATTTATATTTCATTTTATCCTTCACAACAGCAGAATCGTTCAGCGTAAGTGAACCCTCTAGCCAATCTTCAAACAAAAAAGGTGAGCCTTGAACACCTTCGTATCGGTTGTCAAAACCCGTTGCTTGGCGTGAGTTGGACGCATTGAGCGCTTTTCTCATCTCATCTGTTTTCGTAAAACTGTTCATCGTGGCGTTATCGACACCTTGTACAACGAGTTGAGCAGAGGATATGGAAACAATCGAAATTGAAAATAAGAAAATGAAGAACTTTTTCATATTGTTATAGGAGATTTGAATGAAAAAAATGGTAGATTTAGCTTTACAAAGATAATTTTAATTCAATAAAAAACGCATTAATTTTGGTGTATTGCGATGCGAAAGATTATTCATATAGATATGGACGCTTTTTTTGCCAGCGTCGAACAACGCGACAACCCTGCTTTACAGGGCAAACCTATTGCTGTGGGCGGCTCTGGGCGGCGTGGTGTGGTCGCAGCAGCGAGTTATGAAGCGCGTAAGTATGGTGTTCATTCTGCTATGCCTGGTGTCATTGCAGCACGGCTTTGTCCGCATTTGATTTTTGTGAAAGGGAATTATGAGCGTTATCAAGAGGTGAGCCGCCAAATTCGAGATGTTTTTGAGGAATACACAGATTTGGTCGAACCTCTCAGTCTCGACGAAGCCTATTTAGATGTGACTGAAAATAAGTTTGGGATGGCTTCTGCGACGATTATTGCACAGGAAATACGTCAAAAGATTTTTGAAAAAACGGGCTTAACGGCTTCTGCAGGCGTGAGTTTTACTAAGTTTTTAGCCAAAACCGCTTCCGATTTCAATAAACCAAATGGCTTGACGTTGATTACGCCCGACGAAGCACTTCCTTTTTTGGAGAAACTACCGATTGAAAAATTTCATGGCATAGGAAAAGTCACAGCTGAAAAGATGCGTAAAATGAATATTCGGACGGGGGCAGACTTGAAGCAATTGAGTGAAATTGACCTCATTCGTCGTTTTGGAAAAGTGGGGCGACATTATTATCGGGTTTGTCGCGGCGAAGACGAAAGCCCTGTCAACCCCAATCGTGTTCGAAAAAGTATTGGTTCTGAAGAAACGTTTAAAAATGACATTGAAGACATAGAGGAGATGAAAGCCGAACTTGTGCCTATCATTGACCGTGTTTTTAAATACATGACAAAAAAGGACGTTTTTGGGCGGACATTAAACTTGAAAGCCAAAAGTTCAGACTTTCAGACTTTTACACGCTCAAAGACGTATCTACAGGAACTCAAAAATAAAGAAGATATACTGAGGGGGGCTTATGAATTGTTGGAAGCGAATGTTGCGGATTTCGGCAAAGTTCGTCTGCTGGGTATCTCTTTTTCCAATTTAACCCGTGAGCAAGTTTTAGATGGCATCCAACTCGAATTAAATTTAATTGTCTAAGTTTTTGATAATCAATGGGTTAATATATTTCAGTGAAATTATTTGAAAAATTATTTTTAAAAAAGCTTGGAGATAAAAAAAGTCGTTCTATATTTGCACCGCAATTAGCCGCAAGGCGATACAAATTGTTGGAAAGATTTGGTAGCTCAGCTGGTAGAGCATTTGACTTTTAATCAAAGGGTCCTGGGTTCGAATCCCAGCCAGATCACATTGAAATTATAAAGCGTTGTAAGTCAGTTACTTACAACGCTTTTTTTGTTTCCTAAAAACTACGAACTTTTGAAAGTCAGTGTTTAAATCGTCATGAAGCAATCGTTATGTTTTTTCAACAGGAACAAAGTCAATTGAAACAGAATTGACACAATGTCGTGCATTTTTAGGCGTAAATCGTTCACCTTTAAATATGTGTCCGAGGTGTCCCCCACAATTGGTGCAGACGATTTCGATGCGCCGACCATCTGCATCAGGCACTTGTTTCACCGCACCTTCTATCTCATCATCGAAAGATGGCCAGCCGCAGCCTGAATCAAATTTGTGTTCTGACAGATATAAAGGTGCATCGCAACGGCGGCAGATATAAGCACCTGCTTCGTAATGCTTATTGAATTTGCCTGTTCCAGGATATTCCGTTCCTTTATAGACAATGACACGCTCTTCTTCGGGTGTCAAGACATTGAATTTTTGATTTGTAATATTCATAAGGAAATGATGAATTATAAATGATGAATTTGCAAAACGTTGATGTTCAACAGTTTTGTAAAATAAAGTTTGATACTTTATTCTTTTACCAATCCTAAGTAATTGAGTAAATTATTGACTGTCAACAATACAATTCTATTTTTTTTCAAATGTCATCGAGACGGAGTTCATACAATAACGCAAGCCTGTTGGTTTAGGACCATCGTCGAAAACATGACCTAAATGGCTGTCGCAACGGGCGCACACGACCTCATCTCTGGTCATGCCGTAACTGTCATCACGGTGGTCGTCCACATACGCCTTTTTGAGTGGTTCATAGAAAGAGGGCCAGCCAGTGCCCGATTCAAACTTAGTTTTGCTTGAAAAAAGTGGTAAATGACAAGCGGCGCAGTAGTAAGTACCTTCTTCGTGGTTGTCCCAATATTTGCCAGAGAAAGCACGTTCTGTGCCTTTTTCGCGTAGGACTTGGTAAGCCAGACCATTGCCGAGCTGTTTTTTCCATTCTGCTTCCGATTTGACAATTTTCTTAATTGTTGTGTCGCCATCAACAGTTGCCATGTCAGTTGAAGCGGTTGAAGCATTGACATACTGAGGGGTGTTTTTTACTTGGCAAGCCATAAGAATGGCAAAGACGGACATAAGGATGATTTTCATCGTGACTTTTTTAAATTTGTTGAACAGATATTTTTTCATATTGCAAAGATGGTTTTTAGACATCACAGAATCCTCACGATTTATAAACTTTATTTTTAGGTTAAAAGTTTTTAAAAAATGACTTAGAAATCCAGCAAATTTGTATTTTTACAAAGATTTACCCCCCTCCCGATTGCGTCGGGATATTCCATCCGTAAAACCTAATTATTCACCAAAATGAACAAACAATGTCTAATATCTATCAACTCAAGGTACAATTAGAAGGTGCAACCAAGCCACCGATTTGGCGGCAACTACAAGTCCCGCAGGATATCAGCCTGTATTTACTACATTCTTGTATTCAAGGGGCTATGGGATGGTACAACAGCCATTTGCATCAATTTATGATTGGTGGTCAATATTATGGCATACCTTTTACGGACGAAGATTCAGATATGGAAGATGAGCGACTTGTTCAACTCGATAGCGTTTTGCAACGTGAAAAAGCACACATTATATATGAGTATGATTTTGGTGACGGTTGGATGCACCGTGTGACTTTAGAAAAAATACTGCCTCCTGAAGAGAAACAGAAATACCCTTTGCTCATAGCCGGCAAGGGAGCGTGTCCGCCTGAAGATTGCGGTGGCGTTTGGGGTTATGAAGACTTGAAAGAAACTTTGTCGAATCCTGACCATGAAGAACATGAGGAAATGCTCGAATGGTTAGGTGTTAATGAATTTGACCCGAATGAATTTGATTTGAAAACACATCAAAAAGAAATGATTGCCTCTTACAAAGCAGGTATTAAGGACAAAGGGAAGTCGTTTGAAATGTAAAAGTGACTTGACGCAAATTTTGAATTTGCGTCAAGTTTATTTCTCAACAAAGCGGTTCAAAATCATCGTCGAAAACCGTCAAAACGGTTTCATCTAACAAGCGCATTGTCAAGCTTTTCACTTTGGGCAATTCGTAGTGAAAATAGAAACGCATGGTGTGTATTTTTGATGCATAAAACTGCTGTTCGTCGCCTGTTGGGTTCTTATCATTCATCGCTTTTTGAGCAACGGTGGCTTGTTTAAGCCATAACCAAGCGACATTTAAGATGCCAAACAACTCAATATACAAAGTGGCATCAGAAAGATAAACTTCAATATCGCCTTTGGCAGCTACGGACAAAAGATGTCGTGTTGTCTGTTTCCAATTTTCTACTTCATTTTCAAATAACGAGGCATAAGGTTTTAAGCTATCAAGCGTTTGAGCCGCTTCTATGTCTTTTTTGACTTCATTTATCCATAAATCAATAGCTTTTCCGCCATTTCGAGGGATTTGACGACCTAAAACGGCTTGGGCTTGTATGCCTGTTGTGCCTTCGTAAAGGCTCATAATGCGGACATCACGTGCCAATTGTTCCAACTCAAAGTCTTCTGTATAACCATAACCACCTAAGACTTGAACGCCTTGATTGGTGGCAAGCATACCCATTTCAGCCCCAAAAGTTTTGGCAACGGGTGTGAGCAGTTCCAAAAGGTCGTTGTAATGCTGTTTTACTGAGGGGTCTTCTTCGACACGTTCTAAGTCCAAATATTTAAAACATTGTAAAATAAGGCATAAACCGCCTTCCATTATGGCTTTTTGAAACAACAACATACGCCTCACATCTGGATGATGAATGATGGTCGTCGGTTCACCAAATGAGCCTTTTTCGTTAAGCCTCCGTCCCTGTGGACGCTCATTGGCATATTGCAAAGAAGCATAATAAGCTGCCGAAGCAATGTGAATGCCACCCAAACCCACGCCGAGCCGAGCCCCGTTCATCATCAAAAACATCTGCGGCAAACCGCGATTGGGTTCGCCAAGCAGATAGCCGATGCAATCATCTTTTTCTCCAAAACCTAAGTGCATGGCGGGCGTTGCTTTTTGCCCCATTTTATGATAAATGCCAATGGAACTGACATCATTTGAGCGCAATTGCCCCCCCTCAGTATCAGAGCGTTTTTTAGGGACTATAAAGAGCGAAATGCCTTTTGTCCCTTGGGGAGCTCCGTCAATACGGGCTAAAACGAGGTGAATGATATTGTCCGTGACATCATGGTCACCTGCTGAAATGAATATTTTTTGACCTTTGATTTTATAAGAACCGTCTCGTAGGGGAGAAGCCGTCGTCGCCACATCGGACAACGAACTACCCGCTTGCGTTTCTGTCAAACACATCGTACCTGTCCATTCGCCTGAGAGCATTTTGAGAGCAAACTGTTGTTTTTGTTCTTCTGTACCAAATTTGACAATCAAATTGGCCGCACCTTTCGTCAAATCGGAGTACATGATGAAGCTGTTGTGCGCTCCGCCGCCGATAAATTCAGCAGCAGCGTTGACAACTTTTGGCAACTGTTGCCCATTGTATTCAAAGGGAAAAGGAGCAGCTAATAAGCCTGTTTCACCAAAAGCCTTGTAAAAATCATGAACGCCTTGATGCACTTTTACCTCTCCATTAACCAATTCAGGTTGATGACGGTCGGAATCAACGAAGGCAGGTTTCATGATTTTTTCAGCAATATCAGTCATTGCATCTAAGACCATTCCGAAGGTTTCCTTGTCGTGTGCATTGAAGAATTCATAATGCGTTAAAGATTCAACATCAAGGACTTCGAAGAGGGTAAAGTCAATATTTCTGCGGGAAAAATGTTTTTCAGCCATGGTGGTTTAATTTAATTTGTTTTTTATTTTCAAGAATGCCTTTATCACTTTATAGTTATGCAAAAATTAAAATGTCAAAAAAAAATAAAAAAAATGCTTAAAAAAGTGACTCAACATCTTTTTTACGTTTAAATTAGCGTGTTGTTATTTCATACGTTTCATCCAGTTGTTGTCTTCTTTTTGAGCTATATCAACAATTTTACGCATAAATCGCATCATAGAAAGGAAGAGTAAGTAGCCAAACGTCAAGACCATAAAAATCCAACGAAACGTCCCTGCCTCATGTATCGTCATATCGGAAAAAAGATACGCCAAGGCACCACTCATAACCATTAAAGCAGCATAAGTAGGAATTGACCGTGTCCAGTATAGGTTCATGTCTTTGGTTGAAAGGCTCAATACACTGTTGAACAGGGCAAAAAGAAGTATAGAGGTGCCTGCAATTATCCAAAAGGCTTGCCCTATAATATTGGCTAAATCTGTCCATTGTAAAATTTTTGCGATAAGCATAACAATAAAAGCAAAGGCAAAAATGAGGGTTCCTTGCATAATAGGATTATAAGATTTTTCAAAAAAAGAAGATTCTGTTTTTTCCATGTCAATTATTTGAAAGATGAGATAGAGACTAAGTTGGTGAATGGTATCAGTTACACATTTTCGATATTGGTATAAAGTCTTGAACAACAGTGTTTTATGTAAAAACGATTGAGCTGAATGATTTTTTTTAGTAAAAATAAGGAAACAACGCACAGTTAAGTATTGTTTTTGCACAAAAAGCAACAAAAATACTGAGGGGGTGAAATTTAGAAATTTTTGAGCTTAGTTTTTAATTTAAAAAGACACGGCTACATTATATGTGTAAAAAACACATGAAACTGATTGTTTTATGTGTTTTATAGATAAATATTTAAAAAAAATATAGGAATTTAAGAAAAAATAGGTAATCTTTGCAAAAGCAAGTATATTTTATAAACGTGTTAAATTATAATTTTTGAACAAAATTTTTACAACAAACAAAAAAAATCCTACGCTATGAATGTTCTCATGAAGACGATGCGTCCTCTCTTATGGAAGGGATCTGGTATAATGGGTATTGCGCTCATTCTTTTCCTCTCCAGTTTTAACAATAATCTTACTGCACAAGTCAGTGTTTCAATTACAAAAGTAGAACCGACATGTAGTGGCTATACTAACGGCTCTGTGACTGCAATGGCTACAGGTGGCACGGACCCTTATACCTTTCGTTGGAGCAACAATGTGTCTGGAAGTACACTGTCAGGAATTGGTGGCGGCACTTATTCGGTCGTTGCCACAGATGCTTCGGGTATTACTGGAACGACCTCTGTGACGTTAAACAATCCTGCTCCCATCAGTATTTCCATCAATTTCGCCAATATTTGTACGGGAGGCGCTGTGACAGCGTCAGCCTCGGGCGGAACGGGTCCTTATACTTATGATTGGGGTGGTGGTCGTACAGGTGCATCACAAACGGCACTCGCTGGTGGTAGCTACAACTTGACAGTTACAGACTCTAAAGGCTGTACATCTGTCAAATTTGTCAGTGTGCCAGGTGTTTTCAACGTTTCATTGCGCGTTGGTACGTTGCAATGTTTTGGTGATTGCGATGCGGCTATTGATGCTTTGACAACAGGCGGTACGGCACCTTTTACTTTCAGATGGAATACTGGTGCAACCACTCCAGCCATTGTGGGTATCCCTTCAGGGACTTATAGTGTGACGATTACAGACGCAAATGGTTGTACAGGTTCAGCAACTGGTACTGTGGTCAACCCGCCTCAAATTATTATTTCAACATCTGTCATTGCCCCTGCTTGCGGAGGTGGTGCATCGGGTTCTGCAACGGTATCCGCAACAGGCGGTCGCCCTCCTTTTACTTATAAATGGAGTAATGGTCAGACAGGAGTAACCGCAACAGGCTTGAGCGTCGGCGATTATTTCGTCACAGTCATGGATGCTGGCGGTTGTAACCGGACTGCAAAGGTTGTTGTGCCTTCAAATGCGGGTTTTACAATCGGTATTATCAAAACGGATGCAACTTGTGCCGCAACAAATGGCTCTGCTACGGCAAGTGTCACAAGCGGTGGTCGTGCGCCTTTTACTTATAAATGGAACACTACTGCAACAACTGCGGCAATTACAGGTATTGGAGCGGGTACTTATACCGTTACGGTCACTGATGCCAATGGCTGTGTCAATACTGCCAGTACAGTCGTTAATGCGGCGGGCAACCTCTCGGTCAATGTAACAGGCATGAATGCGGCTTGTGGAATCGCCAACGGAACGGCAACCGCTACGCCAACGGGTACAGCACCTTTTACGTATAAATGGACTACAGGCGCAACAACTTCATCTATCTCTTTACTGGGTGCGGGTACATATACCGTAACGGTTATGGACGGAAACGGTTGTACAGCGATTGGTTCCACAACAATAACGACTTCATCATCTTTGGCAGTCACTGTTGATGTTAGAAATGTTACTTGTTTTGGCGGTAATGATGGCAGTGCAACGGCAATGGTTATGGGCGGTTCAGCTCCTTATACATATCGTTGGAGTAACGGCGGAACAGTAGCCGTTCAAGCTAACTTGACTGCTGGTCCTTATACTGTAACAGTATCAGATGCTTCGGGTTGTTCTTCAACTCAATCAATAACAGTGACTCAACCAACGGCAATAAATATTGCCACTTCTGTAAGCCAAACAACTTGTGGTTCAAGCAATGGCTCTGCTTCGACAACGGTGACAGGTGGTTCATCACCTTACACTTATTTATGGTCGAATGGTGCGATAACAAGTTCTATTTCAAGTCTTGCAGCAGGTAGCTATACTTTAACTCTTACCGATTCTAAAGGCTGTAAAGCCAATGCAACGGTAACTGTCACATCTTCAAATGGTATAACTTTATCATTAGGTTCTTCAAATGTCATTTGTAATGCGGGTAACAACGGTTCCGCATCTGCAACAGTAGTAGGTAGCACCGGCACAGTGACTTATGCTTGGAGCAACGGTGCTAATACCGCGACCATCAGTAATTTGACGGCGGGTACTTATACCGTTACGGCTACAAATGGTGGTTGCTTAGCAACTAAAAGCGTAACAATAACACAACCAACGGCTATCGTCATTGGCATTAGTTTGACTAATCCAACTTGTGGTGGCAACAATGGTAGTTTAACGGCTTCTGCTTCAGGCGGCACCCCTCAGTATAGTTATAACTGGAGCAATGGCGCAACAACAGCGTCTATTAGTGGTCTTGCTTCGGGAACATATATCGTAACGGTGACGGATGCCAACGGCTGTACAAAAATGGCAAGCCAAGCAATAACTTCACCAGGTAGCCCAATTGTTACAATTACTGCTGTGACTCATGTTTCCTGTTTAGGTGGCAATAATGGTGCAGCGACAGCATCCGTAACAGGTGGTACATCGCCATACACTTATAATTGGGGCAGTGGTCGTACAACAGCGACCGTAACAGGCTTAACTGCGGGTACATATACGGTTACTGTAACAGATGCCGTAGGATGTAACTCTACTCAATCTGTTACCATCACCCAGCCTACGGCTATTGTTATAACATCGACTGTTACGAGCGCAACTTGCCTTCCAATCGGTAGTGCTCAAGCTAACGTTTCGGGCGGGACATCTCCTTATACTTATTTGTGGAGTAACGGTGGAACGACAGCCAAAATTTCAAACTTAGCAGGTGGCAATTATACAGTTACTGTAACCGATGCAAAAGGTTGTACGAACTTCCTTTTGACAACAGTTCCAGCCATTACATCGCCCAATTTGACTTGCCAAATTACGTTAACCAGCCCAATGACGGAGGTTAATTCAAACAATGCAGAGGCGAGAGTTGTCGGCTCGCAAGGTTTAGCACCTTATACTTATTTATGGAGCAACAATACAACGGCGCAAACGGCTACAGGTTTAAGTGCCACAACTTATACGGTTACTGTTACCGATGCAAATGGCTGTAAGTCAACGTGTTCAATAAATGTTCCTAACAGCATATGTGATAACGTCACAAATCCTGGTACGATTTGCTGTAGCCAAACCATCTGTAATTCCAGCGAATTACAAGCTATTACTGAAACGATAGCCGCTTCAGGTGGTAGTACTCAACCAATCCAATATTTGTGGATGTACAATTATGTGGGTGGCAATTTTGACCCAGGTACATGGACAGCCATAGCTGGCGCAACGGGTAAAGATTTGCCAATAAGCCTTTTCCCTGTTATTGACAAACCAACGTATATCATTCGTTGTATTCGTCGGGGTAATTGTACAAATTATAAGGAATCAAATACGATTACAATTACACCAAGAGCGTTTGCAAATATTGTTGGACCTACATCGGCTTGTTTAAATCAAGATGTTACTTTCACAGCAGATGAAAATGTTGCAGGGGCACAATATAGCTGGTCTTTTACCGGTGCTAATGTAGGTGTCGTAGGCGGCAGAAGCCAAACTGTCAAATTCACTTCAATAGGACAAAAACAAGTCATTCTAACTGTCAATGTTTTCGGTTGCCAAAGGTCTCGAGTTATCACAGTCAACGTTGCCAGTTGTCAAGGTGCTTTCGGTGGTTTTGAAGGTTTCAACGCCAATCCAGTCAATCAAAAAGAAGTAATGTTGGATTGGGCAACGACTAATGAGCAGGTTTCAAGTAAATATTTGATTGAAAAGTCAACCGATGGTATCAATTTCACAACAATTGGTTCAGTGGTTTCGCAAAATCAGAGCAATAACCTATATCGTTTTGAAGATATGGAACCTAAAATGGGACGTAGTTTCTATCGTATCCACCAAGTGACCACGGATAATGTTGATGTGAAATCAACAGAAGCCAAAAAGGTCTTAATGGGACTAAACGGACAAAGCGTTTTAACCTATCCAAATCCTGCTCAAAGCGCTGTTTTTGTAGAAGTTTTGGATGCTGATAATGCTGCTGGTACGATTGAAGTCTATAACCACATTGGTATTCTTGTTAGAACACAGAAGTTTACAAGCGATCAAATTCGTTATCAGATTAATACCGACAACTTGCCAAGTGGTACGTATATTCTCAAGGTTCGTCGCAGTGATGGCGATGTAAAATCTGTGAAAATCACGAAGTTGTAAAGGCGATTCCAAATTTCAGATTTCCAAAATTTAGGAATATGGAATTTGAAATTTTAAAATCAAAAAATGGCTGCAAGCATAAAAGTTTGCAGCCGTTTTTTTTTATCATTGACCATAAAATACTGAGGGGTGTGTTTTGACGTTTTCCAAAGACATTTTTTAAAGTCAAATACCCATTTATGCACCTTTTTTACAAAATAGCTGTCCTTTTTTTACTCTGCCCTTTAACGACTTTGTTGTCGCAAAACGCCTTTTCCTACCATGGGATAGTGAAAAATACAGAAGGCGAGCTTTTAGCTTTTGTTGCTATTTTGCCAAACAATGATGTAACGAAAGGCGTGCTTTCCGACATAGAAGGGCGTTTTTCTATTACTTCAAAAACACCTATTCAATCCCTAACTTTTCGCTGCATTGGTTCTGAAACCCTCCGCTTAGATGCCGATTTTTTGAAAAAAAACGCTTCAAACAGCCCCCTCAGTATAACCCTCAAAAATGCCGATAATTTGATCTCAGAAGTCACCATTTCGGCAGGTGAAAACCCTGCAAACCGCATCATTCGGCTTGTTATTGCCAACAGAAACAAGAATAATCCAGAAAAATTAGCTACTTTTCAATGTAAAACCTACAATAAAGTCGCTTTTGACTTTGTGCCAAATGACTCTGCTTTTGTTCAATATATGTCAAAAAGAGACACTTTAAAACAACGCAATCAAAATCTCCAATATAACTTTGAAAAAACATCTATACAAAATGCTGAACGGCAAGCCTTTTTAATGGAAACAGTCACCGAACGCCGTTTCCGTTTTCCAAACGACAATTTTGAACGGGTCATACTCAATCGGGTCAGTGGTTTCCCAAATGCGGGTATGGTTGCCTTGGCGAATATGATTCAACCTTTTTCTTTTTATGGCGATTTTTTACGTATTTTGGATAAAAACTACGTCAATCCAGTCAGTATAGGCAGCCCCAATCAATATTTTTTCAACATCGAAGACACACTGTATCAAGGTATTGACACCGTTTTTATCCTTTCTTTTCATCCCCTAAAAGGAAAAGTTTTTGAAGGCTTGACAGGCGTTTTGCACATAAACTCTAAACAATGGGCTGTGCAAAATGTCCGTGCAAAGCCAACAAACCCCTCAGTATCAACCCTCAAAATTGAACAACAATACCATTTTGATACCACTGCCGCACAATGGTTTCCGGAGCAACTGAATTTTGAACTCGATTTCCCAAAATATCCTTTGCCTTTTTTAGGTGCGCGTATCATTGGGCGCAGCTATATTTCAGACGTTTCCATCAATCCGCTGTTGCAACAAAAGGATTTTAACCCCGAAGCACCGCTTATAATTGAAAAAAATGCTTTCGGTCAAGCAGATAGCGTTTGGTTGCCTTTTCGCACAATTGCCCCCCTCAGTACCCGCGAGTTGCAAACCTATGATTGGATGGACAGCATCAGCCGTGAAAAACACTTTGACTTTTGGGCTAAAGTCCTCAATTCAGTGACTTCGGGCAAATTGCCCATCAAAAAGAGCGATATTAGCCTTGATTTGACACGATTGATAAAGACAAATAATTATGAAAATATCAGACTCGGTTTGGGTTTTACAAATGCACCTGCCGCCGCATTCAGCCGACCAAAGTTTTGGGAATCAAGCATTTATGCTGGTTATGGATTAAGAGATTCTGCTTGGAAATACGGTGGAAACATTAAATTACGCTTGTCACAAGGTTGGCAAACGTCCGTTCAATTGAGCTACATTCATGACATTCGAGAGCCTGGCGCATTGTCTGAATTAGACCCAACAGGCTTCGTTTCGCGCAGCCTTTACGCCAATCGTTTTGATACAAATGACGAATTAGCTGCCGCTTTTAGTAGCCGTTTCGGTAAGCGTATATTTTTGAAATTAAAAGGACAACAACAATTTTTACAACCCAATTACGCTTATAGTTTTGAAAAAAATAGGGGAGAGGTGGCGACCAATTTTCATTTCACAGAGTTTTCAGCTTACGTGAAATACGTTTTTAATGAGCAAAATCCTTCGTTTTTTGGTGAACCCTTAAATGAAATCAATAAAATTCCTGTTATTGAAGTCGGTTATACACGTGGATTTGACGGTTTACTGAGGGGGGGCTATGCTTTCGATAAATGGTTGTTTTCACTACATCAAACAACGATGATTCGACGTTTAGGACGCTTAGTTTGGCGAGTTGAAGGCGGCATTGTTAAAGGCAATGTGCCATTAGCGAAACTGTTTACCCTCAATAAAAGCGGCAGCGGCGGCCTGTTTTTCGTGTATGTTGCCAATACTTTTCAAACTTTTGGCGACACATCCACTTGGCTGTCGGATAAGTTTCTGAACGTCTATTTGGCACAGTCATTTGGCAATGTTTTGTACCGTACCAAATGGTCATCACCGCAATTGAGCATCGCTCAAAATATGGCTTTAGGGCAATTGTCTCACCCTGAATTTCATCAAGGTATTTCCTTTTCAACACCAACTAAACCACTGATAGAAAGTGGTTTGATTTTAGATAATTTATTGAAAATCAATTATTTAAATTTTGGAAACCTCGGTCTCGGCGGTGCCGTTTTTTATCGTTGGGGAACAAATGTATCTTCTTGGCGAAGTTTTTATCCAAGAATGAGTCTGAGGTTTTCTTTATGACCCCCTCAGTAGAAAGCTAATATTATGGTTTTAAAAAGCTTTTAAACAATTAAAGCGTTGATTTCTAAGGATTTAATGGCGTTACCGAATCCAATATCTGCTGTCAAGAACAGCCAATTAGTTTCAGAATGACTTT
The DNA here is from genome assembly GCA_043772905.1 of Saprospiraceae bacterium. Classification (GTDB taxonomy): domain Bacteria; phylum Bacteroidota; class Bacteroidia; order Chitinophagales; family Saprospiraceae; genus JAAFJT01. The sequence goes on along the minus strand of JAYVFS010000076.1, from coordinate 25,399 downwards.
GAAAAGCAGCTAATTGAAAGGCATCAAGTGTCCGTAGATTATGTTTTTTGCCTACTGTTTTAATAAGGCTTTCTGAAGCAAGAAGATAAGATAAGTCAAAAGGAATAACGAATAGGTTTGACCAGACAGATTCAAAACTATTTGAAATAGATTTTAACTGTTTTTTCGACAATTGTTTACCTCTGTATCGTCTCATAACGGTACTGTAAAACTCTGGTCTCGTTAATTCAGAGACCCAAATAACATTGTGCGTGTCGGCATAAATCGTTTGAACTTGAGCTGTATTGGGTTCAGCAACAAAGAGTTTGAACAAAGCGGAGGTATCGAAAAAATAATTCATAGTCTGTCTTCTCGTTCATTTATGGCATCGGCAATAAGGGATTCGCTACCAATTTCTTGAAATAATTTTTGAAGTTCATAAACAGCGGTCATATCACGTTGACCATTAACAGGATTGGTTTTTTCTTTTTTTGAAACAGTTGTACCTTTTTTGGGCAAGGCTTTTTCAACCCAACCAACAAAGTCACTCACTAACAGCAATTGTTCATCTGTTAATTTTTCAACTTTTGTATAGATTTGATTTTTAAGCAATATAGCTTCCATTTCTTTTTATTTTAAAACAAAGATAATTGAATCACTTAGAAAAAACAAACGCCAATGCTTGTTATAAGTTTCAAAATACCCCCCTCAGTATAAAGCCCCTTTTTTCAAAAAATAAGCCCCATACCAACTCGCCCATTGGCACTATTTGAGTCGTAAGGTTTAAATGCCGTTATAATATTATCTGTTACAGCAAAAACTTGAAAGACTTTAAAGGCATTCAACGTGACGTGCGCCCCCAAATTATTAAATTTTCCATTACGTAAACCATAAGTCAAACCCGCTCGAACTTTTAAAACCTTAGGAATATCCACCGCTTTTATCGTTGCATCCACCGCAAAACCTGTTTGCGAAGCCGTTGAACCGCCACTTTCATTGTAAAGCAAAGCACCCAAAGAAACCTTGTCATTGAGTTGATATGAGCCGCTGAGGTACAGTTTCATCGGCAGTTTTTGGGTATAAGTCGTTCCTGCCGTTTCGTTATATCCCAGCACTTTTTTGAGCGTATCGGTGAAGGTTTTTGAACTCAATGAGTCTATTTTAAAAAACTGATTAAAGTCATTAATGTCTTGTCCTTTAAAAGTGTAATTACCTTTGGACGTATAAGCAGTACCGTTATTTTTCCAGTTTATCGAGCCAGCAATATCAATTAAACTGGCGTTCAATTGAATTTTACCTAACTTCATAGAGCCACCTAAATCAAAAGAAATACCTGAATTTTTTGAGAAAAGTCCTTGATTTACAACATCTTGTGCATTCCGAATATTGGTAATTTTTTTGGCAGAAAACATGCGCAAATCAATATCTGTTTTGAAACCCAGGCTATAATCGGTTTGGTTAAATGTAATATCAAGTTTGTCAGATTCTGTAAAAATACCTGCAATGCCACTGTGAAATTTGATGCGCCCACCAATTGTGAATACAGGCAAATAATAGGTTGCGCCAATGCCGATTTCACTCCGCATATCCCCATTTGAGGAAGATCCAAAAGCAACTGTTTTGCCTAAAAAGTCAGCATTTCCTTTAAAAAACAATTGTGCGAGGTCTCGGCGATAGGTTACTGAGGGGTTTGCCGAACCCGCTTGATATATGCTTAAACTCAATTTATTGGTAACAGGAAATGAAATGCCCAAAGTTTGCACTTGCACATTGCCATTGATATGCGTCAATTCAGGGCGTTCAGGGGCATACAATTTATTGAGATACAAATTGCGCGAACCGTTTTCATTGACAACCAAATCATTGACCGCCAAATTGGGGCTATTGATATTGAAATAAACGCTCGGCAAAGCGATTGACAGCTTTTTTGAAGGTAACAAAGCAGGGTTTGTCATGTGTGCTTGCCACGTATCGGTCATAAAATTGAGCGATTGCTCTTGTTGTGCAGATGCTTTAAATACGGTTGTCATCGCCAACAGAGTGAGGGCGATGTAGATGCTTTTTTTCATGTGTGTTTTCTTTATTGACAAATCGGTGCGTATAAGTTATGTTTTTTATGATTTCTAAAGTATTGATGATGAATTATTTATCCGTTGGTTCATTTAGTTTTACTGTTACTAATGTCTTTTCCATTTTATCTACATAATATATTTGAAAGTCTGTCTGTTTTAATTGATTCGATATCACAAATGCTATTTTTCCTCCTGACATTTTACCATCTTTTGGGTTTTCGGCAAAATAAACATCATCCAATGGCACTATTTTATTGCCATTTGGCTCAACGAGTTGAAACCTAAGATAATTTATAATACAAGCACCTGATGATGATTTCAGACAATTAAACTGCATATCGAGGGTTAATATTTTGGTATTCGCATCTTTTGTCGTCGCTTTTATGGATAAAATATCAGCTTTGACGTTTCCGTAATTTTTTTCTAAAACGGTTGCGGAAGCCGGTGTGGCAAGCCAAATCGTTTCTGATTTTACAGTATCGACTACGGGTAAAGGCAACGGTTGAACGACTTTAGTTTTATTTCCTAAAACAACGATGCCTACAACAATGGCAATAGCAACAGCTGCAATAATGCCGAAAATCGCCAAAGGATTTGCCAATAAACCTCTTGGTTTTTCATCATCTGAAAAAGGTTTATCGGATGAACCGTCGTCAACATTAAACAAATTTGAGGCATCATCACAAACAGAGAGCAGCGTGAAATTGATGCGATTCAAATCCGCCGTTGCATCTTGCAAACCAAGTTGCATTTTGCGTTGCAATTCTTTGAGCTGACCTTCTAACAATAAAGTTTGATTGAGCAATGGCTTATCCTTGTTCTTCAATATTTCTTGTAAAAGGTCAATGGCTTCCTGAGTTCTGCCGTCAGAGATTAATGTTTTTACTTTATCTAAATGCATATTTTATAATGGTGAATGGTGAATAATTTAATGGTGAATTTATAATGGTGAATAATTTAATGGTGAATAATTGTCATTAAACTATTCGCCATTCACCATTATATTTGTTATACTTTTAGAAAGATGTTTAACTTGTAAAATATCCACAGAATTGCCCAAAATAAGAGGACATGAAACAAGGCAAAAAGCAAGGAACTTTGCTTTTGGCGTGCTTCAAAGTCAGTCCATACTGAGGGGTTGTTTTTTTCTGATACCACTTTGTCTTTAACGTTTTTTAGGGTCTGATAGTCCGTTGTCAAGGGAGAAAAGTAGGTTTCGTAGAGTTTTTGATAGCCACCAATGCGTTTTGGGACGACGGCGTTGTTGTTCCACGCCTGTGTAACCGTTTCGTAAGAGCTGTTAAATTTTATCTTTGAAATGGTTTTGACATAAACGCCAGCGATGATAAACGCCAAAAGTGAGTTCATGCCCAATACTAAAATCGGCTTCGTCCAGCCACGCCAGCCTTTGACATCTATCAACCAAATCAAAGCGGCATTGATGACCAAACTGAAACCTGCCATGAAAACGACATAACTCGATGACCAAATCGGCTTATTGATAGGAAATGCAAAATGCCAAATTTGACCGACTGCCAATGCTGCGATGCCCCATAAAAACATCACTTTCACTAATGAACGGCGGTCAGGTTTTGAATCAACCAACATACCCGTAAAATAGCCTAAAATCACAGAAACGACTGCGGGCAACGACGAAAGTAAGCCTTCAGGGTCGAATGGAATGCCTCCATAGCCTTTATAAAGGTGGCTTGCCCCCAATACCCAACGATCAAATTTAGTAACAATATTGTTTTCAATGCCTAAATATTGCGTGCCATCGTGGAAGCCAAATGGATAGGTCGCATCGCTGAAAAAATACATCAAAGCCCAATAACCGAGTAAAATAGCAGCAGCAATGAGAGCGACATTTCGTTTACTAAACGAAACACAAATCAATGTGCCTAACATATAAGCGATACCGATACGTTGTAAAACGCCCATTATCCGTAAGTTATGGTAACTTGTTAGAGAATTGAGAAACAAATTCAATCCCAAACCAATGGCAAAAATCATAATGCCACGCTTGATAATTTTAAAATACAAAGCACGTGGCGCACCTTCTTGATATTTTTTCAAAGAAAACCAAGCCGCTACCCCCACAGTAAAAAGAAAAAAAGGATAGACAAAGTCGGTCGGTGTCCAACCCGACCATTTCGCATGTTCCAAAGGTGGATAAATGAAAGACCACGTTCCAGGGTTATTGACCGTAAACATGAGCGCAATCGTCAGACCGCGAAAAACATCAAGTGCCACTAAACGTTGCAAATTTTGAACAGGCATAATAATGATGATGAATGATGAATATGGGTGATGAAATATGAAATAGGAATGATGAAAATGCTACCATTCAGCATTTATCATTCATATTTCATCATTAAGTTTTTAGGTTTAAAGCTACTGAAAAATGGACAATTCAAGGCTGTTGAAATTTTTTTTTTGCCCCCCTCAGTATTTTCTCTTGATATTTCGAGAAATAGGACTACTTTTGCGCGCTGTTTAAAGAAATGGTCCGGTAGCTCAGTTGGATAGAGCAACTGCCTTCTAAGCAGTAGGTCATTGGTTCGAGTCCAATCCGGATCACATTTCAAGCAAAAGTCCTTGTAAAACTAACGTTTACAAGGACTTTTTTTATTCCTAAAAACAAATATTAGGGACTAAAGTCTCTAATATTTTATTAATAAATTCAATAACTGCTTAATTCGTAATTGTCTTTCGGTCAAGGCTTCATCATTCAATTCCTTATAGCTATTATATAAGGTGTCAAAAGCTTGTTCAAAGTTTTGAGCCGCTTCTTCTTCCGTTTCGGCTTTGCCGAAAGTATCCAACATTTCAGATTTTATGATATAATTATCGTCTTCGTCCCGTTCAACTTTGCAGTGCAGACGGTCATGTAATGCGTAGGTGTTATTGTCGTTTTTGATAGCGTCAAAGGAATAGGAAATTTCCGTTGAGGCATTCACCATATATTCTGCTAATATTTTTGATTTACCTGTGATTTTACCATTGACTCTCGTGATTTGCACTTTCCGATAGAACATTTCATGCTCTGTGATGGGTTCTTCTTGCTTAATATCAACCAATAATGCATCTCTTTGCCCGATGGTCATGCGACGAATTGGGTAAACAGGCTCGACTTGCCCATCCGTTTTCATATTCACTATCGCCATGGGGCTGTTGCCGGCGGCATTTGTGAAGGCATGGAACAGATGCACGATATTGTTGCGGCGTTCCACATCTTTGAATCGCACACGGAGGTATTCGTTGAGTTTACGCGGGTCGGCGGCGGCGGTAACTAAGTTTTCGAGTTCTTTTGTAACGACGACACGTTGTGCAGAGAAATCAGCGGCAACAAGTTTTTGCTGAAAACGGGGCGTGAATTTGAGTTTTGGCACGGCACTCCCTGCTCTGAAATCACTAAGTTCTACTTTGAATTGATTGAGGTCAATGTTTTGGGATTCATCGAGACAAGCAATGGCAATGTTTTGAAACAAACTTTGCATATTTTCCATCAATTTGACCAATATTTCGATGGGCAGTGTGTTGTATTGACCAATTGTTCCTGCGATTTGAATAAAAATGCCTTCTTCTAAATTGAGTTTCATAGCTATTTTGAATGTCAAATAAAAATTATGTAAATGAGGCGGCAAAGATAGACAAATTCGGAAATTTGAAGTACTAAATTTTGTAATATACCTCTCTATACTTATGTCAACGAGTAAAAACGTGTCATTTTTTAGTTTTGTTGAAATGATTGATGATTAATCATTTGAATATTTCATATTCTTTTCAAAACATCTTTTGCCGCAGATGTAAAAGCGGGAGCCGTTTCATTCTGCATCAAATCCTCAATCGTCAGCCGCACTTCTTCTTTCAATTCAGGTACTTTTCGACAGATTTTTTCTAAAACACGCATGGCAAACGACCGAATCGCTACGGCTACTGAGGGGGTCGTGACGTAGCGAAAACAGACATCGGCAATGAGTCCTAATAAATCGTCGGGAATTGTTGGCAAATCTCTAAAAACACGCATCGTGTTGCGCATAATGGCATCGTGAACAGGATTATTGAGGTTCAAAATCATGCGTTCCAAATAAGGTTCAAGCAGCGTCGATTGCTTTTCAGCCATGTAACCGACTGCCCACGAAGCCCGTTGACATAAACGATATTGGTCTGAAAAAAAGCACGCCATTAATTCTGCCATACGGTCAGCATCATCGCCGATATAGTTGATGGTACGCAAAGTCAGAACTTTGGAATGTTCAGTATCTAAGGCTTGTTTTATGTTCATAAAATATTGATTGTCAATTATATAGTGTTATTATTCAACAATAATTTCATCAACGAAAATCCACCCTTTACCACCTGCGCCTTTGTGCCAAGCTGGAATGGGTAAAAGCGGTTTAGCAATGATTTTCACAAACCGTGCTTTGCCGTTGCTTAAAATGTCAAATTCTTGCATTTGCACCCCCTCAGTATTTTGACCGATTTCAGGTGTTAAGCGACCGATTTCTGTAAAATCATGACCATTTTCAGAGACTAAAAACTGAATGTCGGATGGGAAAAATATCCAAGCATTTTGGTCTTGAACACAACTCAATGCCAATCGTTTGAACGATTTTATTTCTTTTAAATCTATAACAGCTTCTAAATCAACGCCTTCAAAACCTTGCCAGCCGCCGAGTTGCCAATGTTCAGAACCACGCTCACCATCTGCCAAAAGGTGGTCAGAATTGCTTGAATACTGAGGGGCAGGTGGGTTTTTCAATTGCACATTAAAACCATAATTCGATTCTTTAAAAACCGCTTTGGCTTCATTAGATTGTTTGTTTTCCTTTTTTGAGAAAAAACGAAGCGTTATACTTCCTTGAATATCAATAGGTTGCGTGTATTTTAGGGATGGGGTGCTGCCGTCGGTTGAATAGTAAATTTCAGCGTTTTTATCGGCACAAGCTAATGCGATTGTTTGTTTGTCTTTGAACAATTTATTGCCTTTGGCAACATAAGGCTTAGGCAACGTATTCAAGGTAAGTGGCAAATCAACTCTTTTTATAGAGTCAAACATTTCAACACCAAAATTATCTTTTTGAGTAGAAATTTTGATACGTGAAGTCCCCAAACTGTTATTCGGAGTAAAACTCATTTCATGCCCATTGAGCCGAATTTTAGGATTTGGATAAAGCGAAAAACCAACTTGATTGAGTCCACCACAAGGATTGACAGGATAAAATCCCATACTCGATAACACATACCAAGCTGACATTTGCCCACAATCCTCATTTCCAATTAAACCATCGGGTGCATTTTTGTAGAATTCAGTCAATATTTGACGGATTAAACGCTGCGCTTTTTGTGGTTTGCCAACATAATTATAAAGGTAGGCGATGTGGTGCGAAGGCTCGTTGCCATGTGCATATTGACCAATTAAACCTGTCAAATCCACTTGGTCGCGCCCTGTTGTTTGCGATTTATCGCCAAAAAAGGCATCTAATTTGGCTTCAAAAGCGGCTTTTCCACCGAGCATTTCTATCAATCCTTCTATGTCGTGTTGCACCGCAAAAGCATATTGCCAAGCATTGCCTTCTGTAAAATGGAAATTGACTTCACGTGGTTCAAAAGGTTCGACAAAGGTTTCATTCATTTTTGCTTGAAAAAAGCCTGTTTTTGGATTAAAAATGTTTTTCCAATTTTGGCTGCGCTGAATGAATGTTTTGTAAATATCGTCATGTCCCATCGCCTTTGCCATTTGTGCAATGCAATAATCGTCGTAAGCATATTCCAACGTTTTGGACACAGACTCCCCCTCAGTATTGGCGGGAATATAGCCGTGTTCACGGTATTGTTTCAAACCTAAACTGTCTCTATTGGCAGTTGCAATCATCGCTTTTAAGGCTTTTTCGGCATCAAAACCCTTGATATTTCTCAAATACGCATCGGCAATGACTGGAATAGCGTGGTTGCCAATCATGCACCACGTCTCGTTGCCAGGGAAATTCCACATCGGCAAATGCCCTGTTTTTTCAAAATCATCTATGAAAGAATTGACAAAATCCGATACTTTTTCGGGGCACACAATTGTATAAAGTGGATGTGCTGCCCGATACGTGTCCCAAAGCGAAAAGATGGAATGATAAGCAAACCCCTTTGTATTATGCACTTTATTGTCCAAACCTCTATAATCGCCGTTTACGTCTTGCCATACTGAGGGGTGTATCAAAGCATGATATAAAGCGGTATAAAAGATGGTTTTTTGCTCATTATCGCTTGTGATGTCTATTCGATTGAGGTATTTCGCCCATTTTTGCTCGGCTTCTTTTCGGGTTTTATCAAAATCCCAATGTGGAATTTCAGCAGCTAAATTTTCACGAGCGTTTTGTTCAGAAACAGGAGAAAGAGCGACTTTAAGCGACAATTGCTCATTTTTAGGTACTTCAAAAATGACATCCACTACGTTTTCTTGCCAATTGGCATGGGCAATCGTCCTTTTTGTAAAAGTCTTAATTTTAGCATTCGATTCTAAATTGAAGGACAGGTTTCGAGATTTTGCCCAACCTGTTGTGGTACAAGTTCCAGAGATGGTTTTAGCATCTATTTTCTGCATATCGCCTTGTAAAATTTGATTTCGGGCATTAAAACGTATGGTAAAACGGGCATTTTTTGCCCCTGGGGGCAATGTATATCTGTGAAAACCGACTCTTTCAGAGGTCGTTAATTCCACTTTCATTGGCACTTTATCGAATTGAACACTGTAATAACCTGCCTTTGCAACTTCATTTTTATGTTGAAACGCCAGACTTGCGCCCCATTGTGGCGTAATTAATACGTCACAAAAATCTGCAATACCTGTACCATTCAAATGAGTATGGGAAAACCCTAATATTGTTGAATCATCATAGTGGTAACCACCGCACGCATCCCATCCCTCAGTTCGCGTATCGGGCGATAATTGAACCATGCTGAATGGCACAGTTGCACCTGGAAACGTATGCCCATGACCACCAGTGCCGATAAATGGGTTGACATATTGTTGGTTGTTATTGCCTTGTGCGACGAGTAGTTGGGCAAAGCATAAAAGGACTAAAAGTGAATTGATTTTCATTTCAAAATTGATTTTATTTAGCGTAAAGATATCATTTATGGTTATTTGACGAGTATTTTTTTTTGATATAAAAACTTTGTTTTTCATGGGTTTTTACTAAAATTCATGCAGAAAAGCCCATTTATGTCGTCTTTGATTCTGATTTGAAGACTTTAGATAGCGTTTCTTTTTTGGCGTTTATGGTTGTCACAAATCTGAAAATTAGGACAATAAAAACAAACGGCTCAATATCTTTGACCTAATCAGGGTATAAAAAGTCTTATCAACACCGAAAACGCTGTTTTTTCCTACCATTAAGTGGTTAGTTCATTTTTCGTGACTAATTATTTTTTATGTTTATAATTAAAATATAGGTTTGAAATACAAGGGTTTAAGTTATACGTTAAAACATCATATTTTAAAATTTGAAAATTTAATTTTAAAAAAAAGAAAAACACCTAACCTTTATTTGGTAATTATCGGGAAACGAGAAGATATTTTTGCTAAACATGTGGACTCTACATACTTTTGAATCAATCATTTAACACAAAACATTTTTTTAGTAAACACACAAAACTATAAGCAAGTGAGAAAATTTATACACCAAACAACTTTAGTATTATTTCTATCCCCCGTATTATTAGGTTCAATTAAAGCGCAACATCCCCCCGAGAAAATGAGGTGCCTCTCACATGAAAATTTGATGCGACAGCTTGATGAACATCCTGAAATGCGCCAAAAAATGGAATCCATTGAACGTCAAACTGCCCAGTTTGCAATAGAAAATAGGGTAGAATCACGTGGCGGACAAATTACGATTCCTGTAGTCGTCCATATTGTTTATCGAACGGATGCTGAAAATATTAGTGTTGCACAAGTGCAATCTCAAATTGATGCCTTGAATCGAGACTTTAACAAACAAAATACGGATATTTCAAAAGTTCCATCAGCGTTTTCGAGCCTCGTGGCTGATTGCCAAATCCGTTTTCAATTAGCATCGCGTGACCCACAAGCGAATCCGACGAAAGGGATTGTACGTCATACAACGACGAAAACATCATGGAGTGCAAATGATGACATTAAACGTCCTGCAAAAGGCGGTTTTGCGAATTGGGATCCTTCAAAGTATTTAAATATTTATGTATGTAATATCGGCGGAGGTATTTTGGGCTATTCATCGTTTCCAAGTTCTCCAATTGAATTGGACGGTTTAGTGATTGACTATAAGGCTTTTGGTACAACAGGAACGGCAATCGCGCCATTTAACAGAGGTCGAACTTGCGTGCATGAATTAGGTCATTGGCTTAATTTGGTACATACATGGGGTGACCTCGATTGCGGAGACGATTATGTGTCTGACACTCCACAACAAAAAGGTGCCAATGCAGGTGCCATTACGACCCCTCAGTATAGCAACTGCTCTGGTAAACAAACGCGTGACATGAGCATGAATTTTATGGATTATGTCTATGACGATTATATGTATATGTTCACAAATGGGCAAAAAACGCGAATTCAAGCCATTTTTGCTTCAACTCGTGCTTCAATTTTAGATTCTGATGGTTGTCTCGATGCAAAACCCACGACTTGTAATTTAGACAAACCCATAATAAAAAACATCAAATCAACATCAACAAACATTATTTGGAACGAAATTTTAGGTATGAAATCTTACACATGTGAATATAAAATGGACAGTTCGACTAATTGGACAGCTACTCAAACATCCAATCTTTCCCTCACTATCAATGGGCTTGTTGCAGGAAAAACCTATACATGCCGCATTAAAGGCGACTGTACAGATAGTGAATATTCTGAAGAAGTAGTCTTCAAAACACCAACCACATTGCAGACATGGGCAGCAGACAGTAAAAGTTTTGCCATCTACCCTAATCCTGTCGTACACGATGTCAATATTATGTTTGATGTTCAAGACGATGGTTTAGTAAATGTGCAAATTTTTGACAGCAACGGTGTTTTAAAAACACAAATCGCTAAAAATATCACTAAAACGACTCCCGCGGTATCCTTCGATTTGACGGAATTACCAAGCGGTTTTTACCTCGTCGTCGCTGAAAAGGACGGTGAACGAGCCGTGAAAAAGCTTTTGAAAGTGAGTAACTGATTTGGTTTATTGGGGATTGGTTAATTGGTTATTGGTATGGGCGAATAACTAACTAATAACCAATCAACCAATAACCAATAACAAAAAAGATAATGGTTAAAAATGAGTTTTTGTGGAGATGGGCTCCGCAACATGTTGTGGAGTCCGTTTTTTTTAATTCATTTTATTAATGATAAATGCACATTTACTAAATTTTTAAAATTTAGTAAATGTTGAAAATCAATTATTTATGGTTTTTTGAGACAAATGAACAACAAATAATAAGTTTAAAGACAGCACAATTTAGATAAGTAAAGACAGCACAACGAACATACATTTTTTACGACAAACACATTTAGCAAACTATGAAATTACGTCAAACACTCGTGGCACTCCTTTTGGTGTGCGGCATTATCCATCTTTTATCTGCTCAAAATAGAACTTGCACAGCTCCCGAAGTTCTTGAAAATTTACTCAAATCAAATCCTGAAATTCAGGAACAAATGAACAATGTTGAGCGTCAGACGCAAGCATTCGTTCAACGAAACGCCTCAATATCCGAGCGTACAGTCATCAATATTCCCGTCATCGTTCATGTCGTTTACAATGCGGCGGCTGAAAACATCAGTGATGCACAGGTGCAATCGCAAATAGATGTATTGAACAAAGATTTTCGCAAACTCAATGCGGAAGCAGCGTCCATTCCAAGTACCTTTTTAAACCTTGCGGCAGATGTTGAAATCAACTTTTGCCTTGCAACGGTTACGCCCACAGGTACAGCAACAAACGGTATTGACCGTTATCGCACATCAAAAACAAGTTGGTCAAGCAATGACGACATGAAACGTCCTACCAAAGACGGTGTCGTTGCTTGGGATGCCACGCGCTACCTTAATATATGGGTCTGCAATCTCGGCAGTGGCTCATTGGGCTACTCTTCTTTTCCAGGAGCCCCCCTCAGTACAGACGGCGTTGTGATTGATTATCGCTATTTCGGAACGATGAATACCCGCGCACCTTTTCATTTAGGACGCACAACGACGCATGAAGTTGGTCATTGGCTCAATTTATTTCACATCTGGGGTGATACCCGTTGTGGCGATGACCATGTGGGCGATACACCTTTGCATCACGGAGCCAATTATGGCTGCCCTGCTTCTCCTGCCTATAACTCAACTTGCGGCAATAATATCGTCGAAATGACGATGAATTTTATGGATTATACCAACGATGCTTGCATGGCGATGTTCTCAAATGGTCAAAAAGCACGAATGCGGTCTTTATTTGTTCAAGGTGGCGCACGTTATAGCTTTGTTGAGTCAAACCTTTGTGGCGCAGTCGTTACACCTCCAGTTTGTACTATTCCTACGAATATTTCTCTGTTGAACGTTGATGAAACAAATGCAAAAATCACTTGGGGTAAAGCGGAAAACGCCCGTTCATATACAGTTGAATATAAAGCAAATAATGCTTCAAATTGGATAACTGTCAATAATGTGGCTGTTAATACCTTTAATATAAGTGGTTTAAATAGTTCAACTATTTATAATTTCAGAGTAAAAACGATTTGTAACACAGGCGGTGAAAGTGAGTTTTCAATGAGCTTTAACTTTGCGACCAATACCAAAGTCATTTTACCGCCAACTTGTTCCGATAATTTTGAACCTAATAATACTTGGACAACAGCATCCCCAATCACGACAAACCGAACAGAAAAAGCCTTTATTGGCGTTCTTGGCGACAGAGATTGGTATTCTTTTAAGGCAGATGCTGGTACGAGTTGTTCTATTCTTTTGTCCAATTTACCTGCTGATTACGATATTAAAATATATGATTCTAGGTTACGCCTCTTGAAATCGTCTGAAAATATGGGTACTGCCAATGAATCTATCTCTTATACAGCGTCCAAAACAGATGAATTTATAGTGGTTGTTTATGGTTACAATGGTGCTTTTGATGCCACGAATTGTTATTCATTAGCCATAAACACGACAACATCAACTGTAAACGGGATTCAAAAGTCAGATGTAAATATGATTGGTCAACAATCAGCTATCGAAAATCGCTTTCAAAACGGACTCGATACTGAGGGGGGGCTAAAAGTTTTTCCAAACCCTACATCCTTAGATGTGGCAATACAAATCAGCCCTGAAAGTGAATCAAATGCTACGATAACGTTGACAAATTTATCGGGTCAAACGGTTATGACGGAAACACGTTGGGTCACGAAATCGGCTAATATTGTTAAGCTCGATTTGTCAAATGTGCCAAGCGGTTTATATTTTGTTACAGTCAGACAAGACGGTCAGTTGTGGACAAAAAAGCTGATAAAGAATTAAACATTTCTCATGAAATAAAGATAAAGTTTGCCGAAGAAGTGCTGTCAAACTTAATTGTTGGAAGGCAATGTCTCTTATTGAGGCATTGCTTTTTTTGCTGTTGACCCTTTAAATTTTGTTAAAAACGACCCCTCAGTATCTTACACGCTCATCTATGTCTAACTTTGCACTTTATTTTATTTAAAATTTTAAAAGAATCATGAAAAAAGTATTGATTTTCAGCCTGTTAGCGGCTTTAATGGGCGGTACAATCGCTTGTAAAAAAGATGTTGATGAAGACAAACTCATCACAGATTACTTGACAACAAACAAATTGGTGGCAGAAAAAACACCAGAAGGTATTTATTTTATCGTCGAAACACAAGGCACAGGTAATTTCCCGACGCTCAGTAACACCGTTAGCGTGCGTTACAAAGGCTATGTTTTAGACGGCACCGTTTTCGACGAAAACCAAACAGCTACTAAGCCTGTTTTCACGACAGTATTAGGTGGAGGTATCATAACAGGTTGGAAAATTGGTCTTCAAAAATTCAAAAAAGGCGGTAAAGGCAAGTTGTTTATTCCTTCTGCTTATGCTTATGGTAGTTCTGGTTCAGGTGGCATCATTAAAGGTAATAATCCCATTATCTTTGACATTGATTTAGTAGATGTGAAATAAGAGGCTGTCTCAAAAAGGCAAAACGAAAATTTCAAGTCAAAATATTATTTTGTTTCTGTTACCATCTTCGGGGAACTTCAAAAGTTCCCCGAAGATAAATGCCTTCCCAAAGGATAATATTCGGGACAAAAAAACTTGAAATGCTTTTTGAGACGACCTCCCCTCAGTATCCCAACAAATCCACATTCACAATCTTCTTTGGCAACCAAATCCGCATCTCTCCAACACCCCGATTGCAACGTGCATAAAAAGGTATCAATGTCAAAGGCTGCTCTTGGCTACTGATTTTAGTCCCATTTTCTTCAATATTCACAGCCGTTGCTTTGCTTTTTACAAGCATCACACCGTTTAATAAGTCCTTGCGGTATTCTGTTGTAAACGTAGCATTATCCGACAAAACAAGGTTACTCGCTCTATTATTATTGTCTGCAAACTCTGCACAATAGACAATAGGACCCCTCAGTATAGCGACCTTTCCAACATCCGATTTGACGTTTTCATTTGCCGCAACGCGGCGGACTTCCATTGGTAAATTGACCTCAACAACATCGCCTTTTTTCCAATCACGTGTGATAATTGCATAACCTTTATCGAGGGTATAATAAAACTCCTGTCCATTCACTTTAATGACAGCTCTTTGCGCCGAATTGTCTGAAAATTGGTATAAATTGCTTGGAAAAGCCTCATTTCGAGCATATCCTGGAATGCGTACACGCAAGTTAAAATTGTTTTTATCAAACTGATTGACCGTGATTTTAACCATGCCGTCCCATGGATAATCGCTTTGTTGGCTCAAATTTATTTTGTTGCCATTGTCCAAAACGATGTTCACCGTACTGCTTGAAAAAAGGTTGATATACACATCATTTTCCTTGTTTGCGTACATATAACCAGGCAAAGAAGGTATAAAACGCACAATATTCGTCGGACAACAAGAGCAACCAAACCACGCAGAACGGGCGGCTTCACCTGTCGGTTTACCATTCCGTGTATTCGTTTCCATTGGATTTGTATAGAAAAACCCTTTGCCATCGAGGCTCACACCCGCCAAAAAACCATTGTAAATAATACGCTCCACCACATCAAAATATTTGCCATCGCCATTCAACAAAAACATGCGGTAATTCCAATATGCATTGCCAATAGCCGCACACGTTTCGCAATACGCCTCTTCATTTGGCAATTCATAATTGTCGCCAAAAGCCTCGCCATTGCCAGCCGCACCGATGCCGCCTGTTATGTATGTTTTTTTGGTAATGGCATTGAGCCAAATTTTATTAATCGCATCAATGTAGCCTTGTTCATCCGTCAATGCCGCCACATCTGCCATGCCTGTATAAAGATAGGCTGCCCTTACCGCATGACCGACGGCTTCTGTTTGTTCTGTAACGGGTTTATGATTTTGCCAATACGAGCCATTTTCCCATAAATCCTTACTGGTTTTGGAATATGTTTTTGTCCGTCCACGTGCATCAATAAAGAATTTTGCGAGGTTGAGATACTTGATTTGACCCGTTACACGATACAGTTTGACCAAACCCATCTCAACAACCTCATGTCCAGGCGCAACCATCAATTTGCCTTTTCCAAAGGTTTTATCCAATAAATCAGCATTTTTCAAGGCAATATCTAACAAATTCCGCTTTTTAGTTGCTAAAAAATGCGCCGCCGCCGCTTCAAATAGATGACCTGAATTGTATAATTCATGGCTCAATTCCTCCTCGTGTATCCACCGCGTTTTGCCCATCCAACTATGACCCGCTAAGGAATCAATTGACCGAGCCGTGTAAAGGTAGCCATCAGGCTCTTGCGCTTTGGCAACAATCGCTATCAACGAATCGCAATATTTATCCAAAACCGCATCGGGATAAATATGCAGCGAGTAAGCCGCCCCTTCCAGCGTTTTGTAAATATCGGTGTCATCAAACGGATAAATCGTACACAATTTGCCTTCATGTGCCGCCGCATTCGTGAAGTTTTTGACCCGCCCCGTTTCGATACATTTAGAAAAGTTGTGCGGAATACTCGCTTTTCGGTTGATTTCCATACGCGGCAACCAGAAATTGTCTTGCAAAGTCACTTGCGTAAAATTCACGCCATGATACGGATAATCGCCTTTGGCTTGTTGTGAAAAAGCGAAAGAAGGTAGTAGAAATACGAGGAAAATGATGCGGTTTCTCATTTTTAAAGTTTGGTTTTTGAATAATAGAAATGAATTTATTGGGGAAAGATAGAGTTGTTTTTGGGGATTTTTGGTTTTTGGGGAGATGTTTTTTGGGAAAAGGGAAGGTGGAATCGCGTTCCCTCCGTATTTTGCACAAAAAAAGGATTCTATGTTAATCCGCTTTTTTATGCTTTTTCAAAATAAACGCTTGTGGCTATGATTCTAAATAAGTAATTTTGTAAAAAAATATTTTCTTATGATGCAAACAGTTGAAATAAAAAAAGGCTTACAAGTTGACATGGGCGATTTGGTTCAAAGCATCTCACGGCTGAATACTGCCGAATTAACGACTTTTTTTGAACACCTCAATCGTGTAATAGGTGGTCAAAAATCGCCGTCGCCCCTTGGCGAAGAAACTGTTTTATTGAAACAAATCAAAGCAATTATTCCAGCTTCTGTGATTAGGCGTTTTAAAGAATTACAAACAAAGCGGAACAACAATACCCTTTCTGAAAAAGAACAAGAAGAAATGTTGCTCATTACAGATTTTATTGAAGAAAAAAGTGCAGAAAGAGTTGCTTTATTGGCAGCATTGGCTAAAATACGTCACGTTTCTTTACCCGATTTAGTCAAACAAATCAACCTTAAAGATTTCCATGCTTAAACGGAAAAGATTTTCACAAATTGAAAAAGATTTCATTGCCATTCGAGCGCATGGTTGTTGTGAATATTGTAAGATTCGACATGATTACTCACCTGATACTTTTGAAATCGAGCACATTATATCTCTTTTTGAAGGCGGCACAAATGAATTGATTAACCTTGCCTTTTCATGCAGTGGTTGCAATAATCGTAAAGGTTTTAAAATAAGAGCGATTGACCCAATAAGTAAAACCACAGTACAATTATTCAACCCCAGAACCGATAAGTGGAACGAAAACTTTGAATGGACAGACGATTTTTCTATTATTGAAGGTATTTCACCGCAAGGCAGAGCCACTCTTACGTTACTTCAACTCAATAGAAACGGTGTTGTCAATCTCCGCAGAGCTTTATATGCTTTTGGCGTTCATCCTGTTGACTAATCCCCCCTCAGTATTTTGCACAAAAAAGCGGCTTCACTCCAGAAACCGCTTTTTTTTGTTTGGGGTTGCCTTTACACAAGATTTTTGGGAAAACAGGAGAAGAAGCGTACAGTTTCCCCTTTTTAAAGCTTGGTTTTTGAATGATAGAAATGGATGGGATGGGGAAATATAGGGTTGTTCTTGGGGAATGATATGGCGGATTGATGTACCCCCTAGTATTGTGATGAGTGATGGTTTCTGTTTGTTAACAATATTCAAATTGATAATTTGTTTAAAATTTTAATTTAAAAATATCTGTATGTTTGCAGGTGAGAATGAAATGAATTATTATTGACTATTATCTATAATATATAAAAAAATCTAAAATTATGAAATCCATTAATTACGATGCAAGAGAAGCACAAGAAATGCTAACACAAGTATCCCAAATCTCAAATTATACAGAAGTTGAGCAATGGGATAGAAAAGCGCAACAGAAAATTGACGAAATAAATAACGTTGTTTCAGAGCTAACCAAATATGAGGATGTGTTAAATCAAGAATTAGAAATATCACAATTTGAGCACAAAAGTAAACCATTTTTAAAAAAGCTATTTTTAAAGAACACAGGAGGTGATAAAATAATAAGCAGAAAAGCTGAAATAAAAGAATATTTAAACAAATTAAATGGAATAAAAGAAAGCCTAAACTATTGGATAAATATTACTCCAGATAATGAAAAAGAAGCGAAAGAAATGCTTAATGATTTAAACTTTGCAAAAAAAGAACTTCAAATAAAAAAGAGGGAATCAATATCTCTAATAAGGCAAGCTAATAGAAATGCAAGATTGCAAAAAAGTAATATTGCAGCTTATTCATTCATAAATCCCAAACTACAAAGAGCATATAAATATCACTATGACAATCAGAGAGAAAATACAATTTTGTCAATAGACGAGCTACAAATTGAAATTGATAATCAAGTAAATTCGTATGATAGAATGATAAATTGGATTGAAAGAATTAAGTTTTCATAGAGAAATTCTTTAAATTCTTTAAATTAGAAAAATATAGAGAAGAAATAGACCAAGCATAAAAGCTATTTTGACCTAAAATTTTTAAAAAGGTCAGTCATCACAAATAAGCCTTTAGTCCGCGAGTAGCGGACGACACACTTATGTTGAACGAAGCCGATGTCAATTACAAGTAGAACCTCTTTCTTCTCCTAATTTTATCAAGCAGGCCCAAATCGCTTTACAAAACTCAAAAACCCCACAGCCCCAAGCTCACGTAAGCGGCTTTTTTTGTTGTTAAGCCCCCCCCCCAGTATTTCAGATATAAATATTCAATAAATCGAAACATGAATATGGTCATCATGCCGAACCGAGTTGCAAGGTGGTGTTTTTACTTTTGGTTGATTTGAAAAACCCAATCGTTTCTCTAAATGGGGTTCAATCATAACACCATTGACGTGTGTATCGGCAATGAAAAACCGCATTAAAGCAGCCGTATGTTGTGCATCGAAAGGATAACGACGTTTTTTTGCTTGAGAAATCACATTATTTCGCATAAAGCTGTATTGCCAACCACCGCGTTCTGCACAAAATTCGGCGCGGTTTTCTTCTCCTCCTCGTGGCTCTTCGCAGACACCGTAGCCGAGCCATGAAGGGCGTTCTGCGGTGGGTTTTTGTGTTTCAGCATCTATATAAAAAAAAGATAAGTCAATTTTTCGTCCATCGTCGTGGCTCAAATGTGGTTCGAGTGGAAAACCGAGCCAAAACGGGAAATTGCAATCCAAATACGTCACTACAAGGCTCGTGTCTGCTGCCGCTAATTTTTGAGCGACCCCCTCAGTAACTGCCCTCAATTGAGGCACAACATAGTGCCGATTGAGTAGCACTGTCCACCGATTTAACTGCCGCAAGTGCGGATTCATCTCATCATAAGGCATAGGCACACGACCATAGTTTTCCGCTAAAGGCGGCACAACAATGAAAGTCGTAAAAGCATAGAGAATACAAAAAGAGCTGATATTCAATAAGATATGCAAAATAGGACGACCAACCCGTCGTTTGAAAAACCTAAAAATAGGTAAACAGATGAGATAAACAATGCCGCCAATTTGCGTCAGTAATGTCAGAAAAATGAAGAGAAGTATGATGCCTGCGATGTTTAGAACACGTTTTCTCATTTTGGATTTATTAAAATTGTTGAAGAAGTTTCCCATTCATCACGTTGTTTTTTTGCCATTCGATAGGGTCAATATCCTTGAAAGTATCTTTCTCGTAGAGGATTTGAAATGCTTTCTTCATGTCTGCAATATCGAATTTTTTTTCGTTTTTTACATTTATTTTAATCTCTTTTTTCATTTTTAAAATTTGATAAAATTACTCCGCCAACACCTTCCGCATTTTCTGAATCAATGTTTGCCCCCCCTCAGTATAAGTGGTTAAAATGGCTGGTTTTTTTTCAGAAAGCATCAAAATCGCAAAATTATCGGCGATAATTTCGTCAGGATGAATGATGTATTGCGTATTGTAATTTTGTTGAAACATCTCGTTGATACCCTTTGTATCGAGGGTGCTTTGTTGCTTGTCGCCGCGTGTCATAACGACGAGTGATTTGGCATCGGCAGAAGGTTCGATTTCAAAATAATTCCAACCCATATTGTCAAAAAAATCAGGCTGTTTTGCTGACCATGTATTGTTTTTAGCATACAACAAAGGGATAGCGAAAACGCTTTTATTGCCAGTAGCGGTCAATGTTGTTGCCCATTTTTGTTCGACACCATCTGGATTTGTCAATAGGCGTTGGCTCAATGAGTCGTTGATAATCAATGGATTAGCCATTTTTTTAAAGCCAATTAAAGCATATAATTGTGCTTTTACAGTCGGACGTGTGCGTGTAACAATATGGCTGATTTCATGCAATATGACTTTTAAAAATTCATCATAATCCCGTTTGGCTAAGGCTTGTTTTGGAATGATGATGCAATTTTCACGAGTATAATAGGTGTCGTCGCCATAAGCCAATCCATGCGACTTGATGAGTAAAATTTCATCTGGAAAAATTTTATCTGACACCGTTTGGCACAATTGAAACGCTTGATTCATCGCTTTGACGATAAATTCAGATTCTTCTTTTGTGAAATTTGACACATCGCGTTGCAAAAAACCTTTGTATTCTGAAACCACTTCATCTTTTGAAACAGTCGTTGCATAAGCCTTTTTCATTTGGATTGCTGCATCAACAGCCGTTATTTTATCAAAAAAATGCTCTAAATCATCCCGTATGATGGCATTTGCAGCCGCTATACTGTCCAAAAATTGTACTTTATTGATGCCTGATAATTGGATTTCTGTTGTCTTAGCTGTTGCCTTTGCAGATTCAGATTTGCACTGCGAAAAAAGGAAAAAAGAAGCGATTAGGAGTAGTGTAAAAATGGTGTTACGCATTGTTAGTTTATTTTATAAAAATAGAATTGAACGAGTTGAGTTAGATTTCATGGGCAAAAAAACGGAGAAGAATTGACATTTCTTTGAAAAATGTGTTTTTCAAGTAATTTTGCGCCGCTTTATCTTAAATTGTGGAAAAGTGAGTTTGGTAAACAAGGAAAAGTTAATAAAATAAACCGTTTATGAATCCGAAACACATTCAAATTATTGCCAATGCGCTTGGCATCAGAACGCAACAAGTTGAAAATACCGCCCAATTACTCGACGAAGGGGCAACAATTCCTTTCATTTCTCGCTATCGAAAAGAGGTGACAGGTTCTCTCGACGAGGTGCAAGTAGGCGACATCAAAACGCAATATCAGAAGTTGCAAGAGCTTGAAAAACGGCGTGAAGCCATTTTGAAAA
The DNA here is from genome assembly GCA_043772905.1 of Saprospiraceae bacterium. Taxonomy (GTDB): domain Bacteria; phylum Bacteroidota; class Bacteroidia; order Chitinophagales; family Saprospiraceae; genus JAAFJT01. Next base: position 4,084 of record JAYVFS010000076.1, on the reverse strand, counting down.
GTATAGAAGAACAAGGCAAATTGACTGACGATTTGCGCAAACGCATCGTAGCGACTTACAGTTTGACCGACTTGGAAGACATGTATTTGCCTTACAAACAGAAGCGCAAAACGCGGGCTTCTATGGCTCGTGAAAAAGGTTTAGAGCCTTTGGCATTGGATATTTTTGCTCAAAAAGTACGTGATGTAGAGACTTTGGCGGCTAAATTCCTCAATGATCAAGTAGAAACGATTGAAGATGCGTTGGCAGGTGCAAGAGACATCATCGCTGAAATGGTCAATGAAGACGAAAAAGCAAGGGCAACGGTGCGTAATATTTTCAGTCGTGAAGCCGTCATGCGCTCAAAATTGGTGAAATCAAAAGAAGCAGACGCCGCAAAATATAAGGACTATTTCGACTTTTCTGAACCCCTCAGTAAATCGCCTTCTCACAGGCTTTTGGCGATGCGCAGGGGAGAGGACGAAGGCTTTTTAAGGGTCGGTATTGCGCCCGCAGATGAGGAATTTGTCGTTCAAAAGCTTGAGAATTTGTTTTTAACGGCGCACAATGAAGCGGCTGATCAAGTGCAAAAAGCGATTACAGATGCCTATGAACGCCTGTTATCACCGAGCATTGAGACGGAATTTAGAAACCTTTCAAAGGACAAAGCCGATGCCGAAGCCATTGCCGTTTTTGTTGAAAACCTACGTCAATTGCTCCTTCAAGCACCGCTTGGACAACGTAAAGTGATGGGTATTGACCCAGGATTTAGGACAGGTTGTAAAATCGTTTGCCTTGATGAAAGTGGTAATTTGAAGGAAAATGCAACGATTTACCTGCATAATGAAGCAGATGCCGTTGATAAAATCAAAAAACTCGTTCAAAAATACCAAATCGAATCCATAGCTATTGGCAATGGTACGGGTGGACGTGAAACGGAGTCGCTGTGTCAATCTATCAACTTTCCGACCCCCCTCAGTATATTTAGCGTCAGCGAAGCAGGAGCGTCTATTTATTCCGCTTCTGATGTGGCACGTGAGGAATTTCCAGATTTGGATTTGACGGTGCGTGGTTCTGTGTCTATTGGTCGTCGCTTGATGGATCCGTTGGCTGAATTGGTTAAAATTGACCCAAAATCAATTGGCGTTGGGCAATATCAACACGATGTCAATCAATCGGCTTTGAAAGAAAGTTTGGATAGAACGGTTGAAAGTTGTGTGAATTTGGTCGGTGTGAATTTGAATACAGCGAGTAAACATTTGCTGACGTATGTATCGGGTTTGGGACCCAGTTTGGCACAAAATATTGTCAATTTTAGGGCTGAAAATGGCGCATTTAAAACCCGTAATCAACTCAAAAAAGTGCCGCGTTTGGGCGACAAAGCCTTTGAACAATGTGCGGGTTTCCTACGCATACGTGAGTCCAGCAATCCATTGGACAATTCAGCCGTTCACCCTGAAAGTTATCCGATTGTGGAAAGTATGGCAAAGGATTTGGGCGTAAAAATCGCTGATTTGATACTAAACAAGTCGTTGCGTCAACAAATAAAATTGGATAAATACGTCACGCCAAAAGTCGGTTTGCCTACTTTGACTGATATTTTGAAGGAACTCGACAAACCTGGACTTGACCCACGTGGTGAAGCCAAATCGTTCAGTTTTGGCAATGTTCATAAAATCGAGGATTTGACTGTTGGCATGGTGCTGCCAGGCATCGTAACGAATATCACAGCCTTTGGTGCATTCGTGGATATTGGCGTGAAGCAAGACGGTTTGGTGCATATTTCTCAAATGTCAAATCGTTTTATCAAAAATCCGAATGAAGCAGTGAAATTGCGGCAGGAAGTTGAGGTTAAGGTCATGGAGGTGGATGCTGCAAGGAAACGGGTGAAGCTTTCGATGAAAGACGTTTAAGTGAAAAGTTATAAGTGAAAAGTGAAAAATACTGTGGGGTGGTATTTTGTTTGGAAATCATTATCTTTGTAAAAAAAGAGCAATAACATGGTAGCAGTAGCAACAGGCAATTCAAAGACGCTTAAAAAAAATGGGCATGGTGGAACGCCCAAAAAAATCTCTTGGGAGCAGTTTCAAAAACAATATCTCTCTCGTGAAGATGGCTTTAAATATGAATGGTTAAATGGTATCATTGAGAAAACACCACGCACTATGTTTCAACATCAATTGATTATTGTTAATAATCTTATGGAATTGTTTGATAAACTTAAATTCCAAAATAAAGTAACAGGAAGACTTCTGACTGAAATTGATTCATTTTTTGATGAAAATCATCGTCGTCCAGATATTGCCTTTTATTCAGCTGAACAAATTAAGTTGACAAAGACTGAAGAAAATCAAATCCCTGCCTTTGTCGTCGAAATTATTTCTAAAACAGATAATATCAACCGTGTCAATCGTAAAGTTGACGATTATTTTGATGCGGGTGTTAAAGTATTGTGGCATGTATTTCCAGACTTGAAAAAAGTACACGTTTATGAAAATAGTAAACGCATATTGATTTGTGAAGGCACTGATTTATGTTCAGCAGAAACAGCTATTGATGGTTTTGTTTTGTCAGTTGATGATATTTTTGAGAATGTCTAAAAATAGACCCCCTCAGTAAAAAAGCCTTGAAAGTATGTCATTTACTTTCAAGGCTTTTTACTTTTAGTACACACCAAAAGCCTTTTGACATACATCTATAAATGAAAACTTATCGAACATGAAACAGAAAAAAGACATCAAAAACATCGAACTCTCCTTCGTTTGCCCTCAAAATTGGGACAATATGACGATTTGTGGCAATGGACGCTTTTGTGGCGTTTGCCAAAAAACGGTTTATGATTTTACGGATAAATCGCAAGAGGAATATGAGGATATTGTACAAAAACATGATGGTCAGCTTTGTGGACGGTTTCGCAAAGCGCAAATGACTACCCCCTCAGTAAATTTTGCGAAAGCAGCAGCTTTTGCGGCGTTTAGTTTGGCGATGACGGGATGTAAAGTGGAAAAATTAGAACCAATTGAGGTTTCTCATTTAGTTCAACAACAAGCAAAAGAGGATTTCATAGGGATGATTGTTGAGCAACAACCTGAATTTATTGGTGGCTATGTAGCTATGCGCCAATTTCTTAGTGAGAATATTAAATGGCCAAATGATGTTTGTGGCGAAGGAACTGTTTATGTTGGATTTGTCGTCAATTTCGATGGTAGTTTGTCCGATATTCATATAAAAAGAGGTATAAATATTTTTAATGAAGAGGCTTTACGTGTTGTAAAACTCATGTCAGTTGGCATGTGGAAAGGGGCTAAACACAGTGGTAAACCTGCGAGAGTGGCTTATACGATTCCGATAAAATTTCGATTAGAATGACAATATCGTTGAGAGGATAGCATCTATCGTTGGGAGGATAAATTATCGCTGTAATAGAAAATCTGTCGCTGTGGCGATAAATGGTTTTGAAAACCCCAAATTTCTTCCAATCTTTGCCGCATTATCAACGAAAATATTTACTACTTCGTTTTTTTGTCATTCTGAATGCAATGAAAGAATCTGTTTTGTCATTCCGTAGGAAACCGATTCTTTCACTGCGTTCAGAATGACAAAAAGAGGCAAATCAATGATTCATGCAAAAGACCCGTTTGAGCGTCAACATCAATAAAATCGCCGTATTGCGCAACTCTCGTGGCGGAAACTTACCCAATTTGCTGCAAATGGCAATGGATTGTGAAGCGTTTGGTGCAGAAGGTATCACCGTTCACCCACGTCCTGATGAGCGGCATATTCGCTTTGCGGATGTCTATGATTTAAAAAAAATCGTCACGACAGAATTTAATATTGAAGGCAATCCTGATGATTATTGGATGAAATTGGTGCTTGACAATGTGCCTACTCAAGCCACGCTTGTACCTGACGACCCGACTCAATTGACCTCTGACCACGGTTGGGATACTTGGAAAAATGCTGATTTTTTGAAAAAAACGCTCGATATACTAAGGGGGGCAAATATTCGCACGTCGCTGTTTGTAGATGCCGATGTACGTATGGTAGAAGGTGCGGCAGAAGTGGGTGCAGACCGCATTGAGTTTTATACAGGCATGTATGCTAA
>JAYVFS010000075.1:0-15718 GCA_043772905.1 Saprospiraceae bacterium | reverse complement strand
GGTACACAAACGTGTTTTGATGTTCAAATCAGCAATTCACCACCCGATTCGCTTCCAATTCAAGGAAATACGTCTGTTTGTTCTATTGATACAACTGTTTATAGTGTCAATTTAGCGGGCACTATGCAGTTCAATTGGGAAGTGCCAGCTGGGGCGACGATACTGAGGGGTCAAGGAACGAACACGATATTGGTTGTTTGGGGTTCTTTTTTAGGTAATGCAACGATTGGATTAACGCTTACAAACGCTTGTAATTTGACTCGAAAAGTGACATTAAAAGCGAATATTAGAGACGGTGTGCTGAGTAGTCCTGTAATTTCTGGTACAGCAACGGTTTGCCCAATGAGTCGCGCCAATTATTCGATTCCAACCAATGCGGCAATTACGGCTTATAAATGGACAGTGCCAGTGGGGGTAACGATTGTTGGAAGCAGTACAACGAATACAGTTTTAGTGGATTGGGGTTCTTCAACAGGTGGCAATGTTTGCATTGAAATTCAAAATGATTGCAATGTTAAAAAATCAGCATGTTTTGCAGTTGAAGTAAAAAATACGCTCGATTCACTGCCTTTGACAGGTAGCACAATTGTCTGTAAAGATTCTACGGCTGTTTTTGAAGTTCAAAATGATCCTAATGCTGGCGGTTATTTATGGGTTGTGCCGACAGGTGCATCGATTGTAAGTGGATTAAATACCAGTCGAGTCGTCATTAGGTTTGGTTCATCAAGTGGTAATGTGCGGGTTGTACCTTTGGGCGGTTGTGCCGATGGACAGCCGAGTCGTATATATGTAACAGTCAAAACACCGCCTTCTTCGCCTGCAAATATTGTCGGTACAACGACACTTTGCGAAGGTGCAATAGCAACTTTTAGCATCGCTGACCTACCAGAAGTCATTGGTTATCAATGGCAAGTACCTAATGATGCGAGTATAGTAGGTGACTCAACAAGTACTCAAATTACAGTCAATCTCGGTACATCAAGAGGTGGTCAAATTTGTGTAAGGGGTGTCAACTCGTGTGGTGCCGGTTTTTGGACTTGCGTAAACATTACCATTGTGCCAAAACCAGTTGTCAATGCTGGAAACGATACAACGGTCTGTGGCACCCGTACTTTACTGAGGGGTCAGACAACTGCTTCCGTTCAAACATGGAGCGTGGCAGAAAAACCAGTGGGGGCAACTGTTTCTTTCCTCAATTCTTTTGTGACGCAAACGGATGTTATTGTTTCAAAATCAGGCGTTTATATATTCAAATTTGAATCGTCAAATGCGATTGGTTGCAGTCATGCGGACTCTATAAGAATTGATTTCAAAGAATTGCCTGGACTCACACTTGTTTCAGAAAATTGTAATTTGGAAGCAACAGAGTATCGTGTGCAGCTTAATATTACCGGTTCAGCCGCCCCTTATACAATGATGGGGTCGGTCAATGGCACAATGACTGGCAATAGCTTTACATCTAATCCTATTCCAAACGGAACGGCTTATAATTTTACAGTTAAAGACAATTTTGGCTGCGTGTCAAATGAAGTGCGTGGCATGAAAAATTGCCCTTGTTATACGGCTTCGGGGACTTTGCGCCCTGATTCGCTTGTTGTTTGTTTTGGTTTAACGGGTCGTGCGATACCACTTAATGATGCCCGTTTGGACGGCAACGATGGAGCTGAATTTGTACTACATGATGGTTCAACAAACTTGAGAGGGAATATTTTGAAACGCAACAAAACAGGCATTTTTGATGTCTCAAATCTACAATTTAATCGCGTTTATTATATCGCCTACATTGTTGGTGACTCTTTAGCAAATGGTTCTGTGGATTTAACAAAGCCTTGTGCCTCAACGAGTCGCAGCATTCCCATCATTTTTAAAAATAGATTGATAGCAGGTTTGACAGGCGATACAACGATTTGTCGTTTTGATAATGCCGTTTTAAAATTTAATATCAACCCAGTCGGTTCATACAATATTACGCTTCGAGATGACACGGGTAACCGTTTCCTCACGAATGTATTGAGTGGTCAAACATTGTCTATAAATCCTTCGTATTCAACGACTTATGCCTTATTAGAAGTTAAAGATAAAAACGGCTGTGTCGCCGAATTGACCGATTCTGCACGCGTCAACCTGCGACCTTTACCTATTTCAAATGCAGGTATTGACCGCAGTGTATGTCAAACAAATGTGGGTTTAGATGCGGCTGAAAATTTGCAATACATCGGTCGTTGGTCAAGTCCTACTGGAAATGTGCGGATTTTAACACCATTTGACCCTAAATCGGTAGCAGAGAACTTACAAAATGGGCGAAATGTATTTATTTGGTCGGTTGCCGACACGACTTGCCCCAACTATACGGTGCGTGATACGGTTCAGATTTTTCTGCCTTTATTGCCCAAAGCAAACACTTTGTCCCTCGTTACGACTGTCGGAAAAGCCGTTTCAGGTACGGTCAATGAAAATGCACCAACAGGCACTTATACCATTACACAGTTGACAAATCCAGTGGCAGGTACTTTTGATTTGTTTAATAATGGTAGCTTTACCTATCGCCCCGATACGTCTTTTGTGGGCATTGTTAAGTTTAAATTTGCAATATGTAGCGATATATGTACGCGTTTATGTGATACAGGTGAGGTGCGTATTTTGATAAACCCTAAGCCAAAAGACACTGTTACGGTTCAAATCGTAGATATTCCAAACGCCATTACACCCAATGGCGATGGCAAAAATGATGCTTTGCGCATTGATGGTATCGATCAATATCCCAACAATGAACTCATCATTTTCAACCGTTGGGGCGATATTTTGTACAAAGCCAAACCTTACCACAACGATTGGCAAGGAACGAACCAAAACGGCAGCGATTTGCCCGAAGGCACGTACTATTACGTCCTCCGCTTGAACGTCAATGATGGGAAAATACTGAAGGGTAATATGACAATCCTTCGCTAATGATGAAGTATGAATGATAAATGATGAATTTACCCCCTCAGTAAAATTCATCATTTATCATTCATATTTTATCATTTCCGCTCTATTACTTTTGCTTCATTCCACAACGCATCCATTTCCTCAAGCGACATCTCTTCAAGGTCGCGGGGTGCGTTTTTTTCAATAAATTCGAAGCGTCGTTTGAACTTTCGATTGATTTTTTCCAAAGCCGTTTCAGGGTCAATGTTGATAAAACGGGCATAATTGATAAGTGAAAAAAGCACATCACCGAACTCTTCTTCCCGTTTTTCGGCGGGCATACTGAGGGGTATCATTTCCTTGAATTCTTGAATTTCTTCTTCAACTTTTTCCCAAACTTGATCGGCAGTGTCCCATTCAAAACCCACTTTGGCAGTTTTTTCTTGCATTCTGTAAGCCTTGACCATTGCGGGCAGCGATTTTGGAACACCTTCGAGAACGGATTTTTTACCTTCTTTCAGCTTCAATCTTTCCCAATTTGCTTTCACTTCTTCTTCATCTTTGACCACCACATCACCATATATATGTGGGTGTCGATAAATCAGTTTTTCGCAAATCGCATTCAATGAATCGGCAATGTCAAAAGCCCCTTTTTCATCGCCAATTTTAGCATAAAAAGTCATGTGCAGCATCAAGTCGCCAATTTCTTCACTGATACCTTTGAGGTCATTGTCCAAAATGGCATCAGCGAGTTCATAGGTCTCTTCAATTGTCAAATTGCGTAAACTTTCAAGGGTTTGTTTTTTGTCCCAAGGACATTTTTCGCGGAGGTCGTCCATGATGTCAAGCAATCGTCCGAAAGCATCGAGTTTAGCTTGTTTTGAGTTATTAGGCATATTGATATTTTTATATTTTTGGTAAAATTAAACACAAAATACTGAGGGGGGCTATTTTTAAAAAAAATGCCGCTAACTAATAAAAGTCAGCGGCGAGGGATGAAGTGTTTGAAGCGGCATTCTTCTATTTCTTCTGCGCTAAAGTTTGAATAGCGATCATTTGTTTCATGGTTTTATCCATCCCTTCGGTCGAGCCGTCTAAGAAAATGACATTGCCTTTGCTTTCTGTAGCAAAGTTTTTAATCGCTTCTGTCCACATTGTAAACAGCAAAATAGAACTGTCAAGTTTGGCATCTTCCATTTCTTTAGCGGCATCAGCCATACCGCGAGCCACTTCTTGACGGAACAACGCCACACCTTGACCCCTCAGTTGCGCCGCCGTTTTTTCAGCTTCGGCAGAGATACGTATCGCGTTGCCATCGGCTTCGGCAGCTTTTGTTTTCGTAATCAAAAGGGCTTGCCCTTCATTTTCAGCCGCCGCTTTCAGGTTGTTTGAAGCAACGACTTTTGCCATAGAACGAGTAATTTCTTCATCAAAATTGATGTCATTGAGTTGCAAATCAATGAGATGATAACCCCAATCTTCCAAAACATGATCCAATTGGTCTTTCACATCGTGTACAATATCACGGCGCAAGCCCAATATTTCTGCTTGTTTGCGGGTTGCCACATAACCACGAACCGAACCTTCGACGGTTCTGATGAGCGATTGCATGAAATTGGCATCGTTGATGAATTTAAACGCTGCTTTTTTCACAGTCTCTTCATTGTCGTCCATGACGGCAAAAATGATAAGAGTTTTGAAATGCACATTCGCTTGGTCTTGCGTAATGGCTTGAAATTCAATCTCTACGGACTTGTTTTGCGTAGAAATGCGTCTAAATACTTGCTCAATAAACGGTATCCGAAAGTTCAATCCCGGGCGCATCATACGCTGATATTTACCGAAAATCGTCACCACAGCGACAGTCCCTTGTTGAACACTCACGAATGCGCCAGTCCCAAGCAGAGCGAGCAAGATAATGATATAAATTCCCATAATTGACTTATCTGAATTTTTGGTTTAGAAAAAATGGTTTGATTGTTAAACAGCTATAAAGGAAGGTTCTTTTATTGAAATATTGTTAATATATAGAGCTTTTATTTGAGTTAATTTCTATGCAATGAATGATAAATGATAAATGATGAAGTATAAATGATGAATAAACCTTCCATGAAAATCAAATTCATGGAGGGTTTATTTTTTGTATTTATTATTCAATAAATAAAACAATAAGTTTTTAAAATAAACTATTTTGTTTTATTTTTGTACCCTAAATTTCTTAAAACCTGTTTTGCACAATGAAATACTATTATTTAAGAGGCGCACTCATCGCACATTTAGCGGAGGGTTTGGCTATTGAATGTAAACTCGAAAAAGTAAAAGTTGGAAAAAAGCGACTCAAACGCCTCACTGCCGACTTTATTTACCTGAAACCCATGGCTCAACGTGACCCCGAAATGGCTATCCTGCTCATTCCCTTTTCCGAGCAACAAGCGTTGAATCATTTTTTGCGGATGCGGGCACATGAAGCTATTTATAGAATTGGTTGCGAGATTCGTTGGCAAATACCCAATAGTAAAAAACGCAATATCAGCGAAGCCGAAACGTTGAAAATTGTTTTGATAAACATGTTAGAATCTTATTTAGATGCACCCCGAAGTGTCAAAATGGAGCTTTATCATTGGCGAAAAAAGACATTTGAGTTTGCATTGTCTTGACTGTTTTGACCTTAATTTCACGAATTACACGAATTTTTCAAGTAAAAAGAGTGACCATTGATGTAATTTAGTGACATTAGGGACTTAAAATCAATGAGATATGAAACTTGACATCCTAACCACCCCCTCAGTAAAAAGTGAGAAAAAAGGTACTATCGTTTTTTGTCATGGCGCATGGCACGATGCACGTTGTTGGCAACCAACGATGATGCCTTATTTTGCAGAACTCGGCTACGATTGTATCGCACCGAGCTATCGGAATCATGGCAAGAGTGAGTCCGTTGGCTCTTTAAAATTTCGGCGTATCAGTGAATATGTTGCTGATATTCAATCAGTTGTAAATACCATAGAGGGTAAAATCTTCCTCATAGGTCACTCAATGGGCGGCTTGGTTGTTCAAAAATATTTAGAACGCTACCCGAATCGCATCGAAAAAGCGGTTTTGTTGTGCAGCGTGCCGCCACATGGTGTATGGCGCATTACTTTGAAAAATGCTCTTCGTTTTCCTCTGCTATTCTTGAAAGTCAATCTATTTTGGACGCTTCAACCATTTATCAGTACACTCAAATTGTTCCGTATGCACTTTTATACTGAGGGGGTATCTGAAACTGAGTTGAACGAACTTTATGTGCAAACCCAAGACGAATCGTTTTTAGCTTTCCTCGATATGTTGTTTTTGAATTTGCCAAAAGTATCTAAAATCAAAACACCATTACTCGTACTCGGAGGTAGTGCAGATTATATTTTCCCGCCCATTGATGTCCATAAAACGGCCATTGCTTACGGCACAACGGCTTTCATATATGAAAATGAAGCACATAATTTGTTTTTAGAAAAGAATTGGCGACTAGCGGCAGATGCTATGGCGAATTTTATATTGCCTTTGTAATTTGCCAACCCTATTTTTCAGAAGACGGCAAAACCGTTGCCGTTTTGAAAGGAAAAATCTTTATTTCCAACCAAACCTTGCTCTGAACATAAGGTTCTGAATCGAGATAAAACTGCAAGTCAGCATCTGACTCAAATTGCATCACTACCGTAGAACCTATCATTTTACCATTATCGTCGAGCATAGCACCACCCAGAATGAAATTTCCCGCGGATTTATAAGAAGACATATTCTCAAAATGTGCTTGGCGGACGGCTAATCGGCGGTTCAAGGCTTCTGAATCTGTGCCATCAAATGCATGTATAACATATTGTTTCATTTTTTATAAAAGTTTAATTATTGACCAATGACTATTAACAAATGACTAATCCCCCTCAGTAGAAACCCTTAAAGACGCGATTTTTCAAGAATAAAATCAAGGTTGACATTATTCTCAATCATTTCAACAGCTCGCTGCACTTTCCAAGGCGTATGTAAATTGATTTTTACTTCAATGCGTGAAATTTTTAAAACCGCAGGATAGGTCTCCAACATGGTTCTCACGAGTGGGATTTTAAATTTTTCGATAAACTCAATAGAGTCCGAGTTGTATTCACCATAGCCTGTCGTGATGATGGCCGAAAAAGGAGCGTCCGTCCAGCCATTCGTTTCCATAATCTTTTTAGTATCATCAATCGCCAAATCCAACCGCGTTGCCCCAACTACCAGCAACGTATTGCGTTCCTTACCTACCAGCTCTTCATTTGAAATCAACGAACCAGCCAAAATGCCTTCAACGGTATTGAACAATCTGTCTTTATTATGTTCCACACGTCCTTTCACACTGTCTGCAATAATATTCAAATTCGGATAACCCATAGATTTGTCAAAAGGCAAGGTGCCTATCAAAGGAATATTGTGTTTATCGAGCCATTTCGAGACATAATGCTCTACTTTTTTCCTTTTTTCTCCTATGACTTTATTCAAAATAACACCGATAATAGGTATATCAAGCCGATAAAATTTTTCAAGACACATACTCATCATATCAATCGTGTTGCCAATACCGCCTTCTGCGACCATAATTAAGCCTGAACCGTTTAATTTTGCAACATCTGCATTCGACATTTCGACCACAGAACCGACTCCAGGATGCCCCGTTCCTTCAAAAATTACAAGGTCGTGGAGTTTTTCAAGTGCGTGTGCCGCCTCAAGAATATCCTTTTCATAATGATAGTTTTGTGGGTTTTCAAGGTATTCAGAAGTTGCACCTTGACCTAAAATAACGGGGCTGTGCAGAAAAGGGTTAACTTCAAAACCCAATAAATCAGCAAAAAGCAGCACATCTTTGTCAACATTTAAACCATTATGCTGAACATATCGCTGTCCAACGGGCTTACAATAACCGACATTTATACCTCTATTACGAAAAGCAGAGACAAGCCCAAGAGTTGAAGTCGTTTTGCCTACATGTTGTGAAGTAGCTGCAACGTAAATACTTTTGTATTTCATAAAAACTTAATTTTTAATATATTAGATGGATTAAAAGCTTATTGAAACCTAAAATTAGACTTTCTTTTTAAAAAACGGGTAGTCCAGTTCATTAAAATCATTAACATTTCATTAAGATTTACCTTGTCACATTTTTTCAAAATATTGACATCACACATATAAACAGTTAATTATCAACATTTTACTAGAAGTCAAAAACATGGCGTAAAAATAAATGTTGAAACAATTAAAATAAATTCTTCCGAATACTTTGTATATTCTTTGACAAAGAAGTAACTTTGTTTGGCAAGTAAGACATTAGGACTAATCCAATTTTATATTTAATCTTACTTTTATCGGGACTTCGTTTTACTATGCATATATGTATGTCATACAGAGTCCTCTCTTAAAACGGTTTTGAAAGTTCATGTGATTATAATTTGTTGTTTTGGAACCGTCTCGTACCCGAGACGGTTTTTTTTATGTCCCTACTGCCCTACTCATCTTTCCAATAGAATACCAACGTCGCCACAACCCTTTTTGAACTTTTACAACAAATCATTTGTTGTAAAAATCAACTTTGCCAATATGAAATTATTGTAAATAAATGATTTTGCAAAACATTACTCATCAAAACGCTGTAAGTTTGCAATAATAGTTGTTAACTTTCCATTGGCAAATTTTCATTCAATCAGATTATTAAAATCTTTAAATTCTTGACTCATGGAAAAAGAATGGCGAAGGCTCAACGGACAACGCATCGTGTTGCCCATAAAAGAAGCCGTTGAGCGCACAATCGTCGAAGAAACGGCATTGGGTAACCGATTGAAAGTCTGTATTGGCACCGATTCACAAGTGCGCGGCGAAGATATTCACTTCGCTACGGTCATTGTCTTTTTGCGCGAACGCAAAGGTGGCTTTATGTTTATCCACCACGATCTCAGTAAAAAAGTGATGAGTATTCGTGAACGTATGATAACAGAGGTCAATAAGTCAGTCGAAGTGGCTTATGCACTTTGTTCATTATTAGACAAATATGACATCGCGCTCGAAGTACACGCCGACATCAACACCGACCCTTATTTCCAATCAAATGTGGCTTTGCGCGAAGCGATGGGCTATATTTTGGGGATGGGCTTTACTTTTAAAGCAAAACCAGAGGCTTTTGCATCGTCAAGTTGCGCAGATAAAGTCGTTTGATACTTTTTTTTTAGAGAATAACTATTTTTGATTATATACCAGCCGTTTTGGACCTATCGAAACGGCTTTTTTATTTTTTTATTTTTTTGTATTTCGATTCAATCTTTTGCTAAAAAAAACGTTGTTACAAAACCAACAGCTATTTTTGCGATTACACTAATTCGCCAAATTCAACCAAACTTTAGCCTTTGTAAACGACATATATGAAAATATTACAACTTTGCAAGAAATTCCCCTTTCCCCCAAAAGACGGCGAGGTCATAGCTATTAACACTTTGAGCAAATCTCTCACCGCTTTAGGTGCAGAAGTGACTTTGCTCACCATGAATACGAGCAAGCATCCAGTCAACGTCGCAGACTTGCCTACAGAATTCAAAAAAACCTATAAAACGGTGTATGATGTACCTATTTATAATCATATTACGGCTTTGGGTGCACTCAAAAACCTTTTTGAAAAGGAATCTTATCACGTTACGCGGTTTGTCAGTGACGATTTTTCAAAAAAATTGGTCGAAATACTGAGGGGGGAGCAATTTGATGTTGTTCAACTCGAAACCGTTTTTTTAGCACCATATATAGACATCATTCGTGAAAACTCAAACGCAGTCATTGCTTTGCGGTCACACAATGTTGAACATGAAATATGGAAACGTGTGGCTGAAGTGACTAATTTTTTGCCCAAACGTTGGTATCTCAACTTTTTGAATAAAAAACTACGTCGCTTTGAGCTTGAAAACACGAAAAAATGCGATATTCTGTTGCCTATAACTGAAAGAGACCAACGCATTTTCCGATTGTTGGGTTTTCGAGGTACTTCAGTCGTTACACCTGTCGGTTTACACAGCCGCGATTATGCGCCCAATGTTCGGAGTTTTGAACGCCCAGTTACGCTTGGATTTATTGGCGCACTCGATTGGATGCCTAATCAAGAAGGTTTACGTTGGTTTTTGGACAAAGTATGGTCTCAAATTTCAGCCAATCAAGACCCTAAAAAGCCGCATTTTCAGCTTCATATTGCAGGTCGAAATGCCCCTAATTGGTTAAAAAACCTTAAAGCAGATAATGTCATTTTTCATGGAGAAGTACCTGATGCACAACGTTTTATGAATCAACATTCTGTCGCAATCGTTCCACTATTCAGTGGTTCAGGTATTCGTGTCAAAATTTTAGAAGCGATGATGTTGGGACGTGTTGTTTTGACGACTTCTATGGGTCTTGAAGGCATCCCTGCACAAGACGGAATTGAAGTTTTAATTGCCAATTCTGATTATGATTTTATAGAAAAAATAGAATTTTGCCGCAAACGCCCCGATTTACTGAGGGGTATCGGAGAGCAAGCACAACGGTTCGCTATTGGCCATTTTGATAGTTTAGAGATAGCCGCACACGTTTTGTCCGCTTATGAATCGTTTTTGGAAAAAAGAAAGGTTAATATTTAATCCTTGAGTTATCAATAGTGCTTCTTAACTTTACGGCTTCATATTGAAGCAGAAGCTCGAAAAGTGCCAAACGAATCAGTATGGCACTTTTTTTTATTTAAAATAAAACATTGACAATCAATGCTTTCGCATATAAAATCGCTTTTAAAAAAGCTGCCCATAGCCTTTACAAAAAACCAACAATACGATGCACAGACGGTCAAAATTTTGAAAAAAATATGCCGTCCTGATTCAAATTGCATTGATGTTGGTTGCCATAAAGGCGAAATGCTTGACCTCATTTTGAAATTTGCACCACAAGGACAACACGATTGTTTTGAGCCCCTCCCCGACCTTTATGCGGGTTTGATTCAAAAAAAATACCCGCCCAATTGCCGTTTTTATGACCTCGCTTTGAGCCGTGAATCGGGTTCAACAAGTTTCAATTACGTCGTTTCTAACCCTTCTTATAGCGGCATTTTACGTCGTCGATACGACCGGCCGAATGAAGAAGACACGATTATTACTGTAAAAACGGAACTTCTTGACAATATGATTCCGCTTGATAAAGTAATAGATTTCATCAAAATAGACGTTGAAGGCGCAGAAATGCTCGTTTTGGAAGGCGCACAAAAAACGATTAATCGTTGCAAACCCATAATCGTCTTCGAGCATGGACTCGGCGCTTCTGATGTCTATGGCACTACGCCACGCCAAATTTTCTCCTTTTTTGAAAAAAACAATATGCGTATCTCTCTCATGCGTGATTGGTTGTCGAAAAAGCCCCCCCTCAGTATCGAAGCTTTTGAATCTCAATTTAACCACTCCAAAAACTACTATTTCATCGCTCACCCTGTTGGTTAATCGGTATTCGTTACTGGTTATTCGTAAAACCTAATCATCAATAACGAATAACGAATAACCATTAACGAATACCGAATAACGAATAACTATTACTAATTTTGCGGCGTGAAAATACTCGTATTGACTTCTCGATTCCCCTATCCGCTTGAAAAAGGCGACAAGTTGCGTATCTATTATCAGATACGTGAACTGCATCGTGCGGGCTACGAAGTTCAATTGGTCTCGTTGACAGAAGAGAAAGTCAAAAAGGCTGATTATCAACAAGTTAAAGCATTTTGTTCAAAGATATTTATCTTTCGAATCACCCGTTTTTCGGTATTTATGCACGCTGTTTTTAATATACTAAAAGGGATAAAACGCCCTTTTCAAGTCGCATATTTCTATGATTTTAGCATCAAAAATGCGATTGACCAAATCATTGAAACAGAAAAACCGGGACATATTCATTGTCACCTTGCCCGCATGAGTGCATACATTGAGCATAAAACATTGCCCAAAACCCTTGATTTTATGGATGCTTTTGGGGCTGGTACGATGCGTCGAGCCGATATTTCCCCTTTTTATATTCGCCCTTTTTGGCGTATTGAAGCACGTTTGATGCAGCGTTATGAACAATATATTGCTTCAAAATTCGACTTTTCGACTATTATTTCCAAACAAGATAAAGAACGTTTGCCTTTTGCATCAACTTCTAAAACTTTGCATGTCATTCCCAATGGCGTAGATGTTGATTTTTTTGATAGGTCTGATTTTCAAAATCATAATAATACAATAGAAAAAAAATACGACATCTGTTTCGTCGGTAACTTGGGCTATTACTCCAATGTCGAGGCAGTTCGTTTTTTAATCAAAAAAATAGTGCCTTTGGTGAAAGCTCAAAAGCCAAATGTCTCAATTTTATTGGCAGGTGCAAGACCAACGGCAGAAATTTGGGGTTTTGAAAACGACCATATTAAAGTCATCGGTTGGCTCGACGATATTCGTGAAGCGTATGCTCAATCGCGCACTTTGGTCGCTCCTTTGATGCACGGCATTGGTCAACAAAATAAAATATTAGAGGCGATGGCGATGCACGTGCCAGTTGTTACAACAACTCGTGTGAACAATGCTATTGGCTCAACTTCTGAAAAAGATATTTTGCTCGCTGATACTGAGGGGATGTTTGCAGAACAAATTTTACGATTGTTGCAAAATACTGATTTACAAAATATTATAAGTAAAAATGGGCGTGCATTTGTTCAAGAAAATTACTCTTGGCAACATTCAACCCAACTTTTTATGGACTTATTAAATGAAAAAATTATTGAAAAACAACCAAACTAAATTTGGTTTGTTTAGTTTATAAATTCAAAAACAAAGTATGATAGAGACAACGCTCTTACCAAATATGGAAGAAATAACCAGTTTGAACACCATCGAAGAAGCCATTGCTGACATACGAGCAGGAAAAATCATCATTGTCGTTGACGATGAAGACCGCGAAAATGAAGGCGATTTTATCTGCGCTGCCGAGTTGGTGACGTCTGAAATGATTAATTTCATGGCAACGCATGGACGCGGTTTAATTTGCACACCGATTGAAGAGAGTCGTGCTGATGAACTCGATTTGAAACCTATGGTTCCTGAAAATACCGCACCTCACGAAACGGCTTTTACGATTTCGATTGACCTTTTAGGGCATGGTTGCTCGACAGGCATCAGTGCTTATGACCGTTCGACAGGCATTCGTTGGATGACAAATCCGGCAGCAAAAGGTGGTGATTTTGCACGTCCAGGTCATATTTTTCCATTGCGAGCGAAAACAGGCGGCGTTTTGAGGCGCACTGGGCATACGGAGGCTGCGATTGATTTTGCACGTATGGCAGGTTTGAACCCCGCAGGTGTTTTGGTCGAGATATTGAATGAAGATGGCACGATGGCGCGTTTGCCGCAATTGCTTAAAATAGCCGAAAGGTTTGATCTGAAAATCGTTTCTATTGATGACTTGGTGGCTTATCGTATGCAAACAGAAAGCCTTATCAAGCGGGAAACGAGCGTCAAATTGCCTTCAAAATACGGGGAATTAGAGGTTTTTGCTTACAAACAACTCACTTCTGGCGACATTCATTTAGCCATAAAAAAAGGCGATTGGACACCCGATGAACCCGTAGCGGTACGTGTTCAAAGCTCTACCGAGCCGAATGATATTTTAGGTAACCTTTTCGAAAACACCGATTCAACGTTGCACAAAGCCTTTGAAATTATTGTAAAAGAAGAAAAAGGCGTCTTTCTGTATATCCGACAAGCAGAAAAAGGTCATTCAATTTTGGAACGTTTACAGAATTACAAGGCTAAACATGAAGGTCAAGAGTCATCTAAACCTACAATAGATGCGCGTGACTATGGTGTCGGCGCACAGATTCTACATGATTTAGGTGTTTCTAAAATTCGCTCGATTACCCGTTCTCAAACACGCCGTGTCGGTTTAATCGGTTACGGACTTGAAATCGTTGAGATTATCCCATTATAGTTATTGGTTGACTAGTTACTGGTTGATTGGGGATTGGTTATTCGTATAAGCCAATCCCCAATCAACCAGTAACCAGTCAACCAATAACCAATCAACCAATAACCAGTCAACCCGTAACGATATGACCACATTTACCAATCCACTCGATCCAGAGAATATTGAGATAAAAAAAGCGATTCGGCAATGGGTAATTGACCGTTTCAAACTCGATGCTGCTGTAAAAATAGACATCGTTGAGCATCAATGCTCTGAAGCTAGTTGTGTTCATGCGGAAACGGTTATTTCTATTGAAAATACTGAGGGGGGGAAATTTTATAAAATGGCAAAACCTTTAGTGTATATACGCAAGTTAGACGTGGCTTTAATGCAACCCATGCTTGTAAAAACCGCATTGCATCGTCATTGATTCACTACAAAAAATATGACGAAAAATTGTTTTTGAGAAACCTAATAGATAGCTATTTTTCTCATTTTTCTTAAAAATATGTTTAAAATTATGAGCATATTTTTGCGTAACACTTTGAAAGTCAATATATTTGCTGCATAGCTTTACAATTACCTTAGCCAATAACTTTATCGAAAACAATTAACTAAAAATGAAAATGATAGCCTTGTCCATTCCTTTATTTAGATTTAGATTCAAATCTAATTCAACAATTCCCTTGCATACATATTTCTGAATGATTGAGGTAGTCAATAAGTCATACGCAGTATGTCCAACTATACCTATTACTTATCAAACAGACACATTTATAAAAATCACTTAGTAAAATTTTTCATGCTTTTTTGTATTGTAGCTCTTCCCTGTCACGCAAGGAAGAGTTTTTTTATGCCGATTTTACATAATAAGGCTTCATTTTATCTATTTTAAAAAACAGAATGAAAATTCAAATAACCAAATCATTTCAATATTAAATTTTGTTCTTGAAATAAAAACAGTCGTTTCCGTTTGAGATTCTAAGACTGATAAGTACATATCCTTTCCATTTCTGAAAAATAGTGTAACTTCGCCCTCCAGTTAGTTTATATTTTAAACCAATTCAATTGTCAAATAAATGGGAGATCCGAAAGGCTTTTTGAAATTCACACGGGAATTGCCAAAAACACGACCTGTAGAAGCGCGTAAACAAGATTATAAAGAGTTATATCAACCTTTTGCAGAAGAAAAAACAAACGAACAAGCGGCACGTTGCATGGATTGCGGCGTACCTTTTTGCCACAATGGTTGTCCACTCGGCAATATTATTCCAGAATTTAATGATGCTGTTTATCGCGAAAATTGGTCAGAGGCTTATGAAATATTGAGTAGTACGAACAATTTTCCTGAATTTACAGGTCGTATTTGCCCCGCACCCTGCGAATCTGCTTGCGTTTTGGGCATCAATCAACCGCCTGTCGCTATTGAACACATCGAAAAATCCATCATCGAACACGCCTTTGCGAATGGTCTTGTCCAACCAACACCCCCCTCAGTAAGAACGGGTAAAAAAGTCGCTGTTATTGGTGGCGGCCCTGCTGGTATGGCAGCGGCTGCACAACTGAACAGGGCGGGACATTGGGCAACGGTTTTTGAACGCAATACACGCATCGGCGGTTTGTTGCGCTACGGTATTCCTGATTTCAAGATGGAAAAATGGGTCATTGACCGTCGCCAAAAGGTTATGGAGGATTCAGGTATTAAATTTAAAGTGAATGCAAATGTCGGTTTCAATGTTGACCCACAACTCATTTTAGAAGAATACGATGCTGTGGTTTTGACGGGTGGTTCAACGATTCCGCGCAATTTGTTGATTCCAGGACGTGA
>JAYVFS010000074.1:0-46706 GCA_043772905.1 Saprospiraceae bacterium | reverse complement strand
ATCTCCAAAATATAATAACAAATCACTAACGTATTCTTCTATCATTTTTTTTTCGCTAAAGTTACTTTTTTTCTACTTCTCCGAAGTTACCAGTATATTGTATCCTAAGAATGTATCAACTCTTGAAAAAGTTAACTTCCACGTATTTTCTGATATTTGCTCATAAGTGCCAATACTCCAAGAAGCATTTGCCTTTTTTGATTCAAATACATAATGATTGGCTTTTTCAACTTTCGCAAAATTTATGTCTGCTTTGACTTCGGCAGTATTTTGCCCTAATTTGTAAAGCTCATAAACTGATAATTGATTCAAAGTATCATACTCATAGTTTATTTGCATTTTTGAAGTAAAAATTAATTCATTTGCTTTGTTATTTTCAAATTCAGTGAAAGAATATAACTTTCTGGTTTCCAATAACCCGCCTCCGAATTCTATAGGGTGAATAAATGAGGTTTTTGTTCTTAAATTGTCGTTATAAAATATCATGTTATCTGATTATTCGTGATTTCATTATTGATACAATATTTGCTGTTTTCTCTTTGCTAAATCCAACAAATTTGAACTGTTCTAAACGGTTTGTTCTGAAAGAATCATTGTCAATAAATCCAGTAGAAACTACAAAACGAATATTACCAATATGCTTTTCCTCAAATTCATTTTTTGGGGTATTAGCAATAGCGGTCTCAATTATGTCAAATGCTTCATTTAAGAAACCACTTGGCATATATTGTGAACCACCAGTTTTGATATCAATTTCCCCGTCTCTATCTTTCGTTATTACCAATTGAAATTGGTCAACTTTACTGTCAACTAATGCTTTTTCGCTATCAAATTCTATATCACTTATTTCTAAGTTATAGGACTTGCAAAAGTCGCAAGGGTTATTTGTTTCTTCTAAATGCTCTTTTACATATCGTTCCAATTGATATTCTGATTTTAGTAATCTGTTTTCAAATAATTCCTCATAAGAACTCATAATCATAATAGTGTGATTTATTCCGTCTGTTTGTAAACAAGATTTACAGGAAACTTTGTACATCAAGATTTTCATATTATTTTATTTTGTTTAATCGAAGAACAGATTTTTTTATTTTTGGTTTCAGCGAACCTATGTCATGTACGCGCATAGTTGCGTATATATCTAATCTATCCACAAAAATACATTTTACAAATAAATAAAAAAACATTCTTGTAAAAAATTGAATATTAATTTGTTAAGGCTTCGCATAATAGGAATTATAATGTCAAATCCACCTTATAAAGAAGATGTTACCCCCTCAGTAAATTTAACTAAAAAGTACGAAAGCCTTGCAAACACGACGTTTGCAAGGCTTTCGGCTGTTTTTCATTACATAACACATTAAGCAACGGCAAACCCAGTAAACTGTCGTTCTTGTGGTGAATTAAAAGCTAAAACAATATCTGTTTTAGGAATACCGCGCTCAACGAGGTCATCAGCCACAAAAGCATCGGTATTATTTTGCCATATCCAAATTTTGCCATCCTTGATATCCAAGTGCAAACAATTAATATAGACAAACTGCTTTTGGTTTTGCCATCCAGTAATGACATATTGAAAATGATTATGTTCACGGTCAATGAGCACTTGATTTTCTAATCCTGTTGACGGATTGCCGAATTGAGCGTGTTCGTTTAGGTAATCAATGATTACATTTTGATATTGTGATATCTTATCCATTGTACAACGATTTCTTTATCTGTATCAACGACGACGACTGGAATATTCTTTAATTCTAATAGTCGGGATACATGTCTCTTCTCGGCATAAGTATATTTTAAAGTACAAAAATACATTTTTTTCTCAAAAAGTTAATATTATCACGTAGTGACATCATATTTATTAGTAAAATACAAAGTGTCAAAGAAGAACAATACCCCCTCAGTAAAAAACAAACAAAAGCCTACTTCCCTCACGAAAAGTAGGCTTTCAAACACGCAAACCGCACCTCACGACACCAATAACTCTGTAACCTTTGACCATGGACTTACCAAACCTTTGTTGCCGATGCTACGGAATTGAAGTTGGTAGGTTTTGCCAGATTCCAGATTGGTTAATTGGAATTTGAGGGCAGAAGAGTAATCCCCGTTTTCCCACGCGGTCGGCTCTGGGTCCATCATTTTGCGTTTTTCGACGCCGTAAACAGTCGCACCGTCCACCTTTGACAATACAACGGTGACAACACCCGGTTCTGATTCGTTGACCACTTTTAGCACATTGGGTGCCGTCAAAGAGGTGTAAGAACCAACGGCTTTGCGTACATCTAAGCCCGCCGCCATGATAACCGTCTCATTGCCATCTGCTAAGAGATTGACCGAAAGCGCAAGGCTTTTCATTTTGTCAAGAAGCTCTCTCTTGCACTTGTCTTTTTCGATGGTTGTCATACGACCACCGTTGACGTTGTTCGTCAAAGCTAAGTCGTAAGCGTCATAACTGGCTTTCAAGTCACCAATTTGAGGGCTAAGGCTGGCAAATTGTACGTCGGCTGTCATCAATGTAATAACGTTTTTGACATAAACGGCTAATGCGCCTTGACCTAATTTTGTAAAAGCTTTTAAAAGAACTATTAACATATTAATTGTAGTTAAAAAGTTTTGTGGAAATGTCTCCACTTAAAACTGACCAAATACAATGCCTTAAATAAAGAAAAATTGAATATTAATAATACGGTTTATTTACCGTTTATATTATATGAGAAAACGGTATGTTTTGCTTGTTGGATTGTTTCTGTATTAGCAAATTCTACCTTGGCACTTTAAGAACAACCACGTCATTGCGAGCGAAACGCAGTGAAGCGAAGCAATCTTTTAAGGGTACAAGGTTTAAAATGATAAGAGCTTGCTACCCTTTTGAAGATTGCTTCGTCCCTCGCAATGACGATAGTGGTAAAGTGCCAAAGTAGAACTAACACACATTTTTCTCATCGGCGAAAACATTTTTCCCATCGGCGAAAACATTTTTCTCATCGGCGAAAACATTTTTCTCATCGGCGAAAACATTTTTCTCGTCGGCAAAAACATTTTTCTCATCGGCGCAAACATTTTTCTCATCGGCGCAAACATTTTTCTCATCGGCGAAAACATTTTTCTCATCGGCAAAAACATTTTTCCGATCAGAAAAAACGCTTTCCGGAGAGTGTTCACTAAAGTTTCATCGTGTTTTTTATCCGAAATAATATTTTTATTTTATGGCACTAACCTTCCGAAGGTTTCAAACCTTTGGAAGGTGCGCCATTTTATAACACATAGCCAGATAGTACACATAGAAAAATGTCCGATAATGAGCGTTTTTTTAGTTTTTTTAAAGGAAAATCTAAAAACTATGTGCGCCATGCCGCTATGTGTTTGAAGAAAAAAAAACATGTTATTATCTTCTCGTTACTGAGGGATGTTTTTTTCTTTCACTGCTCTGGCTTCGCATGTTTTACAAAGTTCAGAAATACCTTTTTGTTCAAACGATTGTTTAATCGTGCCGTTTGTAATGCCTTCTCTACCTTTAATATGTTGACAGTCTTCATGGATATGATATTTGTTTCCAGACTGCGTCCAATAAACATTATCGGCTAAGTTGAGCGCTTTTAAAGTATTCGTTTGCTCATTAATTTCTTTAGTATATTTTTCAATAGAAGGCGGATTAAAGTCAATGCCCGTGATACCGGCAGCCAACATGGCTATAACTGCAATAGAACCTGCAATACCTTTTGTTTTCCCATCCAAATCTTTGTTCATAAAAATGAGAATGACCATAGGCAAAAATGCCAATACGCCCATGATAGCGCCCAGCTGATTTTGTATGAAGAACTTTACTTTGTCTTTTTCTGATGCAGGATCCAATCTGTTTGCTTTTTTCCAAAGCATTGACCCAGTGATGGCTAAAGCCAGAATGACTACAATGGCAACGATTAACCAAACCAAGGTGTCATTTTTGATTAATTTAAAAATGGCAAACGCCTGTCCTGCCATAGCGACAATCCATGCTAACATAGCAAACAGCCGCAATTGCTTAGCCTTTGCTTGACTCTCGGCACTCGCCTGAAATACTTTTTGATCTGACATGATTTTACTTGTTTTTAATGTTACCTTGATTGTTTGGCCATCAAGTTACGCCCCGTTTTTTTTGAGTGATATCTGGTCTCCACTTATTCTTAGTTAAGTTCATTCGTTTTTTTAATGCTTGCCGATAACAAAGTGAAACAAGAAACCCGTTTCGGTTAAATCCTGTATGTCCACAAATTTATTATTTTCTAACAATAAAAAGATTTTTTCATAGAAAAATGTTATCACCAACCGAAAACGTTTCCGTTTTTTTATAGGGAAATGAACAGATTTTTATGGAATTTGTGCCACTTTTTAAAAATTTAAAACATCAAGAATCATGAATAACATGGAACACACCATGCGTTGGTACGGCCCCAACGACCCTGTTAGCCTTTCAGATATTCGTCAATCAGGTTGTACGGGTGTTGTGACGGCTTTACACCACGTCGCAGTTGGCGATATTTGGACAGTTTCCGAAATCAAAAAACGTGTCGCAGAAGTCGAAGCAGCGGGTATGACTTGGACGGTTATTGAGAGTTTACCCGTTCACGAATCTATCAAAAAACAAAGCACAGGTTTTGAGAAATACATCGAAAACTATAAGGTTAGCCTTAAAAACGTCGCTGAATGTGGCTTAAAAGTCGTGACTTACAACTTTATGCCGATTTTGGATTGGATGCGGACAGAGATTTTTCACACCATGCCCGATGGCAGTAAGGCTTTGTTTTTTGAAAAAACAGCTTTCGTTGCTTTCGATTTGTTTTTATTGAAAAGACCCGATGCCGCCGCCGATTATACTGAGGGGGAGATAGCTGCCGCTAAAAAACGCCTCGAAACAATGACGGATTCGGAAAAACAAACGCTTTTCAATAACGCCCTTTTAGGTTTGCCAGGCAGCGAAGAACGGTTTACGGAAGAGCAAATTTTGAAAGCTTTGAAGACTTACGAACATATTGATGCCGCCAAATTGAAAGCGCATTTGTTCCATTTTCTAAGAGAAATTGTGCCAACAGCAGAGGCTTTGGGCTTAAAAATGGCTATTCATCCCGATGACCCGCCTTATCCGATTTTAGGCTTGCCACGTATTGTTAGCACAGAACAAGATGCCGTTGATTTGTTGAATGCTGCGCCAAGTCCTGCCAATGGTTTGTGCTTTTGCACAGGTTCTTATGGTGTACGTCCTGACAATGATTTGGTGGGTATGATTCAACGTTTGGGCGACCACATCCACTTTTTGCACCTCCGCAATACACGCCGCAATGCCGACGGCAATTTCTATGAAGCCGATCACTTAGACGGTGATACAGATATGTATGCCGTTGTAAAAGAACTCGTTAAGACCATGAAACGCCGAAACGTCTCCATTCCGATGCGTCCAGACCACGGACATCAAATGCTCGATGATTTGAAAAAAACGACTTATCCAGGCTATTCTGCGATTGGACGATTGAGAGGTTTGGCTGAACTAAGAGGTCTTGAATTAGGCATTGCAAGGTCATTGTAATGATGAATATTTTAATGGTGAATGGTGAATGGTGAATTTTACTGAGGGGTAAAATATTCACCATTCACCATTAAAATATTCACCATTATTCTTTCGGTAATTCACAATTAATCATCCAGTTAATACCAAATTTATCGGTCAACATACCGAACCTTGCACCCCAAAAAGTATCTTCCAAAGGCATATTGACTTGCCCACCTTCTGAAAGTGCCGCAAAAGTGCTGTTTGTGGCTTCGATGTCATCGGTTCCAAGGGACATTGTAATATTGCTGCAATCGGGCGCATCTTGTCCCGGCATACTGTCAGAAGCCATAAAAGAATTACTGCCGAAGTTAAAAGTGGCGTGCATGACGCGGTTTTTTGCATCATCGCTGATTTCCATGGGGCTGTCGCCAAAACGCATCAAGCCGACGATTTCGCCGTCGAAAACATCTTTGTAAAAATTAAGGGCTTCTTCGCAAGTGCCATTGAAGGCAAGGTAAGGACTGAGTTGCATTGCTTTTTGATTTAAAATGTTAGAAAAATATGTTTTAGAAACAACAAAAATAAATCAAATAGTTTTAAATAAAAAATAAATTGTGTTATTTTAGACGAATCGTTTTATAAAAAATGAAACAATTGTTTAATAAAAATTATCAAAGGATAAAGGGTTCAAAAGAAATGACTAAATTTGTCAACTACGATTATCACAAATTATTTTTTAAAAATCTAAAAATCAACCAAATATGACGTATTTCCTCTTTGTTCCGCTTGAAACGGGTATTCTTGGCTCGATTGTCTATGGTCTTATCGGCACGGCAATGGCTGTTTTTGCTGCAAAAGTTGTGGATTGGATGACCCCCGGTAGTTTATTCAAACAATTAACAGATGAAAAAAACGTGCCTTTGGCTATTTTCGCAGGGCTGATGGTCCTTGGGATTTGTATCATTATTGCTGCATCTATATTAGGTTGATTTTCAATGGCTTATAAAGATAAAAATGCGTTCAATTTATTTCTTCTTAGGGTTATTTGCAACAACAGCTTGCCAAAATAACACCCAACCGCTTCAAAAAACAGAAGCAACACCCCCCTCAGTAATTGCCACAAAAAGCAACAATCCAATTGTTGACAAATTTGGTTCAAAACAAATTTTAGTGGTCAAAACCGCTAATGCCGCGACGATTCAAGGCAATTTGAGGGCTTTTGAATGGGACGATAAAGCGGGTGCGTGGCAACCTTTGACCGATTATATTTCCATCGTCGTCGGTGGCAAAGGTTTGGCTTGGGGTGTCGGTTTGCAAGACGAATTGTTCAATCAACCGCCTTTGAAAAAAGAAGGGGATATGAAATCGCCCGCCGGACTTTTCTATTTGTCGTCGTTGTTTGGTTATCAACCCGAAAAGACCGTTGGCAGTTTAAAAATGCCTTATTTTCAAGCAGATGCAAGCATATTTTGTGTGGACGATGGACGTTCTAAATATTACAATCAAATTGTGGATGCAGACACTTTAAAGAAAGATTGGCAATCGGCTGAAAATATGTTGCTCGACAAAATTTACTATAAATACGGTGCCGTCGTTGACTACAACTATCCGAATCCAGAAGCAGGGCGCGGTTCGTGCATTTTTGTCCATATTTGGCAAGACAATCAGCACGGCACAGCAGGATGTACGGCAATGCCCGAAGACAAAATGAAAAATTTGTTGCAATTATTGGATAAAACGAAGCGTCCTTTGTTGGTGCAAGCGACTGTGAAGGATTATGAGGCTTTGAAGAAATATTATGGGTTGCCGTGATAGAAACAATTAAAAATTTTAGAAACAATTAAAAATTAAAAAAAATGTACATTTTAAACATTACTGTAGTTTCATTATACAGGCTCTATTTCTTATTATCAAGAAGAAATGACTCACTTTTAAGTGCAAAAAGGAATTTGTGTTTCATAATAATAGCGCTATTTATGTCTATCATGAAATACTTAAAAATCCCTTTTGAAACATCTTCTTTTTTGGTACTTGGTTTAATGACCATACTACTTTTAGGCTTTGTACACTTAAAAAGTTGGGATTCGGAGACTGTTGATACTTTTGAAAAAAATCCTGAAAACGAATCCCAAATTCAATTTGGTTATGGTGTTTTGGTTACAATTTTTCTTCTTATAATGGTTCTATTCGGTATTAAATGAAATGGTTTGCAATAACATTCTTATTCTTCCCTGTTTTGGCGCAAGCCCAAACACCTTACCGCATCAAAAAACAACTATTTCAAGACGCATTCAATACAAAATTAGACACCACAAATTGGTTTTGTGAACTCAAACACAAGCCAAACAATCGAGCTTTTGTTGAAAATGGACAACTGATAATAGACGTTGCAGACGGTGCAACAGTTTGGTTGAAGCGAAAATTGAAAGATAAATGGCTGATTGAATTTGATAGAACCGTACCGATGCAAGGCGGTAAAAATGACCGTTTATCCGATTTTAATATCTTTTGGCAAGCGACTGACCCCCTCAGTAAAAAGCTGTTTGGACGTGACCCCGATTTTAAACATTACGATTCTTTGAGTCTATATTACATCGGTTTTGGTGGTAACTACAATACCTCGACTCGTTTTCGCAAATATCAAGGCAATGGAGAAAAGCCAATTTTGCAGGAATACAGCGATGCTCCGCATTTGCTTGAAGCCGATAAAACCTATCATTGTCGGCTTGTGATGCTGCGAGATACCTTGTATTTTTATCTCGATGATGTCTTGTTTTTTACTTATAAAGATGTGAAACCTTTGAAAAATGGTTATTTTGCATTTAGAACTACCAAATCACGGCATCTGGTTGAGAATTTTAAAGTTTACAAAATCCGTTAGATTCCCTTCAGTATTTTTCACCAAAATAAACTAAAAATAAGATGAAACAATCTTTTTTCATAGCTACAACAATCTGCATCAGTTTTCTAATGTCATGTACAGAAACGCCGAAACAAGGCGGTGAAAATATCGTGTCAGAATATTCTGCACGCCCGACACCCAAAACACCGACTGTACAAAACGATGATTCCGTTGTTTTGGCTTTATCAAAACAGGTGTTGACAAGCCTTAAAAACAAGGATTACAAAACCTTTGCGGGTTTCTTTCATCCGACATTGGGCGTTCGGTTTTCGCCTTATGCATTTGTGGATACGGTGCGAGATTTGACCTTTAAAGCGGCCGTTTTTGAACAAAAAATGGCGCAAATAAAGAAAATCAATTGGGGACCTCATTCCGCAGGAGAAGAAGAAATTTTGATGACCGTCCCAGAATATTTCGCGGCTTTTGTCTATAATGCCGACTTTTTGAATGCTGAAAAATATCTGTTGAATGAATTCATTGGGCGAGGTACAACGATTAACAACCTAAAAGAGATTTACCCCGATTGCCCTTTTACAGAAAGCTATTTTTCGGGTTTTGATAAAAAATTTGATGGCCTGGACTGGTGTTCCCTGCGATTAGTTTTTAAAAAACACTTTGATAAATATTATTTGGTTGGGGTTGTACATGATAATTGGACGACTTAGTTTTAGTACATCCACACGTATCGGATACTTTCAAAGTATCCGATACGTTGATAAAATCAACTAAACACCCCCTCAGTATGTCGTGCTTTTATCAAGCTATCCAACCAATAAATTAAGCCAATCGCAATCACCATCGAGCCAATAACGGTATAGCCCAAAATATCATATCGAGCCAACATGCCATTGGATTTTTGGACAACAATAAGACCCGCCACAAAGGAAGCCACACCGCCCGAAATCTGCTGAATCGAACTATTGACGCTCATAAACGCGCCTCTGTCCTTTGCCGAAGGTACAGCCATAAGCAAAGCTGAGGACGAAATCATGCGTGACGAAATGCCTGTAAACATCAAAACACTCATAACAGTCACCAACCAAAGCGGCGTGATACCCATGTGTGTATAAATGCCAATGATGAGCATAGCCAAGAGCGAACCAATGAAAAACAGCTTGAATTTGCCTATTTTATCGCTCAATTTACCCAAATATGGTCCTGAAATAATGGAACACAGCCCTGTAATACCATACAAAATAGGCAGTTGTTCTAAGGTCAATCCCAAATTATTGGTGCTGAATGCGCTGCCAAAAGGCATAAGCATAAAGCCGCCTGTTGCTAATAAAATCGTTGCGATATAGGCACGTAGGTAATAGGTATTTGACAGGGTATT
Source organism: Saprospiraceae bacterium (assembly GCA_043772905.1). Taxonomy (GTDB): domain Bacteria; phylum Bacteroidota; class Bacteroidia; order Chitinophagales; family Saprospiraceae; genus JAAFJT01. The sequence goes on along the minus strand of JAYVFS010000074.1, from coordinate 36,947 downwards.
TTTGAAATGTTGAATGGCATTGTGGTTGCTTTGTAGTGCCAAATGTTCTGTTATTGGCTTCATTTTCACGATAATCACGATACCTGCTAAGATGCCAATGATGACAATCATCCAAAATGACGCATGCCAACCGTAATGTGTGGCAAGCCAAAGACCTATCGGCAAGCCTAAGATTTGGCTCGCAGAAACGGACATTTGCACAAAACCCATGACCCGACCACGTACTTCTACCTTGAAAATATCTGAAATAATGGCAAAACTGACTGAGCCAATCACGCCCCCAAAAATGCCTGTAATGATGCGCGCGAAGAGCAAAAATTGGTAATTTGTTGCCATAGCACACAGCGACGTACCAAAAAGAAAACCGACGTAGAAAAACATGAGGAGTTTTTTACGGTCAAACTTATCGGCAAAACCTGCGGCAAGTAAGCCTGAAATACCTGCGCTAAACGCATAACCTGACACAACTGCACCGAATTGTGTTGTTGTAATATTCAAAGTAGGCATCAAGATCGCACCTAAAGGCGATAAAACCATAAAATCGAGTATGACGGTGAATTGTATGAAGGACAAAACAGCAATCATAAAGGTTTGGTAACGCGTGAAAATGCGCTCCTTTTGTTGTTTGGGTGATTTCATAATTAAGATTAGTTGATATTTCTTACGGAAACCTTTCCGTTCTTTTAAAAATTGCAGAAAGTTTAGATGCATTATTTTTCTTACTTTTGGCTGTAACCTCCAAAAAAGGTGCAAAAATGCGCCAACTTCTGTTGATTAAAGCTTTTTCTTTAAATATTTAAAAAAATACTTGTGAAAAGACACTTCCTCTTTCTCGTTGCACTTGCGTGTGCAAACCTTGTTTTTGGTCAAAACAATAAAATTAACCGTCAATCTGTCGTAAAACGGCATACGGTTGTTTTGACAAAAGCTGATTCGTTATCATCGCTTTCTGTTGGCAATGGCACTTTTTGTTTTACGGCGGACGTAACGGGTTTGCAAACTTTCCCGAATGAATATGCCAAAGGTGTTCCGCTTGGCACGCAATCGGAGTGGGGTTGGCATTCGTTTCCAAATACTGAGGGGTATAAAATCGAGGAAAGTTTAAAGGATTATGACGTGCATGGGCGCAAAGTGCCTTACACTGTTCAGTCTAATGATTCAGAGCGTAATAAATTGGCTACCAATTATATACGTCAAAATCCGCACCGTTTACAGTTGGGTAATTTGGGTTTTGAATTGACTAAAAAAGATGGTTCAAAAGCCCAATTAGAAGACCTAAAAGACATTCATCAAACGCTCGATATGTGGACAGGTGAGTTGAAATCACATTTTACAATTGAAGGCGAAGCGGTTGATGTTTCTACATTTTGTCATCAAGAACAAGACGTTATTTCTGTAAAAGTCAAATCTAAACTCTTGAAAACAGGGCAAATAAAAATCAGTTTGCGCTTTCCATATCCGACGGATGCGTTTTTAGATGAAGGAAATAATTATAAAAATGAAGAAAAACACACGTCTCAAATTGTTTTTTCAAATCTGAAACAAGCCAATTTGCAACATGATTTGGACACAAACCGCTATTTTGTACAATTCAATTGGGACGGCAAAACCGCTAAAATTGAAGCACAAGAGCCGCATCACTTTTTAGTGACCCCCTCCCCGAGAAATCGGGATGCAAGCACAGTAAAAAGTGATGTTTTTACAATAAATGCCACATTTTCGCTTCAAAAACCAAGCAATTCTATTATAAGTTTTACTAAAAATCAAAAAAACAATATTGAACACTGGCAGCAATTTTGGCAAAGCGGCGGCGCAGTGGACTTTTCAGAAACCACAGACCCGCGTGCTTTTGAGATTGAAAGACGCGTCATTTTGTCTGAATATCTCACAAAAATACAATGCACTGGCACTGTGCCACCACAAGAAACAGGCTTGACTTATAACTCATGGTATGGCAAGCCACATCTTGAAATGCATTGGTGGCATGCCGCTCATTTTGCACAATGGGGTAGGGTAGAATTGATGGAAAAGAGTTTGGATTGGTATAAAAAAACGGAGCATGTCGCCCGCGAAATTGCCAAACGACAAGGCTATGACGGTGTGCGTTGGCAAAAAATGACTGACCCGGAAGGGCGCGAAACGGCTTCTTCGGTCGGTGCCTTTTTGATATGGCAACAGCCGCATTTTATTTATTTCGCAGAGCAGGCCTATCAAGCACATCCGAACCCAAAAATTTTGGAAAAATACAAGGATTTGGTCTTCAAAACGGCTGATTTCATGGCTTCTTATGCGCATTTTGATGCAAAACAAAAGCGTTATGTATTAGGTCCTGTTCTGATTCCTGCCCAAGAATCGCACAAAGCAGAAGAGACTTTCAACCCAACTTATGAACTCGCTTATTGGCATTGGGCTTTGACAACGGCTCAAAAATGGTTGATTCGTTTGAATTTAAATCCTAATGCAAAATATGCCGAAGTGCTGTCAAAACTATCAGCTTTGCCTGTTTTGGACAGTGTCTATCTCGCAACTGAAAACGCCACAGACAGTTATGCCAATGAAAAAATGCTTATTGACCACCCCTCAGTATTTGGGGCATTTGGGATGCTGCCCAAAACACCTTTGGTTGATACGGCAACGATGCGTAACACGTTTGATAAAGTTATGAAAACATGGCATTGGGAACACACATGGGGTTGGGATTTTCCGATGACTGCCATGACTGCCAGCCGTTTAGGTATGCCAGAAAAAGCTGTCCAAGCCTTGTTGATGCCGATTCAAACGAATACCTATTTGCCGAATGGACACAACTACCAAAATGAACGTTTGCGCTTGTATTTGCCTGGCAATGGTGGCGTTTTGTCGGCTGTTGCGCTCATGTGTACTGAGGGGGGCTTTCCTGCGGGTTGGAAAGTGAAGTGGGAAGGGTTGAAGAAGATGCTTTAATTTAATGATGAGTTATGAATGATAAATGATGAATTTTAGTATAACAAAGATAAATAGAAGTAAATACTAAAAGAAAATGGATTTTATAGCTTAGAAAGCTATAAAATCCATTAATCACATCGCCATTTGCTTCATCTGCTGTCGCGCCATTGAAAGGTCATATCCAGATTGGACACGCATCCAATAATCGGCATCAATCCCTAAAAACATTTCAAGTTTAATGGCTAAAATAGCACTAACGTGTCTTTTCTGTTTCAGTAAATCGCTTAAATGGCTTGGATGTACACCTAATTGGGCAGCAGCAAAATTCTTTTTTATACCACGTGCTTCTAATTCATCTTCTAAAATATCGCCAGGATGTAAAATCACATCTGTTGTGATTTCTTGATTGTCTGACGAAAGAACTTTATAATTTTCCATTTTAATGAATTTACATATCTTTTCATTAAAACGGTGGCAGCTGATTATTTTAATTTTTTGAGAGACACCTTGTATCTACTCTTTTTTTTTTATTTTTCTTCGTTTCTTCGAAAGAAAAGTTTTTTACATCAACCTTTTGAAGTAAAAATACCATTAAAGTAAATCATATCAAGGCTTCTCAATAAATCTACTAATAAAGTTTATGAATTAGTCATAGTGATTGTTTAAATCTTCAACAACCATTATTTCCTTGACCAAAACAGCATCTACCTCGATGCTCAAAATAAGTCTATACTTAATATTCACGCGACAGGAATAATATCCTGCCATATCACCACTCAACTTTTCAAAATGTAATCCTTTGAAGTCGTATAGTTTTTGGCTATTCTCCAAATATTTCAACCTTTCGATTATATTTTTAAACCTCTTGATAACACTGTTATCATATTTTGGCTTACCAATAACAGGCTTATTCTCATATAAGTCCTGTAAATACTGATTGTTGAACTTTAAAATCATGTTCAAACCTGTTTTACTGCCACCGTTTCAATGAACTTACTGCAAAGGTAAAACCCTTTTAATAATTACCAAATTTCGATAATAAAAATTATCAATAAAAATTAATTTAAATTATTATTATTTGCTATTTCCCAAAATCCATCGCCATAGCATTCAACTCTGCATCCGTCAAAACGCCCGATTTTACAACCACCCGATAGCGAAAAGTCACCGATTCGCCTTTTTTGAGCTTCAAATTCAAGGACTTTTTGCCATTTGTAAACACATTTTCTCCTAATGGATTGAGCGCAAACAAACCGTAGCCGCGAGCGTGCCAATAGGTCGGATAACTGATGTTTTTAGGATGATCAATCATCGCAACGGCTATGTCTTCGTTGCCAACTTTGCCATAAAGATTCATCCATTTGCCGCGTGTTGACCACACAGCTTCGCCATTGATGTTTTCGCTGCTGTGGTAATTGCCGACTTTGCCTTCGTTATTGACAACGGGTACTTTGGTAGCAATGCCATTAGCATCTGTGAAAACATCGGGTTTGTCCGATGGTAATTCCAATTCACGGGTCATGCGCATGGCTAACATACCGTCTTTGACATCTTTCAAATCAACTAAGTCAACCGCTGCTGTTAGAGTTGTTGTACGGTCAATGATGCGGATATCGCCTTTACCAGAGAAACGATAATCTGTATTTTCTTTTAAAATGATATTGCCAGTGCCATCTTTTTCGACCCAATCGGCAGTCACAGCCAATTTACCGATTTTGCCATTTTTTATTTTTGAAATACCTGTATGACGTATTGTGCCATATTTTTCAAGCCTTTTATCCGCAGGAATGGCTGTTGAATTGTTCCAATAATCCATGCCATTGACGTATTCGTAGTTCAACCACAAACCGACATGGTGCGGGTGGTCGGTACGCTCATTTGGACGTGGAGCGAGTGGATAACCGCGTGTAATAGTCGTCCCTTTCGAAGTTTTTATAGGAAAAAGAACAGGTTTTTTCAAAATCTTCTCATCAGGATAGATATAAGACGTAAAAAATTGACCGCCCACCAAAACATCCACTTTACGTTCGGCATCGTTGCGTACAAGTTTTACGGTTTGGGCATCGCAAAAGAGACCCCTCAGTATGAAGACTAATAGAAATAGTTTTTTCATTTTTTGATAAGATTTTTTTAGACCACAGATGGGACTGATTCGACTGATTTTCACTGATTTATTTATCCTTTAAGGAACAAGAAAATCAGTAAAAATCAGTCGAATCAGTCCAATCTGTGGTCAAACTAAGTTTTTATCCAAATTAGTATTTAAACACCTTTCCGCCCGCCATGACTTCTTGTGTTTTTTCATCAAAAGTCACTTTCAAGCCTGTGCGGTATGCTGCATTCGACATAATCGTAGCGATTGAGTGCTGATAACCTGCTTCGATAGGGCCGTGTGGTGTTTTGCGACTGCGAACACATTCCATCCAGTTTTTGATGTGGTTGAATGTCAAATCGTCACCACCTGTATTAGCATCTGTTGCGACTTTCATGCCTTCCAATTTGAACGGTTTCAAAAGATTGGCACTCAAGCCCATTGCCTTTGCTTCGCGTTCGCGCAAACCACCTGTGTCAGAAATTTCGTTGGTATCCAAGTTAATCATACCACCGTTTGAGTAGTACAATTCCTTTGTTTCACCTGCCGAATTTGAGAAACGAGACGTGAACTGAACTTGAAAACCAGAAGACATATCGGCAGGACCGTAATCGAACACAACTGTCAAGGTATCAGCATTTGAACGACCATCTTTCCATTGATAAATACCGCCATTAGCCACAACACTGCGCGGGTGCGCCAAGCCACTGAACCAGTGAACGGTATCAATTTGGTGGCTCATCCATTGACCAGGAATACCTGATGAATAAGGCCAAAATAGACGATATTCCAAGTATTTACGTGGGTCAAAAGTATCGGCAGGGCGATTGATGAGGAAACGTTTCCAATCTATATCCGATTCTTTGAGGATTTTTGTGAGTTCAGGTCTGCGCCAACGACCAGGTTGATTGACGTTCCACATCAATTCGACCATAACAATCGGACCAAATTTGCCTGATTTGATATAGTCTTCTGCTGCAAAATAGTTCTCTCCACTGCGGCGTTGTGAACCGATTTGGACAATTTTACCAGACTCTTTCACTGCTTTCAACACAGCGCGGTTGTCTGCCATTGTTTCTGCCAAAGGCTTTTCAGTGTACGTATCACAACCTGCTTTCACTGCTTCAATCGTGTGAATTGCGTGTTGGAAATCGGCTGTACTGATAAACACGGCATCAACCATTTTAGAAGCATACAACTCGTCGTTGTTCCGGAAAGCTTTGATGTCCGTACCCAATTGCTTGTCAATGTAGGCTTTACCTTCTTCGCGGCGGCGATTCCAGATGTCAGAAACGGCAACCATTTCAAAGTTCATTTCCTTCATCAACGCCTTGAAAGGCGGAATGTGAGAAGCTCTGTGTCGGTCTGAAAAACCCACACAACCGACACGTACACGGTCGTTTGCACCGATGATTCGGGCGTAAGACTTTGGGCTAAAAGCGATTGCACCGAGACTGGCAATGGCTGTATTTTTAGCGAAACCACGTCTATTCATTGTTATTTAATTTAATTTTGATGAAAAAATATTTATTTAATCGTTTAATTACCATTTTGAATAGGCATACTGAGGGCGTAAAATATTGATGATTACCGTTTATCAATCCACCCAACCTTCTGGCATAATTTTTGTTCGAAGCACCCCTTCTACACAAGGCGCATTCAGGAAAATATCTCCTGTATAAGGTGTATAATTTGGAAAAACCTTTGGTTGTGCATTGGGAATATTTTGCAACATATCAATATAAATAATTTTATACTTGAAAGAAAATACACTAAAAACGCCTAAAATTTGCTCTTTCGGGTCAGATACATTAAAAACGTTGGGATTGAAGCGGGTTTGTGCCGGCACATCAAACAGCGTTCCCGTGCTTTGTGTCTGAGTTTGAACTGACTGCAAATATGAAAATACTGTGGGGGTAATCGCTCGTTGCGTGACTTTCAAATAGTACTTATTGGGCGGTGTTGAAAAAGGAACGCGAACAACACGATTCGCTAAAGGTTGTCCGTCCCGCAGTTTGTCAGATGCCACAATTGTTTGTGTATTGTAAACGATGTTCCAACATCTATGAGGGAAACAAGGAATCAAAACTTCTTTACCATCAAATTTTGTTTCTTTCATATCACAAAAACTCGCAAGTTCATAATGAATCCAATCCCATTGATAATAATTTTCAACATTCGGCGCATCTTTACTATTGGTATATACATCAAATCCGTCATAAAATAGGTCAGTCGGTGACCTAAAAACCTCACGGCGATAGGGCGTTGTAAGCGAATCAATGTTAGGACAATCAGCCATCGTTTCAGGTTTAGATTCGTACTTTTTGCCATCTACTTCAACGAATAGTCTGTAAGTTGTACCAATTATACCATTAAAAGCTGTGTTTGGCGTACCATCTGTTTTAGCAAAATCGAAACGAGCGCCACGGCTATCTATCACATAAGCCACTGCTTTTGGTGCTTTTGGAAAAGCATAACCGCCTTTTGAAGTCACATCTTGTAGGGTGTACGTCACATTGACTTTACCATAAGATGGTGTCAATTCTACATCAATAATCAAAAACTGTTTTGAATCGGGCAATGTAGAATTATCAACTGGATATTGGCAGTTACTTAATGCTGTAACTACCCATAAAGCTATAAAAATTTGTATCTTTTTCATTTTATGATGTTTGTTACGGCTTTATTCAAATTTAAAATTATACGTTAGTGAAAACAAAGGCACTGGAAACACACTCACTTTAAATGGTTTATAAAATGCTAAATTAGGATTGAAAAAATAAGAAAACGCATTTTTTCGACCATAAAGGTTATAAATCGTCACAATCCAAGAGCCTTCCCAACGCCGCTGTTTCATCGAGGGATTGGTTATCATCCATGAAAAATCAAGCCGGTGATAGTCCGAAATCCGTGCATTGTTGCGGTCAGTATAGACTGGTAAAATATTAAAACCGCTTTTGTAAAAACTAACAGGTGCTGTATAAGGTCGCCCTGTGCTGTACACAAAAGTTAACGACACGGAATTGTGGCGTTCGGTCTGAAAATTCAATAACATATTGAGTGTGTGCGGTTTATCAATGGCAGTACGAAACCAATCGCCACCGTTTAGCTTTTGCAAATCGGGTATATCGCCTGTGATTTGCTCAAAACTGCGGGCATATGTATAGCTCAACCAACCTGTCATCACACCTTTCTTTTTGTTAATTAACAACTCTGCGCCATAAGCCTTTGCCGACCCCCTCAGTAATTGCGTCTCTACAATCGGGTTTGTGGACAAATCTGCCCCATTCAAATAGTCAAAAATATCGCGCTGCCAACGGTAATAACCTTCCACCGACCATTCCCAAATACGGCTTTTACTGTCGTGAAAATAACCAACCGACACCAAATCACTTTGAGCTGGTTTTATATATCTATTCGCCGTTTTCCAACGCGCATTGGGCAAAGGCGTTGAGTTATTGGCTATCATCTGGAGGAATTGATTCATCCGATTGTAACCGATTTTAATAGATTGATTCTCACTCAATTTATAACGCAAACCTAAACGTGGCTCGAAACGCGCATAATGTGATTCAACTGCATTTTCGCCTATAAACAAGGTATCAACAATAGAATTCAACGATTTTGGCGCATCCGAAGCGTAAGATGGCAAGCTATAAGGCCCTAAATTCCAATAATTGACATACCTTAAACCCACTTCTACTAGTAGTTTTTTTGACAATTCATATTCATCAGATATAAATAAAGCCGCTTCCCAAGACTTTTCCTTTTGCAAATGAATGGTTGATACCGCCGAACCCTCAGTAGGTGTTACGTCGGCAGGATTGATACCCGTATGCGTCACCGTTGCGCCTACATTAATGCGTTGACGAGAGGAGGGTGCATACGTTATTTCTGCTTTGACATTGCGATAATTGAGATTTGTATTAAAATCAAAACCTGTTTTGACTTCCCTTGCAGATGTATTTGAACTATATTTTGAAGACACCGCCAACAAATTAAAATTCAACTTTTCAGAAAAATAATGATTCCACTTTAGCGAGAAATTCTGATGTCCATAGTTCAAAGTGGCTTGTCGTGGCACCACATTAGCAATACCGAACAAAGAATCTACACGATAAGAATCATAACTCAAATAGCTTGTAAATGTCACATTATCATGCTGATTAGGTCGCCACAATATTTTATTAGCAAAGTCATAAAACTGTGGTTTATTATTCGGGATACGCTTTTGAGTTGGCGAATTGACAAATACATTATTGTAAAAATTAATCAAATATTCATTGAATGAAAACCGTGCAGAAGTCATTAATGCCAATTTCTCTTTGATAATCGGTATTTCTGCTTGTATTCGGTTTGAAATCAAACCGGCACCACCTTTCATTTTGAAGTCTTCCAAGTCGGGTTCAATCAATTTCACGTCGAGTACACCTGCCGTTTTGCCGCCATATCGTGCTGGAATTGAGCCTTTATAAATTTGCATTTCTCGAATCGCATCCGTTGGAAACAATGAAAACAAGCCCAATAAATGCGTTGGATTAAAAATCGGCATATTGTCCAAAAGAATCAGATTTTGGTCAACAAAACCCCCTCTGATATTCACACCGTTTGCACCTTCTCCAACCGACGAAATACCTGGCAACATTTGCAAACTACGCAAAATATCCACTTCACCCGCCGCGGGAGGCAATTTTTGAACGGCTTTAATACTCAACATACTCACGCCCAAAGCAGGTGTTTCCATCGTCCGCACCGCACTTTGAGACGTAATCACGACTTCTTCAAGCTGTGTTGCAATATTAGACATCTCGACACTGAGGGGGGTATCACCCGAAATTTTCAACCTTTTTGAAAACGGTTTATAACCGACAAACTTAAACGTAACAGTATGTTCCCCATCACAAGTCACTGGCATTTTAACTTGTCCTTGCCCATCGGATTCTACACCCGTTTCACGTCCGTCAAGCACTAATAAGGCACCTATTAAAGGTTTACCCGTTTGTTCATCAGTCACTTGAACGATAATATAACAAGGGATTTGAGCATAAATCAAGGAATGGATTGATATTGATAATAGCAATAAAAACCCTCTTAAAGTCTTTTTACCCAACTCACCTTGTTGAAAAAACAGGTGTTTAACCATTGATAATTAATTGTTTATGTCGTTTTATAAAAAATACTGAGTAGTTTAACAAAATAGTTTTTTGAATTAATTTAACACATAGCCATATAGCGCACATAGTTTTAATTTATTGATAATCAAACGATTAATGCTATGTGTACTATATGACTATGTGTTAAATTAAATAATAGAACTTATTTATTAGAATACTGAGGGGTTTATATGATTTGCAAAATTGAATTTTCAGTTTAATTATCAACCGCTTGCATCACCATAGCTCTAAACCGACCACTATTATTATTGTCATTCACCTTCTGTGTTTGCTTCATAATAACACCAATGATTTGCTCTTTTGGGTCGGCAAAATAATTTGTATTGAAATAACCTCCCCAAGTAAACAAGTTTTCGCTGCCCATGCCGCCTTTCGCCATGCCTTTTTCTGTCAATAAGCCAAATGCTAAACCATAGTTTTGGTCGGCTTTATCGCCACCCAACAAATCACCTACTTGATTCATCATCATAGACTCAATGGTTTTGCGACTCAACAATCTTTTGCCGTCCAATTCACCATTGTTCAAATACATTTGTAGGAAAGTCGCATAGTCCTTAGCTGTACTCGACAATCCTGCACCACCTGAGAAAAAGGCTTTCGATCCTTTTATTGGGTAGTCGGGGTCATAAAAATTGTCGGTAAAAGATGTCCAAATATCGCCTGTTTTTGTTTGAATTTTGACCAAACGACTGGCTTTTGCATCAGGTAAATAGAAATATGTGTCGTTCATACTGAGGGGGTCGAAAATATGCGTTTTCAAATACACATCGAAAGGCACACCTGAAATAACCTCTATGAAATAGCCCAAAACATCTAAACCTTCTGAATAAACAAACTTCTCCCCTGGCACATGGTGTAAAGGCAAACTTGCCAATTTCTTAACATTATCACCTATTTTGACCGATTCAGTGGTGAATAAATCAACAATACCCGCTTTTTTATACATCGCTCTGAAACGTGCATCGCCATCAATCACACCATAACCCAGCCCAGAGGTATGCGTCAAAAGATGTCGTATCGTAATTTCTTTACCTGCCGGTTTAGTCGTATATGTCGTGTCGGACATTGTTAAACTGTCTAATACTGAGGGGTTCTTAAATTCGGGAATATACTTCGAAATGGGGTCGTCGAGTTGAAACAAACCCTGTTCCCACAACATCATCACAGCTGTCGAAGTGATGGCTTTTGTCATCGAAGCGATGCGAAAAATATCGTCTGTTTTCATCGGTCGTCCTGCCGTATTATCCGCCGAACCAAAGGCTTTATGGTAAACAATTTTACCATTTCGGCTGATAATTGCCACCGCACCCGGTATCTCTTTTTGGTCTACCGCTTTTTGCAAAAAGGCATCAATCCGCTTCAATCTTTCAGAAGACATACCGACGCTTTCAGCCGTTCCCGCTGAAAGAGGTGCTGATCTTTGCATTGAATTGGTTTGTGCAAATGTTGTTATTGCATAAAAACCAAGTATAAAAAGGGTAAAAATTCTATTTTTCATTTCATTTTAATTTTTTTATGCCTTAATTTAAACTGTTGCATTTTTTGCAACAACTGAATTTTGGTCTAATTCACCTTCTTCAAACACATTTTTAAAATGCCTTGAAATAACGGATTTGTCTCCATTCTTTTTGATTTTTTGAATTATAATGTTTCCCTTATTCTCCTAAAAATACTGAGGGGTTCAATTGGTTTGTAAAAACGAATTTTTACCCTAACTTTGTTAAAAAATAAATAATGACAGCTTCAGTTTCAGCACAAGACCAAATAGCGGCTATGATAGCAGAGGCAATGCCTGAAAAAATTTTAGCATTCAAATTCATACCCGCGATTCAGGACCGTATTCTTCAACTCGTCAATCTCAAAAAAGAAGGTAAATTAACAACTTCTGAAAAAGACGAACTCGACCGCTATTTAGCGTATGATTTACTCATTGGCTTAGCAAAAGCAAGAGCAGTTCAATATCTTAATGGATAACTACTATGAGTCGTCAATATATCTCTGAAAACCTTCGTCAAAAAGTGGCTAAAAGAGCCCAATTTCGATGTGAATATTGCTTGGTTCCCGAAGCTTTTTTAGCAACTATATTTCATATTGAACACATCCGCAGTATTAAGCATGGTGGTAAAGCAACCTTAGAAAACCTTGCTTTTGCTTGCCCACATTGTAATCAAAATAAAGGCAGCGACATCGCTACTTTTTTAAGTGATAAAAGTGAACAATTGGTTCGTTTTTATAATCCCAGAAAAGATAAATGGCTTGAACATTTTACCAATAATAATGGTGAAATATTACCTAAATCGACAATCGGTGAAGCAACTATTCGTATTTTAGATATAAATCAAGTTGAACGCTTGATTTTCAGACAAGCCTTAATCGTTGTAGGAGTATATTAAGTCCACGTTAGCGAAATTTAGAATTACCCTAACGTGGACTCAAAATTAGCCTTTTACTTCAACTCTCTAATCTTCACATTTTTAAACGACACATTATTGCCATGGTCTTGCAACAAAATATGCCCTTTGTCACCTGCACCAAAACCTTCATATTTGGCATACTTACTTCTGGCAACTAAGGCATTGTAAATATTGCTTTTTCTTTCGTATTCTACTACTTTAAAGCCATTTAACCAATGCTGAACGATGTTATTTGGATAAACAACGACTCTGCCTTGATTCCAGTCGCCAATTTTGCGCTGAAAACGTTTGTCCAGTTTTGTTGCCGGAATCAAATCGTACAAACTTGCCAAAGTGCGGTTGCCCACAACACCCATTTTTGCGTCGGGGTGCTTCTCATCATCTAAACATTGAAACTCTAAACCAACACCCGATTTTCCACCTGAATCAAAGGCTTCATTGATAAAATATTTCACACCTGAATTAGCCCCCTCAGTCAATTTGAAGTCAAAAGTCAATTCAAATGCACCATATTGTTCATTCGTAACAATATCATTTCCTGTTTCAGAACCATCAGAAGGGCTGATATTGATTGTGCCATCAACGACTGACCAATGTTTTTCAGGCATTTTAGTGCCATGCACAGCGCGCCAGCCAGCGAAGTCTTTACCATTAAACAATAATTTTACGCCTTGTTTTTTCTCTTGTTCTGATAAAGTATTGAGCATTAAATTGACAACAGGTGTGTTATCATAAGAACGGGGCTTGATATTTGTCGTTTGAATCCGAATGTTTTTCCAACGGATTTTCATACCTTCCTTCATATCGGCATAAATCGCATGTACTTGCAAAGCGATAAAACCCTTTGCCGTCATATCATCAATCAAATGCGAAACAGGAATGTCGTTTATCCAAGTCCGCACCACGTTTCCGATGGCTTCGACGCGGTATTTATTCCATTTGCCTATTCGAAAAGCCTTTTTTCCTGCGGGATTGATGTTTGGAATGTACAACCAGTCACGCCGTGCTTCGTCATAAATGCCGCCAGACCAAGCCCGTTCCGTTGGGTCAACCTCCATTTGATAGCCATGTACACGACCATTTTGATAGTCCGCCTTAGACAAACTGCGGAATTGGATGCCTGAATTCATCGCATCATCTACTTTCAATTCGACTTCAAAAATGAAATCACCATAGTCCTTTTCAGTACAAAGGAATGAATTGGTTGTATTGGCAACCGTTGTGCCGACGATTTCGCCATTTTCAACGGTATATTTTGCTTTTCCATTCAATTGTTTCCAACCTTTCAATGTTTTGCCATCAAAAAGCGATGTCCAATTTTCTTTTTGAGAAAATGACGATTGGGCAAAGCCCAAGAAGAAGGCTAAGAGTAGCGCTGTCTTTTTCATAAAATTCTTGTTTTTAGTTTAAAAAAATAGATAACCTGTCCTCAAGCACTTTTGTATTTTCTGGCTTTCAGTCTTAAATTACCCTAACTTTGTTATTGAAATTGTACTTTTTATTTCAACAAAGTTACGTTTAGCCAAATATTTTTTCGTTTATCACGCTAAACAATTCACGCAATCGTTTGCGATAATGGTTTCTAAAAGCTAATTTTGTTTAAAATATTATAAACATGGAAGTTTTAACAACATATTCAACAACCACTGATTCTGCACCCGAAGTACAACCAACCGTTGACAACTTAGACATGCAGTATGAACAAGAACGAGGAAAACCGATGCCCAGTAAAAATCACTCAATAATTCAAGGCAACGCCTATTTTGAACTTAGGAATCAATACGGCAACCAATTCGATATTTTCCCAGAGCTTTCACTCGATTTGATACCAGGTGAACCTGGAGCTGTTCCAGACCTTTGTATTTATGACAAAACACCTCGTGATTGGGATAATGATGTTATTAAAACAAAAGTACCTCCACTATTAGCTATTGAAATACTGTCTCCAAGACAGGTTTTCGATGATATTACCGACAAAATCAAAAATATCTATTTCCCATCGGGTATGAAATCTGTTTGGGTTGTCTTGCCTAAAGTTCAATCTGTTATGCTTTTTCGACCCAATCAAAAAACGGAAATGTTCAATCAAGGCATTTTAAAAGATGAAGCAAGCGGTTTTGAACTGGATATTGATAAAATATTTAGTTAGTTTATAGTGGATAGATGATAGTTGATAATTTGTGGGAAATATTATCCACTATCCACTATCCATTATCAACTATCATCTATCCACTATCATCTAACTACATCGTTTTCAACCAATTAGCCAATCTATCAAACCATTTATCTTCCGTAGTCCTATTGTTCATACCAAATCCATGTCCGCCTTTGGGGTACAAGTGCATTTCCACAGGTACTTTATTTTTAATACATGCTTGATAAAAACGGATACTGTTTTCGACAGGCACAGCCCCATCGTCAGCCGCATGAACCAAGAAAGTCGGCGGTGTTTGAGGCGTAACTTGCAATTCATTGGAAAACAGTTCTGTTTTTTCTGCCGTTGGTTTATCACCAATTAAATTGGTGCGTGAGCCTTTATGCATTATGTCCGCTACAAAACTGACGACAGGATATATCAAAATGGCAAAATCTGGACGTGTTGAAGTTGTGTCTGATACTGAGGGGTCGGCTTTCATCGTAAAATGAGTCGTAGCTGTTGCTGCCAAATGACCACCCGCAGAAAAGCCCATAATACCTATTTTATCGGCTTTTAAACCCCATTTTACCGCATTTTTTCTTACCAAACGGATGGCTTGTTGAGCATCTTGCAAAGGCGCAAGACTTTTATCAACGTTTGTTCTATCGCTTGGAATACGGTATTTCAAGACAAAAGCGGTGATGCCCAACTCGTTGAAAGCCTTTGCAACTTCCGTTCCTTCATGGCTCGCTGCCAAAATAGAATAACCACCACCAGGACAAATAATTACCGACATACCATTCGGTTTTGCAGGATTGAACCGCGTCAAAACGGGTTGTGAAACATCGCCAATGCGAAAAATACCGCCGCCGTAAGTTATCTTTTCGAGGTTTTCAATACCCGATTTATTGTTCGGCACTTCGCCTTCATAAAGAGGCATATCTTGTGTCCAAGCATCAACCGACATAAGCATCATAAGCAGAGTAAAAATTATGTTTTTCATAAAAACTAAGATTTTATTTATCAAAAGTTACTAACCGCACCTCACCCAACAAACCCGATGAAACAGGCGACCAATTCGACGCATCAAAACGGCGATAATTGATATCCACGAAGTTAATGTCGTAAAACTTGCGCCATTCAACGCCTTTTTTGTCCAAATAACGAATTCTATTTGCTGAAAGGTTGGTCACTTCTATTTCTATTTTGTTATTGCCTTTCAAAAGTGCCCCCTCAGTAATTGGCACTCTAAAAGGCAAACACCAAGCAGTGCCGAGCGTTTTACCGTTCAATTTCACAACTGCCGTTTCTCTAACATCGCCCAATTCAAGCCAACCTGTTTTACCAATTTGATTGGCTAAAGCATTGAAATTCAAGGTATATCGTGCTGTACCGCTGAAATATTGCGCCATCGTATCCGCACTTAAAGCTGTCCACGAATCGAGTTTTTCTGTTTTAAAACTCTGGGGTAGGGTAGGTTCGCCTTTCACGAAATCGACTTGCCACGACCCCCTCAGTATAGTTTGGGGGTTTCCCCCCCGCCCCAAAGGGGAGCTACCCGACCTCAACTCCCCTTTGGGGCGGGGGGGGGAAGAGGAGGCATCGAAAGTTTCTACGAAAACACTTTCACCAGACACCAAATTCAAAGGGATCTGAATTTTATCTTTTCCTATTTTTTTAAAATTAATGAATCGTTTCGTTTGATGTAACGGGTCATAAATCTGAACTGATTCAGCCGTTGTGGACAGTTGAATCGAGTCGTTTTTATATTTCTGATCTTGGTTCGCTATAAAATACAATTCACCATTATCTGTTTTTTTGCGAATGAACTGAAGGCTCTTTTCAGCCATCTTTTCTTTCCTAATATTGTGATTTTTAAAGACTTGTGCATAACCATTTTTATGCGCTACAAAACGGCGCAATGTGCCTTTGAACTGATTTTCTCGTTTTTCGAATTCAAAAAAGCCATTGACTGTTCGCGGCAATTTTTCCATAAAAACGATGAGAACACCTTCGTTTTGCATTTTTTCTAAGGCACGTAAAGTCTCCAAAGGCATATATTCAATCGGTGGCACAACGACAGTGCGGTATTTTTGCCCCCCCTCAGTAATCAATTGATTTCCAATGGCTTTTGAAGCAATAAGCTGTCTATCTGAAACAAAATCGTAGGCATAACCATCGTTTTTGAGTTGATTTGCCAAACGACCCATAGGCGAATTGAACATCCCTTGTTTGATAATCGTATGCACATCTAAAGGGTGTGTCTTGTTATTTCGTCCTCCGGTGTGCCAAAGGTCATAAATTGGAAAATAGACTAAGATGTCATTGTCAGGTTTTGTGTTTTGCAAAAGCGATTGACAGCGTTCAATGTAACCATTGAGTTGTGGCAAAGCGTTCCAAAAGTGGCTTTGTTGATTAAAGTTTGTGGAAGCATAGAACAACCAACCCGGAAACGGTGCATCGGGTGGCGAATACGGCACGCCATGAAAGAAAATATGGTTGATGCCGCCCAAAAACGATTCGTCAATAATCGGTTTGATTTGAGACAACGACACTTTGAAATGATTGCCGAGCCAAGTCGCCGTTTCTGAACTCGTAAACCGTTTGCCCGCCACATTTGCAGCCGACGAGGCGAGTTTCAAAACGATATCACCTGGTAAACCAAAACGGCTTTCTTCATAATCAGGGTCTTGCCGATAAAGTGGAATATTGTAGTTTTTACTGCCAAAAAACTCGGATTCGGGCGAATCGTTTAAGGCATATAAATCGAGGATATTGGCAGGTGAACCGTGCGACTCGTTACGGGTCATTTTGCCATATTTCTTAGCAAAATGATTAAATTCTTTAGTAAAACCGTTTAAAAGTAAGTCTGAAAGGGTTTCGGCATAGTCCGACCAAATCCGTTTTTCACGTTCTGTTATGGCTGTGTCCTTAGCCAAAACATCGAGGTTTTCTGCCAAATCATACCCCCTCAGTAATTTGAATTTTTTGAAAAAATCGGGTGTCCAATTTGCCCCATAGACCTCATAAGAATCATTGTAAAAAGCTCGAACACCTATGTTTTTTTTAGAAAAAACGGCATCAAATGGCTCATAATAATGCTTTAAAGCGGTTGTATCAAAATGGTCAACGACCCAACCTTCGGCACCTGGGGCAGCCCGTTTGACTTTTTGTTTTGTCGGAACAACATCTAAAACGTATTTCCCTGAATCGTCTTTTCTAATTTTAAATGACTTCGCCGCATCGGTTTCAGTGACTTGACTGCCGCCAAAGGGCCAGCCTGTACCGACTGTCATATCAATGCCGAGACCTAAACGATTGGCTTCTTTGACCGTATGTTCAAGCATTTCGACCCATTTTGTGCTTAAAAAAGGTAGAAATTTGGCTTCTTCACCTTTCACACCATAGATAGGAATGATGTGCATACCGCCAAAACCTGCACCTGCAAAGTCTTCCAAATTCTTTGTGATGCCGCGTTCATCAACGGCACTGCCGAGCCACCACCAATATGCCCACGGTTTTGCAGTATTGTAAGTTTGCCCCCTCAGTAAAAGTGGACAAAAAAGGAGGAGAATGAGTAGTTTTTTAAAAAACATAGCCTTATTTTGGTAGCGCGGATTTCAATCCACTAGTCTAAATAATGTATTGGCGGATTAAAATCCGCACTACAAGTTAATTTTCTGCCCAATAATCAAGCACTATAACTTTATCCAAATGTGGTGTCAAAACTGCCCCAAATGCTTTGTGGTCAGGATGCGGCAAATAAACAGCACGGTCTGCTTCGGAAGCAAAAGTCAGGAAAAAACAATGTGTAAATCCGTTGTTTAAGCCTTCGGGACTGTTGTTTGTTCCCCATTCAAAGCTTTTGATTTCCTTGATTTTTGAAGGTAAATCACGGAACGCTGCTTCAACTTTTTGAATATCGGCGGTGCTTGTGCTGTCTTTGAATTTAAACATGACGACGTGGCGCAGTTGTTTTTGCACCCCCTCTGTATTTGTATTTGCGCCAGGCTGTTGACAAGCAAGCATCATTGTTGAGAGTAAAAGTAAAAAAGTGAAAGGTTTCATATCAAGATTGTTTTTTTAATAAATAATCAACTAATGTAGTGAAGATAATTTTTGCTAAATAAAATAACACAACACCACTCACTAATCCAATGGTGATTTTTATAACCCAACCCGCATCGGGTGATATCCATCCCAAACGTTGTAAAAAATTTGGTATGTAAAAAGGTGGCACTACAACAATGAGCAAAGCGATAAAAAAAGGAATGATTATGGCTACTCTGTTGCGTTTGGATAATAATTTTTGAATGTCATGAAAATCCTCAATAATCATTGCCTTTTGTTCTCTTGTGAAATTATATTTCTCAAAATAAAGGTCAAAATTGAGTGTTTTTGCACCGTCTTTACCCGTAACCCAAAATTGCTCAAACTCTGGTGAACCCCACATACCCGCCAATTCCTTTGAAAAAGGAGTAGGGTCAAAATCTTGAAGTGCTAATAGTCGATGCGTAAAGGCAAATGCCACTTTTGTCTTTTGATTTGTACTCAAAACACTTGATTTTCCAAAAATAAAGTCAAAGCGAGGGTTGGTAAGAAGTCCACCCATAAAATCAGTCATCTCCTGCCCATCTTCTTCTGTCATTTTGTCTATTATCATATCCACATAAGGAGAGGCATCAAAATCCACTTTTGGCAACATTGTCGCCTTCTTGTTGGGTTGATTGAGTTTGTTCTCTATTCTTTTTTTGAATTTATCATTTCTATCCATCTGTTTCTCCTTTAAATTTAATGAATTAAAACTGGTTTATACTGATGGGAAAGGTATGTTTTAATCCTGAAAAGAAAAAAGCCGCACCATAAAGAGTAGCACGGCTTTTTTTACTGAGGGGGAGGTAAGTATAATTATTGACGGGGTGATTTTGAAATCACCCCGTCAATTTAAGATTAATAACCAGCATTCTGTGGGAAAGCAGTTCCACCGCCTTCTGCACGGTCAATTTGTGTTTGTGGAATTGGACGTAGGTTGTGGATGTCTTTCACGTTTGCAGCCGCTTGTGGATTGTATAATTTTACACGTTCCACGAGTTTGCCCCAACGTTTCAAGTCCAACCAACGGATTTGCTCACCCGCTAGTTCACGAGCGCGTTCTTCCATGATATAATCCATATTCAATTGAGCGTCAGTGATTAACATGGCGGCTTGTTTACCTGGCCATGCTGCCCGTGAACGAACATCATTGACTTCCTTTAAGGCTTCGACCCTTTTACCTAATATCAAATTGGCTTCTGCTAAGAGCAATTTCGTATCCGCTAAACGGAAAACAAAATAGTCGCGGCTGCCTTGCTCATACGTTCTGTCTGGACGTTTTGTATCAAAAAACTTCTGCAACGTTGGGAATAAGGCTTCGTCGTAACGGCTTGGCACCAATACTTGGAATTTTTTCGCAGCACGTTCAGCTGAAGGCATTTCAAAACCAGGAATCCACATCGTTGTATCACCTGTTTTGAATGTCAAAGAGCCTGTTTTTGAATTATCAAAAAAGTTGCTAAACGTACCTGGTGCATTACACAACCAAGTGTCTCTAAATGTTTTTTTGTAACGAGAATCGTTCACACGCTCGCCAAATACTGTATTTAAACAATAAGATGTTGGGCGTAAACGCTTGAATGGACGACCGTAGAAAATATCGCGCACCATACCCGCTTGTACGTCATATTGCATACCGAAAAACAAGTGTAAGTTGTTGCCACCGCCATTAGTCAATGGATCACCAGTATATTGTACAGCAAAAACAACCTCATTGTTGATTTGATTGTTTTCATCAAAAACGCTGGCAAAATCTGCTAAAAGAGAAAAACCATATGCTGTGTTGTTGACGACATTTGACGCATAAGTAGCGGCTTTGCTGACATCATCCGCGGCTTTTGAAGAAGAATTGCCTTTTGTCAAGTAAACTCTTGCCAATAAATGCTCACATGCAGGTTTTGTTGCGCGACCATAATCTGAAGATGCTTTTTTGGCTTCCAAATCAGGCAATGCCGCTTCAAGGTCTGCAAGAATGGCTTTGTACATGTCGCCTTCAGATGCTCTTGTTACGACTTTTGTCGGTGCTAAAGTCTCTGTTAAGCGCAAATCAACGCCGCCAAAGTGTTGCAACAACAAGAAATAGTAGTGTCCACGAAGGAACTTCATCTCTGCTACGCGTTGCTTTTTTATCGCATCTGTCACACCCGTTACTTTAGGTGCTCTTTCAATGACTGCATTACAAGTATTGATGCCTCTATACATTTCGTCCCAAATATTGGCAATATAATCCACTGTGGGATTGAGTTGTGCATCATAAAAGTGGAAGCCTTTATAGCCACCGTCAGCACCCGTAGCATAGATATCGGTACCATACTCAGTGAAAGTAAGTCCTTGCTGCGTGCCATAATAGTTTCTCAAGGAAGAATAGGCGGCATTACAAGCATCTCCAAAGCCTTTTGGCGTATTGATGTAATCATTGCCAATGTTAGATATGACGACTTCGTCAAGGACACCTTTACACGATTGACCTACAAAAAGCACAGCCAAAACGCATAATGCTGTTATAGATTTTCTAAAATTGTTATATTTCATTTTAAAAGAAATTTTAATTTTTTAATTAAAGCAATTTTCATGATGGTTTTACTTTAAATACTGAGGGGGTCAAATCATCGCCCTTTTTGTATTTAAGCACTAAACCAAGCACTTCATTTTAGAATTTAACATTTAAACCTACTGTTACGACTTTTGTCGCAGGTGTTACACCACCGCCGGTGCTGTTGCCTTCGTTTACTTCTGGGTCAACACCATTATACTTATCGCGATATTCTGACCAAATTTTAGGTTGTTGAATACTTGAGAATAAACGTAAAGATTCGACACCCAACTTTTTAGTCAAATTTGACGGTAAAGTATAACCGAAGTTGATATTTCTTAACTTAACAAAAGAACCATTAAAATAAAACAATGTTTGATTGTTTACTGGGAACTCTTGGTCTTTGTTTGGCTGTGGAAACTCATTTGTTGGATTGATTGGTGTCCAATAATCCACTTTCATTTGCTGATAACGACCTGCCAATTGGTTGTTATTGGCATGGAAACCACTTCTAATTGTTTGACCGATACGGGCATACAAGATGAAAGAGAAGTCAAATCCTTTGTAGCTGAAACGGTTAGTGATACCACCACTCCAATCTGGAATTTCAGAACCTAAGAATACACGGTCATCTGCGTTGATTTTTCCATCAGGCAAACCAGTCAATTTACCATTAGCATCTCTACCATTATTATCATTGACTTTGATTTGACCGACGCGGCTACCATATGCTTTTGCTGCATCTGCTTCATTTGTTTGCCAAATACCGTCTTTTTTCAAGTCAAAATGCGCTGTTAGCGGTTTTCCGATGAACCACTTATTACCTAAGTCGTCTATTTTACCATTGTACAAAGAAATAATAGATTCATTGTTTTTTGTGAAAACGATGTCAGAAGTCCATTTAAATCCGCCTTTATCTACGTTTACAGTTGTGATACTTAACTCTATACCTTTGTTTTGCGTCTCACCGACGTTACGTGTTACAGATGCAAATCCGATTGAAGGTGGTAATTGGTCAGCCAACAACAAAGCCCTTGTGTTGACTTTATACGCTTCAATCGAGCCATAAACACGACCTTTCAAGATACTGAAATCAAGACCAATGTTTTGAGTTGTTGATTCCTCCCACTGCAAATCTGGATTACCAATCGTATTCGGTCTGTAACCAAAAGCTGCTGTATTGTTCCAAGCATAAGATGTACGGCTCAACAAACCTTGAGTTTGATAAGGTGCAACCGCTTGATTTCCTACAGAACCATAGCTCACGCGTAGTTTTAATATATCGAGCCAAGATTGGCCTTTCAAGAAATTTTCTTGATTGATGTTCCAACCCACTGCAAGACCTGGGAAGTTACCATACTTCGTATTGACACCAAATGGCGTTGCACCATCGCGACGTAAAGTCGCTGTCAACAAATATTTGCCATCATAATCGTAGTTAAGACGACCCATATACGAGTTAATTGATCTTTCAATCAAAGTACTGCCCACGCCTAATACGATACTGGCATTACCTAAATTGTGGAAACTTTGTGTTTCGGCAGGCACACCCTGAACAGAAACATTGCTGAATTGGAAATTATCTTTTTGAATAGAGTGTAAAGCTGTTAAACCAAAATTGTGTTTACCAACAGCTTTATCGTAATTGACGATGTTTTCCAACAACCAGTTAAAACCAAAACGGTCGTTGGTAGAAGCTAAGGCATCACCGCCTTTCCGATCATTTGTTAAACTACCGACAAAACGACCCGCCCGTTGGATGGTAAAATCAGGACCAAAGTTGACACGGTAAGTCAAACCATCCATGATTTTCAATTCAGCATAAAGGCTGTTAAAAATACGATAGCGTTTTTCCTCATCAATTTGAGCACCCGGTACGATTTCGGACAAAGGGTTGGTCAACAACGCATCATTTGTTGGTGCGAATATGATATTGCCTTGGTCATCACGTGCTTTCCCGAGTGGGTTTTGCTGTAATGTAAAACCATAAGGATTTAGATTATTACCATTACGGACACTGTACATCGTGTAAGAAGACAAACCCACTTTCAAATTGTCATTGATCTTGTGGTCAATATTACCACGTAGCGACATACGCGTATAGTCTAAACCATAAGAAATACCTTTATCTCTAAAAAAGCTACCAGAGATATAGAAAGCTGTTCTATCATTACCACCTTGAACACCTAAAGAGTGATTTTGTTGGATGCCTTTTTGCAAAAGCATTGATTGATAATCAGTTGTGCGATTGTTCGCAATACCATCTAATTCAACGGCTTCAAACAATTTAGAATCTGCAAAAGCATCTGATTTACCAGATGGTACAAGATTCCCTGCTGCATCTTTATAAGTACTTCCTGACGCAATACCCCGACGTGACTCACGGATGTATTCCGCAAACTCAGGGCCTGTAAACAAATTTATTTTGTCAAGTGCCTCTGTAGAACCGACATAGGTATCATAGCTAACAGTTGTTTTTTTCTGTCCACCTATTGCACCTCTTTTGGTTGTAATCAAAATAACACCATTCGCACCCCTTGCACCATAAATGGCAGTCGCAGTCGCATCTTTCAAAATTTCCATTGAAGCAACATCATTCGGGTTAAGGTCTTCAAAACCGCCACCCAAGGCGATACCGTCAACGACATACAATGGGTCGTTGCTCGCTCTGAATGAACGGCGACCACGTACACGTATAGTTGGTACAGCACCCGGTTTACTACCCGATTGCGATACGTCAATACCCGCTACACGACCTTGTAAGGCTTGTGCTACGTTGGTAATGGGCATTTCTGTAATTTGTTTTGCAGAAATAGAAGAAATCGCACCCGTCAACTGGCTTTTCTTTTGAGTACCGTAGCCAACGACAACGAGTTCATTCAAAGAAGAACCTTCTGAAAGTTGAATGTCAATTGTCGTTTTCCCAGCAATAGCCACTTCTTGTGAATTGTAACCAACAAAGGAGAAAACCAATGTAGTTGCTTTGGCATCTTTGATTGACAACGCGTAGTTGCCATCTAAATCAGTAATTGCACCATTCGTCGTACCTTTTACAACGATACTGGCACCTACCAAAGGTTCACCTTTATCAGATGTGATTGTACCTTTGATGTTTTGCGCTGTGACAAATGCGCAAAAGAACAGCAGTGTGCTGAGCGTGAGTAAGCATTTTTTCATTCTAGAGAGTTGTTTAGTTTTAAAAAATTATTTTTTAAAAAATAACTTGTTTAATATATAAATTGGAAATTTTGTTTATTAGCAGAATTTTAAAATGAATAATTGAGCAAATCAACTAATAATATTACACTTCGCCCCTTTTTAATTGTCATAATTACGATTATGCATAAGAAAATATCAAAAAGTACATTATAACATTACAAAAAGTACATTTTTAAGTTCTATACTGAGGGGAAGTGGTGTAGCTTAAGGCAAATTTTAATATTCAAAGTCTATTATCCTATTTATTGAAAATTTGATTTTAGTTTTACTGAAAGCGAAGTTTTTAAAATATTGTTTGCCTACTAGCTTGAATTGATTTCATATAATTTCAGCAAATCTAATAACTATATACATCAATTCGGCAAGT
Source organism: Saprospiraceae bacterium (assembly GCA_043772905.1). Classification (GTDB taxonomy): domain Bacteria; phylum Bacteroidota; class Bacteroidia; order Chitinophagales; family Saprospiraceae; genus JAAFJT01. The sequence goes on along the minus strand of JAYVFS010000074.1, from coordinate 11,994 downwards.
AGTCTTATAAAATTTACGGAAACGTTTCCGTAAATTTTATAAGATATATCGAAACCCTTTGATATTTCAATTGAATTTTTTGATTTCAAATACTGAGGGGTTAATATGTCAACCCATCGCCAAATTTGAACAAAGCATAGTCCTTTCCTTTCTTAAAACCTGGCACATCTGATTGGTTTTCTTCCACCACTTTTTGAGAAACAGGCGTTGTAAACGGCATTTTGCCTGTTGGTTTAAATGCCCCTGTGACAATATCTAAAACAGCGTCAGGTGTTGTACCAAAAGTCGCTAAAACCGTTTTGGCATTGCCTTTATCAATTTCGTTAATCACCCATGGACTTGTAAAATTAAGCACTAAAATCGTTGGTTTTGAAGCCATTACACTATTCACATAATCCACATTGATTCTATTTTTTGATAAACTCAAATCAATCGGGTCGCCTTTTGAACCAAACAAGCCGCGCGTTGAAGCGGTCGGTTTTAGCCATAAAATAACCACATCAGCCGCTTCTTTGGTTTTTACAAATTCAATATTGGCATTGTAGCCAACAGGTTGTAGGGCTTTTGAAGGGATAGAATCTCTACCACTATCAAAATAAGATTCAAAGTAAATTTTTGTCTTTTTACTGTTGTTGATACTGAGGGGTAGTAATTTCGCATCATTACGCAACAAAACAATTGATTTTCGCAAAGCTAAGTCCGCTCTTTTTTGAAAATCGGCATTGCCCACCAATTTTTCAGCCCCCGCCACATCTACATAAGGATTTTCAAACAAGCCCAATGCGTATTTTTCTTTCAACAAACGGGCAATAGATTCATTGATACGTGCTTCCGTCACCATGCCTTTTTTGACGACTTCAAGCAATAAAGTTGGGTCAGCAGTACCAGAAAAAATATCCACGCCCGCCAACAGTGCTTTTTGATATCGCTCTTGTATCGTCAATTTTTCAACACCCCACGGCATCATATCAATGGGACCTGTATCGGAATTGATGATGCCTTTGAAACCGAGTTGACCCCTCAGTAAATCTTGAATAATGGCTTTGTTATAAGAAAAACCGACTTCTTCAAACTCTTTTCCTTTCGGTGCAGAATAATAAGGCATGATGGAAGATGTACCCGCAGCAATCGCTGCCTTGAAGGGTTTGAGGTGATACTCAAACATGCCGCCTGGATAATGCGCAAATTTGCCCCATTCAAAATGTGAATCCTGACCGCCCACTTGGGGTCCGCCGCCTGGGAAATGTTTGGTCGTCAAAGCCACTGAATGATTACCTAATGTCGTCCCTTGAAAACCCAAAACGATTTCCGTGATGATGCTCGATGTCAAGTCTGCATCTTCGCCAAAAGTACCTTCCACACGTTGCCAACGCGGTTCCGTTGCCATGTCTGCCATGTATTGATAGCCTTTCCGCAGACCGACGGCACACCATTCTTTGGCAGAAATTTCCGCAAATTCACGAGTCAATTTGAGGTCACGCATCGCTGCAATACCCAATTCACCAGGCCATTTTGAAAAAACCGTTGTTCCCACACTCAAACCAACAGACGCATCGGTTGTCACATGATTACGTGGATTAGAGGCGACAATTGCAGGAATACCCAGCCGTGAAGTTTCGCACAATGCTTGTAGATTGTTAGCCCATTCCGCCATCACTTTCGCGGGTGTATTCGCCCTCAATATAAAATGGCGTAAATGGCGTTCCATCACACCTTTTGTCGTACCCGATGTGCTCATTTGCGGATAGGGTAGCGGCTTGCGGGTGAACATATTGACATCTGAAACAACGTCTTCTTCATTAAAACCGCTTGTAATTTCCGTCTTTTGTGCATTCGGATTGCTTGGTCCAAATACATTGTCGCCTGCCATACGGGTTGTACTAATCAGCATAAACCCCACTTTTTCCTCAATCGTCATTTGAGCAATCAAGTCTTGAACGCGCTCGTCTGTGGGCAAACGCCAGTCTTCGTACTTATCGAGTTTGTGGTTTTTATTCAAATCCTTGAATTGTACACCATTTACTTTCAGTATTTCAACTGTCCTTGAACCCAATGAAGGTTGAACTGAACTTTTTGATACTTTACTCGAAGAACATGAAAGCAAGAGTGCCATTAGCAGACAGCCTAAGATCTTTGTTTTTGTTTTACCAAAAGCGACATTTTTAAAATATTGTTTGCCCATTACTTTGAATTTAGTTGTTAAAATTTCAACAAAGCTAAGGGTAATGAATTTAATTTTAGCAGGTAGCCTTATATAAATCAACGAAAACGTTTTCGGAAATACTTTTGAAAACCATGAATTCTTCTAAATTTGCTAAAAACAATAGAATGTCTAAAATTGACTTAAAATATTTATCAAAAGAACTGAACTTATCCGTTTCGACCATTTCCCGTGCTTTGAGAGACGATTGGGAAATCAGTGAAAAAACGAAAATACGTGTTCGTGCATTAGCAGAAGAGTTGAATTATACACCTAACCCTTATGCCAGTAGCCTGCGTCGTCAATCGAGCCAAACCATTGCCGTTGTGATTCCTGAAATAGCCAATAATTTTTTTACATTAGTCATAAATGGCATCGAATCCGTAGCACGCGAGAAAAACTATCACGTATTAATATACCTCAGTCACGAAGACTATGAGCGCGAATTGAGCATTGTTAATTATTTTCAAAATGGCAGGACGGACGGCATTCTCATGTCTGTTTCAGTTGGCACACGAGACTATACGCATCTTCAAGAAATCCATAAAAACGGTATGCCCATCGTTTTCTTTGACCGTGTTTGTCCAGAGATTGAAACAACCCGAATCATTACCGACGATTTCGAAAGCAGCTTTAAAGCCACTGAACACTTAATAAAAAACGGTTGCCGCCGTATCGCTTGTTTGTCAATGACCGACCATTTGTCCATAGAAACAAAGCGAAAATCAGGTTATTTGCAAGCCCTCGCTAAATATGATATACCTCTAAATCCCGATTGGATGATAGAATGTAGCAACGACGACCCCCTCAGTATCAGCAAAATCCGAACGCTGCTAACATCACCTCGTAAGCCTTGCAGTATTTTTGCAACTGTCGAAAAACTCGCCATCCATACCTACGATGTGTGTAAAGAATTGAATATCAATATCCCTAAAAAACTAAAGGTGGTTACTTTTTCTAATTTAACAACCGCCGACTTGCTCAATCCATCGTTGACTACCATCACTCAACCTGCTTTTGAGATAGGCAAGCAAGCCGCTACTGTTTTGTTTAAACATTTGGATAAAAAACGATTTGCAATTCCCAACGAAGATATTATTCTGAAATCGGATTTGCATATCCGCAATTCTACTTTATAAACTTTTTTGTCATTCTGAACGCAGTGAAAGAACCTGAAAATCAATCATTTAGATTCTCTCACTGCGTTCAGAATGACAAAAAACATCATTTCATTTTATACACCTCACTGCCCGCCAACAAAAAGCACCCTAAGCCAAAATCTTCAAAATCAGGTATTTTATCATAAGCAAGAGGCTGCCCGTCACTCGGTTCTTTTCCTGTACTTTGCACAAATCCTAAGAATCCGTTTGGATGCACACAGTCCTTCATCATGCCATTCCATGCCTTTGATACTGAGGGGTGGTATTTTTTCTTTTCCAATAAACCAAAATTAATACCCCACGCCATGCCATAAGCAAAAAGAGCCGTTCCCGATAGTTCTTTACCACCAAAATCCGTTTCATCGGTCAAACTGACATTCCAAAAACCATCCGCACGTTGCAAAGGCAGTAGAGCTTCCATCATCGTCAAATACATTTTCAAATATTCGTCATAATGTGGTGCATCTTGCGGCATAACATTCAATACCCGAACCAATGCCGCAACCACCCAACCGTTTCCTCTCGACCAATAGCAATTTTTGCCCGCAGGTGTTTTATATGGTGCATCAAAATCCTTATCACGCCACCACAACCCCTCACTCGGGTTGAACAAACCATTGTCACCATGCTTGTTTTTGGTGTAATCGTACATCTCAAACATCTTTTCGTAGTAGCGATTATCGTTATAAATCACACCCAATTGAGCAAAAACAGGCATCGCCATTTGCAAAGCGTCGACCCACCACCAATCGTCAACTTTATCAGAATTGATCATATTGTCCATACAGGCTTTGATATCGTGGATACGTTCTTCTTTTTTATCCAAAAGGTACAAATCAATATAGGTCTGTCCACAACATTGGTCGTCGCCATTGCGTGTTGTGATGCCGTTGCGCAAGCCCCATTTGTGAAAATCTCCCCACGACACAGCATAGTCCAAATACCGTTTTTGCGCATCAATTTTGTACAAATCCATCAACCCTTCGTAATAAACACCACGTGTCCAGATATTACTTGGGCGTTCTCTGTTTGTTACAATCGGCTTGCCGACATCTGACCATTTTTTCATAAAATAGTCATTGGCAAGCGTCATTGCCGCTAATGTTTTCTTTTTCTTAGGCAATTTTTGGGATGGAACACACTGTGTAAATCCCAATAAAAAGCAGATGATGAATAAAAAGTGTTGCTTTTTCATAAAATAATACATTTTTCCGAGCTACGAATTGCACGGATTTTTAAAATCAATAATGGGATTTATGTTTGTTCGTACCTCGACCCTTCAACGTCGGCAGGGTTTGAAACCCTGCCGACGTTAATTCACGAGGCATAATATTTCAAATCAATCAAGTTACTCGGTGCTGCGTGCGTGTTCCAATGCGTATGAATTGCTAAGGCAGCACCGATAGCCGTTGCTTGCGCCACAGATGCCGCAAACACTTCTATTTCAGGAAATTGACTCGCCAAAAGATTCATATAAATAGGGTTTTTAGAAAAACCCCCGTCTACAAAAATACGCCGAACGGAAGTTTCATCATTCAATACCAAGCGCGTTGAAGCCACTTGTTGCGCCATCAAATCCAATACTAGTTGATGATATGCCATGTCAACCGTTTCCAAATCAGATAAATCACGTTGCACAAAAACGGAATTTGTCCGTACTGTTGCAGGAACAAAACCACGCAAAATCGCTCGATTCCGACCCCTCAGTATTCCAATGATTTTGGGGTCAAAATCTATTGTTTTATAGAAATCCGTAGGCAAATTGTAGTGTTTTGCAATGCGTTGTGTCTGTTCCTCATGTTCAAATCCAGCAAAAATTCGTGCTGACTTGACAGGATTCCCTTCATAAGTCATATAACACAAACAGTCATTTTCCAATTCAAAATCGGTCAACGGTGTATTGTTAAATGGATTCATGGAAATACACCACGTCCCTGTTGAAATCAATAAAAAAGGCTCTTGAAAACTGCTCAAATAAGGAATTAATGCCGCCGAACTATCATGCAAACCAACACCAATTTTTAAAGAGTTTTGAGACGCAAGTCGTGTGTTGTGATTGCTCCCCTCTGGGGTCGGGGGCTGGATTTCAACGACTGCATCAGACGGAAAAACAGGTGATAGCTTTTCCAAAACACCCTCCTCTCCTACCCAATCGGCATATTGATTTTTATCGAAATCCCATAAATTGGTATGACAACCGATACTCGTAATATCTGTATATGTTTTTTTGGTCAACAAATAACTCAAATATTGCGGCAAATGAAGCGAATATTTAACGTTATCAAACACGTCAGGCTTCTCATATTTCAACCGATACAACTGCATACCTGAATTGAGATTGCCCAAAACAGGCGATGCCGACTGTCTCGAAAATGACGCTTCTCCTCCATTATCTTCATAAAACTGTTTTTTTAAAACCTCTGAAAGTGGCTTCAAATAGTTGTAAAGTGGCGTAATTGGCACCCCCTCAGTATTGAGATGCACAAACGAAGCCCCATAAGCTGAAAAATTAACGGCTTGAATGTCATAAGATTTGTCATTCAAAACGGCTCCAAATGAGGTCAAAACCCAATCTGTCAGCTTCGCTAAATCTTCACACGCCTCACCATCTTCGTCAGTTGTTTCAGCGAATGTCTCTGTTTTTTCTAAAACAATGCGGTACTGTTCGTCAATGAGAAACAGTTTTTTATTGGTTTTTCCAATGTCGAAAATGGCTATAACGGATTGCATAATATTAAAGTTTTGGATTAACACATAGTCACATAGGACACATAGTTTTTTGATTTACAATTATTTATAAAATAAAATTATGTGTCCTATATGACTATGTGTTACATTAAAATTAAAGTCCAGTTGCCACCGCCACCGCACCACGTTCACCAATCAATTGCTCACGCACCTTCAAATCGCGGTAAATACTGAGGGGGTCTAATGCGCCACCTGATTTCAATCGTGCTTCGGCAACTAAGGCACGTACATCCGTCAAATAAGCCGTTTGCAAAATCTCTTGACAACGCACGACATCATTTGCCGCTTGCGCTTTGTTCAAGGCTTTTCTATCAACCAACAACGATTTTGCATAAGACTGCATAATGGCTTCAACGGACTGCAACAGGTCTTCCAAAGGGTCTTTGACATTGTGCGAGGCATCAATCATCCAACCTAAATCTGTCGAATGATTCATACCACGAGCGTCCATTCCTTCAACTAACTCATTGAAAATCAAGAACAACTGATATGGGTTGATAGCACCAACCGTCAAATCATCATCACCATATTTTGAATCATTAAAATGGAAACCCGCCAATTTGCCTTCCATCAACAACAATGCAACAATTTGTTCAATATTAGCATTCGGCAAGTGGTGTCCCAAGTCAACCAACGTATAAGCTCTGTCACCTAATTTGCTTGCAAAAAGCAGTGATTGACCCCAATCACCAACTGTCATAGAGTAAAAATTAGGCTCTGCACATTTGTATTCGATGAACATTTTCCAATCTTTGGGCATCGCTGCGTATATTTCTTTCAAACTTTCTAAGGTATTTTGAAAGGCTTTTCTAAAATTCAACTGCCCTGGGAAATTAGAACCGTCTGATAACCAAATAGTTATGGATTTTGAACCCAATTCAATGCCTTGACGAATGACCTCGATATTGTGCTCAACCGCTTGCTTGCGTACTGCGGGGTCGGTATGTTGCAACGAACCGAACTTATAGCTCAATTTTTGGTCCTTTTGGTCTTGAAAAGTATTGGAATTGACGGCATCAAAAGCCAAACCATGTTGCGCTGCCAAAGCCCGTGTTGCTGCTGCATTTTCAGGTATATCCCATGGAATATGCAACGAAATCGCCCCACTTGACTTGTTTAAAGCGTGTAATAAGCCCACGTCTTCAATTTTTTCTTCCAAAGAACGGGGTTCGCCGCCGCCTGAAAAACGTCCAAAACGAGTGCCGCCTGTACCCAAAGCCCATGACGGAATAGCGATTTGGAAATCAATCAGTTTTTGTAAAATAGCTCTTTCTCCTTCGATTTCAGAAGTCAAAAAGTCAAGGCGTTTTTTATGCCTTGCATAATGTTGCTCATTGTGAGCGTCGAGTTGATATTTTTCGATTTGCATATCTTGTCGCAGAATTTTGGTTGAGGAATGATTGTTATGACTTTAAAATAAATTTGTTTGAAACTATTTGGTTGTTTACCTTTGCTTTTGTAAGGAATTTTAGAACCGCTAAACTGTACATTTTCAAATGGAAAATAAAAACATCGCCCTTTTTCAAGAAAACAAAGTTCGCCGAGAATGGCACCAAGACGAATGGTGGTTTGTCGTCAATGATATTATTCAAATCTTAACCAATACAACGAATGTCAAACAGTATTGGAAAGATATGAAAAAACGAGACCCTGAACTTTTTGAAGGGGGGGTGAAAATCTCTACCCCCCTTTCAATTATGACTGAAGGCGGCAAACAAAAAATGAATTGCGCCAATACTGAGGGGGTACTTCGCCTCATCATGTCCATTCCGTCACCCAAAGCCGAGCCTTTCAAAATGTGGCTCGCCAATGTTGGCAAAGAACGTCTTGAAGAAATAGAAAACCCTGAACTAGCCGCCCAACGCAGCATTGACTACTACCGTTTAAAAGGCTATTCCGACGAATGGATTGAACGCCGCCAACAAAGCATCGAAGCCCGAAAACGCTTGACCGATGAATGGAAAAAACGCGGTGTCAAAGAAGGTCAAGAATACTCGATTTTAACGGCTGAAATTGCCAAAGCCACTTTTGGCTTAACGCCTTCTCAACACAGTCAATACAAAAATTTAGCAAAAGAAAACCTTCGAGACCACATGACGCCGCTTGAACTCATTTTCAGTGCATTGGGCGAAGAAGCGACTCGTTTAAACGCTATGAGCCTTGATGCACAAGGTTTTACAGAGAATCACGATGCAGCTTTGAAAGGAGGCAGTGCCGCAGGTGAAGCTCGAAAACGATTTGAAACAGTTCAAAATACGATTGTCGTATCGAAAGAAAATTATCTACATCTTATACACGATAAAGAAAAAACAAAAGGTATTGAAGGCGAAAAAGAGGACTGATACCCCCTCAGTAAAATTTGTATTTTTCCTTAAATTTGACTTATTTTGTCTTAAAATTTAAAAAAATGGATACTACAATAATCAACAGTATTAATCTTCTAAGTCCTGAAAACATGGAAGAATTACGCATTTTTCTCAATTCTCTATTGAAAAAACAAGAGAAACAAGTCGTTATTAAGGAAAATACTCAAAAATTTGAAGCGGCTGAAAAACCGCCTTTTCGTCACCCGCTCGCGGATATGGAGCCTATTCCTGTCAATCCAATTGCGGAAATGGAACAAATTCCAGTTCCAACTGATATAATTTTTAATCGCTACACTATCTATGAAGACAACTTTATCGACCGTCTCTAATTCTCGTATTTTAGTTGATACAAATATTCTTTATTATGGCAATGACAAAAGTTCCGTGAATGGGAAACAATCTCTTATGAGAATGGGTGAATTGCTATCACAAAAAAATACACTACATATTAGCGGACAAATTATTCGTGAATACACTGAATTCTCTTTGAGAAATGCCGCTTTTTGCAAATTAGATTTAGCTACTGAAACGGCTAAAACAATACGAAATGTTGCACGTTTTCGTCATCAATTCAATGTTATTTATGAAAACGAAGATGTAATAACTCAATGGTTTAATTTACTTCCATTATTGACAACATATAAAGATACCTATGACTTTTACCTCGCTGCAACGATGTTTGTTTACAATATCCCCTACATTTTCACGCACAACGAAAGCGATTTTACCAAATTCAGCGATTTTATAACCGTCATTCTTCTATTTCCAAAATGAAAATACCCCCTCAGTAAAAACGGCTTTTCAAGGCTATTTCTGAAAAATTTCAGGATATTTCCTTATAAAATACAAAGGCGTACAACTCCACGCATGGCAATAACTGTTCATCGGATAAAAGCCATAAGGTGAAATAAAATCATTTTTGGGGTCAAAAACCTCCCAAAATGTATCCGCTCCTTTTTCTACCATATCACCCCAATAGCGCACCAATTCGTCCTTAGCCTCTTGCTGCATACCGACTTGAATCATCGCTTCAACATAATAATGCATCAAATAAGGTCCACCAGGCTTGACAACATTCTCTTGTTTCAAGGCATTTATCAAGGCTTTTTTGCCAGTTTCTTTGTCCACAACATTAGCTAACACCATCCATGCTTGCGAGGCATAAGAAATTTGATTGTCTTTTCCACTCACAAAAACGCCTTTTTGGGCATCAAAAAGCTGCTTTTTTGCGCCTTCTGTCATTTTTTCAATCAAATTAGGCAATTCCGACACTTCTTTTTCTTTGCCTAACAATTTTGCCAATTCCAACGTTTTGCGCAGCGACATAATGATAATGCCTTGAAGTGCCGCCTGTTTATCCAAATCCTCTTTCCAATCAACGAATATCCACCAACCACTTTTTGCTGCCGCCGTATTATCAAAAAGCCCATTTTCTAACAGAAATTTTTTAGGATTGTCCAATTGCTTTTTAGCGACCACCCACAACTCTTCAACTGTTGCTTTATCATTTGTCGCTTTTAAATAATCTAAAAGCAACGGATTGTATAACAACGAATACTCAAACAAAAAAGGCGCACCTTTTTGATTGTGTGGCGTTGGTCGTTCAAAAACATTGGAAGGCAAATACCCCCCCTCAGTACAAAGTGATGCTAAAAGATACAAACATCGTTTTGTGAGGTTGTAATTTTTAAAAGAATAATTATTCGCCATGGATTGCAAATACAAATCGCCAATCCACAGGCGGTGGTCGCGTTTAGGGCCATCTTCAAAGACCGTTTGCATGCATTCTTTGAGCGTATTTGCAGCAATTTTATCAATTTTTGATACTATTTCAGATGTTTTTGGCGACAAATTAGGCAGTTTAGTAACCACCGCAGTTGTCGCTTTGCAATAAGCATCGGCAATTTTAAAATCAAAATAAGCCGACGAGCCCAACAATTCTATTTTCACATATCGAAAGGACAAACGGCGTGGAATCGTCACCACCGCAGGCAATTCTGTAACGGTCATGATTTCATCTTGCAGCCATGCCCGACTCATGCCTTGATTGTAAGGGTCAAAAGGCGTATTGACCTCTGCGGGCACTTCGCCAAATGTCAACTTGAAACGCAAAGGTGCGTCTGCCACACCTCTTGTTTCTACCAATTTGAAGCTAAAATAACCCGTCAAATGTTCGCCAAAATCGAGAATAACACCCGATTGTTTTTTTAACGATTTAGAAAAAACCGTGTCAATCGAAGCCGTTTTGTCTATTTTCCAGCCTTGAAAAGCCTTTTCGTCCTTCACCATCGTCACAGCTCGAAGCGGCTTTTTTGTCGTTTCGATGAGCTTCGGTTTAAACGCCTCCGCTTTTGTCGCCCAAATTTTGCGCTCTTTTTGAAAAAAGTCTTGCGCTGTGATTTGGTGAACAACACTTAGAAAAAATAGACTGAAAAATAGACGGTTCATATTGTTTATGTTTTATCCAAATATTTTATAATGCGTTAGCCGACACGAATTTCACAAATTACACGAATTGTTTTTTTTACAATTTCTAAAATTTCAGACTTAAAAAGCATGAAAACCCCTTATATTAATTCGTGTAATTTGTGAAATTCGTGTCAGAAAAGCCCTAAAATTAACGCAAAAAGCCCATCGCCACACCGCCATCTACATTAATCGCATTACCTGTTGATTTATTCAGTAAGCCGCCTACCAAAGCGAACGTGGCATTCGCAATATCATCGGGTAAAATAATTTCATTCAAAAGCGTCCGTTTGGCATAATATGCGGGCAATTCCGCGACTGTAATGCCATACGCTTTCGCACGACCTTCTGCCCAACCGCCAGCCCAAATATTGGAATCAGCGATAACGGCATCAGGGTTAACCATATTCACACGTATTTTATCTGCGCCTAATTCAGCCGCTAACAAACGTGTGCCGTGCGCTTGTGCTGCTTTTGCAGAACCATAAGCTAAGTTGTTTGGCCCTGAAACAACGGCATTTTTGGATACAATATTGACAATATCGCCCCCAAAACCTTGTTTACGCATCACTTCAACCGCTTCACGGCTCACGAGGAATTGGCCTTTGACCAATATATCATAAACCTTATCCCAATCCGCAATCGTATGTTCTGTTACAGGTTTTGACAAACTGATACCCGCATTGTTGACGATAATATCCACGCCGCCAAAAGCCAAACAAGCGTTCTCTAAAGCGTCTGCAATTGAGTTTGAATTTGTTACGTCAAGTAGCGTTGTGGCAACCGCATCTCTACCAAAAGTCTTGATAAATTCTGATTTTGCACCTTCCAAACGCTCTTCGTTGATGTCGTTTAAAATCACACAAGCCCCCTCAGTAACGAGCTTTTTTGCAATTGCTTTGCCAATGCCACCCGCACTGCCCGTTACCAAAGCCACACGACCTGACAACGGTTTTGGCTTAGGCATACGCTGCAATTTTGCTTCTTCTAACAACCAATATTCGATGTCAAAAGCCTCTTGACGGGGCAGCGAAGTGTATTCAGAAATCGCTTC
>JAYVFS010000073.1:0-46782 GCA_043772905.1 Saprospiraceae bacterium | reverse complement strand
CTCTTTTAGGTGCGGACATCGTACCGTCAACGTGGTCGGAATAAACGGATACGATGCGTTCTTTTTTTTCATCGGGCAATGAATCGGTATAAACATCGCGTGTTTCGTTGAAACTATTGGTAATTTTCTGAGACGCTTTGATGTTTTGACAAAAAGCCACAGCACGGCGCATGGGTTCAGGGTCAGTATCTTTCAAAAGTCCTGCATCACCGAGAATTTGTTTTGACAAAGCATTGATGCAGCCAATGAGTTTAGACGCATCGTCGGTATTAATTTCATTCGAGTCGTCTGCAATCATTTTTTGAACCGCAGGTGGTATATCGCCTTCGCTCAAAGTGAGAATCAACACCTTGTAATCAGCCAATAAACCTTTGGAAACGGCTTCGCCAAAGCCAATTCTATGGATTTCGTCACCATATACTGAGGGGTCGTCCATCGAACAAAGGACAGCATCGGCTTGTGCGGCTTTTGATTTTGAATCGTCGTTGAACAAACGGGGCGTTGCAGTCATATACAAGCGTTTTTTAGCTTGTAAAAAATCGTTGTTGTGGACTTTGACAAAAGTGGATTCGTCACTATCTGCCAAAGTCACACCCGTTGTCCGATGCGCTTCATCGCAAATAATGAGGTCAAAAACGGACAAAGGATTGTTTTTTTGAATCAATACCTTTTGAGCTTCTGCAATAACATCAATGGATTGATAAGTGGAAAACACGACGGTCATAGCGTCCTTTTTGAGGACATTCAACGCGTCGAATTGCTTGACAATACTTTTAATATCAGTAGAAGCGGGTAAGGCTAAGTCAATAGTGCTGTACCCATCGGAGTCTTCATTTTTCGTTTGTTTTTTACTCACACCAGCATCGGAGCAAATGCAAATCGCATTGATGTCACTATTTGCTTGTGCAGTCCATTCTCTTAAAGTTTGCCCCAACAAAGCAATCGAAGGCACGAGAAAAAGAATTAAACCCTTGCCATTAGCTTGTTTTTCAGCAATTTTTAAAGAAGTAATTGTTTTGCCCGTACCACACGCCATGATGAGTTTACCTCTATCCTGTTCTTTGAAATGGTCAATTGTCTTATCGCGCATTTGATAGACATGAGGGAAAATCGTTTTTTTAGCCGTCCGTGCCGCTTCGCCCGACATACCCGTTTCTAATTTTTCCCAATCAACGGGACTGTCTTGCAGTTGCGATAGGCTGATACGACTGACTTGCGGTTTTTGATTTCTAATGGTTTCTTCGGCATTGCCACCCCATTTATTGGTTGTCGAAATCCAAAGACGGTGCGAAAAATTCACCGTATCTAAATTTTCGCTTATAAAATGCTTACTTGAAGTCGAAAGAAAGGAATCTACTTCTGCTTTGTCAATCGTCGCCGTTTCTTGATAACATTTGCACTGAATCGCCCAATAATCGCCTGAATACGACAATGCGACCAAGTCAATACCCGTGTCACGTCCACCAAAATCTTTTTTAGAAGGAAAGTCATTCCACATCCAAACGTGTTTGAAGCGATTGGCATAATAAGGGTCGGTCTGCAAATAGGCTTGCATGAGTCGCTCGAACTTGTCGCCTTTGTCACGTTCTGAAAAAGCGTATTTGCGGAAGGCGTTGAGTACCGTTTGGAAAGTTTTTTTGTTGTCCATAAGTTGATGAAGATGCGTTTGGTATTTTTATTATTTGAGTTGACGGCTTAGATTTGATGAAAATAAATAAAGGGCTAAAATTAATAAAACATTGTAAAACAGATTAAAAAAAAGTGAATAGCTTGAGAATTTGTAAGAGATTGCCGATGAGGTCTCCATTTGAGACCTGCCTAATAGTGGATTATTGGATCAATTTGCCTTCTGATTGACACGATCGCTTCTTTGATTGGCGCGATCGGTCTTTTGATTGACACGATCGCTTCTTTGATTGACGCGATCGGTCTTCTGATTGAAACAATCGCCTCTTTGATTGGTGCGATCGGTCTTCTGATTGATACGATCGCCTCTTTGATTGACGCGATCGCTTCTTTGATTGGCGCGATCGGTTTTCTGATTGACACGATCGCGTCTTAGATTGACGCGATCGGTCTTCTGATTGACACGATTTTAAAATAAAGAAGCCTTGCAAAATGACTTTGCAAGGCTTTTTGTATGCGCCAAATACAAGTTGACGTTACATTACACCAACTCCACAATCAAATCATCCTGTTCCACCAAAGTTTTTTCAGGTAAGTGGATTCTATGCACTTTACCCGCAATCGGAGAAGTAATGGTTGACTCCATTTTCATCGCTTCGATGATAAAAAGCGGTGCGCCAACGGCAATTTCTTCGCCTTCTTTGACAATGATGCGGCTGATTGAGCCTTGTAGCGGTGCGCCGATGTCGAATTTCGTTGCCACTTTTTTATGGGCTGCAATTTTCGTTTCGACTTTTTTATCCTTGACCGTTATGGAACGCGTTTGACCATTTAGTAAGAAAAACACGGTGCGTTCACCTGCTTCGTTCGGTTCGCTGACGTTTAGAAACTTGATGAGAATAGACTTTCCTTTGTCAATTTCAATCAAAATCTCTTCATTGTGCTTCAATCCGTAGAAAAACGCAGGGGTTGGAATGTTTCTAACCGCACCAAATTCTTCAAAATGGTTGTTGTAATCTTCAAAAACTTTTGGATACAATTGCCAGCTTATGAAGTCGAGGTCGTGGACATATTCGCCAAATTTATTTTTGAAAAAGGTCATTTCTGTTTCAAAATCAATCGGTGGTAAATATTCATTGGGCTGCTTGTCGTTCGGCTTTTCTCCTTTCAAAATCACGTTTTGAATGTCTTCTGGAAAACCACCTGGATTCAAACCCAAATCACCGCGCATCATTTCTTTGACCGATTCTGGAAATGCCAAATTTGACCCCCTCAGTAAAACATCGTCTTTTGTCAAACCATTGGCGGTCATAAACAAAGCCATATCGCCGACAACTTTCGACGAAGGCGTTACTTTCACAATGTCGCCAAACATTTCGTTGACGATGTGGTAGTTCTGCTTTACCGTTTCAAACTTCGCTTCTAAACCCAATGACCGCGCTTGTGGACGCAAGTTCGAGTATTGTCCGCCCGGAATTTCATGGTCATACACCTCTGCTGTACCTGCTTTCAGTTCTGATTCGAAAGGATAATAATACTCGCGAATGTCTTCCCAAACGTTTGAAAACTTATTCAAAAGGTGCAAATCCATTTTATTTTCACGCTCATGTCCTTGCATCATCGCCACAATCGAGTTGAAATTCGGTTGCGAAGTCAAGCCCGACATAGAAGCCATTGCCACGTCAATCACATCCACACCTGCTTCAATCGCCTTCAAATACGTTGAAGACTGAATCGAAGCCGTGTCATGCGTATGCAAGTGAATTGGAATCGAAATATGTTTTTTCAATTCAGTCACCAATTTTTCAGCGGCAAAGGGTTTCAACAAACCCGCCATGTCTTTGATGCCCAGAATATGTGCGCCTTCGCCTTCCAACTGCTTCGCCATTTCGACATAATAATTCAAATCGAACTTGGAACGTTTCGGATTCGTAAAATCACTCGTGTAACAAATACATGCTTCGGCAATGCTGCCTGTGCGTTCACGAATCGTTTTGATTGAAGTGCGCATCGAATCTATATTGTTGAAAGAGTCGAAAATACGGAAAACATCAATGCCTTTTGCAGCAGCATCTTCAATAAATTTCTCAATCAAATTGTCTGGATAAGCCTTATAACCCACACCATTTGAACCACGTACCAACATTTGGAACAACACATTCGGCATCAGACCCCTCAGTAATTCGAGCCTTTTCCAAGGACATTCCTTCAAAAACCGCAAAGCCACGTCAAAAGTCGCCCCGCCCCACATCTCAATCGAAAAGAGTTTATCC
Organism: Saprospiraceae bacterium; assembly: GCA_043772905.1. Taxonomy (GTDB): domain Bacteria; phylum Bacteroidota; class Bacteroidia; order Chitinophagales; family Saprospiraceae; genus JAAFJT01. The sequence continues at coordinate 42,883 of JAYVFS010000073.1, read as the reverse complement.
CCAAAATGCTGTGCATAACTCTCTGCCAATTGCGCCATGTCATACGTCCGAACCCTTGTTGCCAACAGCGATTGGTGAGCATCTCTAAAAGTCGTATCGGTGTAATGGATTTGTTTTTCAGCCGTCAACCATTTCGCAAAACCTTCTGCACCGAGTTCTTGTAAGCGGTCACGCGTCCCTTTTGGCATCGGTTTCGTCTCATCAAATGCTGGCACTTGCGGCGTTCTGAATAAATTATTCCGCTTTTTATCTACAAAAGGCACGTCTGGATTGCCATTGACGATGACCTCAGCGAGGTAGCGGAGCATTTTAGTGCCCCGGTCTTGACGACGAGGCATTTTCAAAAGTTCTGGATGTTCAGCAATGAAATTGACCGTACACTGCCCTTTGCGGAAAGTTTTGTCGCGCAACACATTTTCCATGAAGCCAATATTCGTCTCCACGCCTCGAATCCTAAATTCGGACAAAGCCCGCAGTAAACGTTCTGCTGCCCCATCGAAACTACGCCCCCAAGCCGTCACTTTTACAAGCATCGAATCGAAAAACGGTGAAATTTGCGCCCCCGTATAAGCCGAACCCGCATCGAGACGAATGCCAAAACCACCCGGTGAGCGGTATGCAATCAAAGTTCCATAATCGGGTTTGAAATTATCAACAGGATTTTCAGTCGTGATACGACATTGAATCGCATAACCTGAACATTCAATATCTTCCTGTTTGTTAATCCGTAAAGTTGTGTGGTTGAGCGAATAACCCATCGAAACCAAAATTTGAGACCGCACAATATCAACCCCAGTGATTTCTTCCGTAACCGTGTGCTCTACTTGGATACGTGGATTGACTTCGATGAAGTAAATATTCTCATCTTTATCCACTAAAAACTCAACCGTTCCCGCACATGAGTAGTTGACATGTCCACAAATTGCCTTTGCATAAGCATATAATTTGTCCTTAGCTTCTTGTGAAAGCGTCAAACTTGGTGCAATTTCAACGACTTTTTGAAAACGTCTTTGGACAGAACAATCCCGCTCAAAGAGGTGAATCATATTGCCATAATTGTCGCCAAGTATTTGAACCTCAATGTGTTTTGGATTTTCTATAAATTTTTCAAGGAAAATCGTATCGTTGCCAAAAGCGGTTTTTGCTTCGCCTTTTGCTTCTCTAAACGCCTTGATAAAATCAGCTTCTGCGCGCACAACACGCATACCTCGACCACCACCGCCTGCAACAGCTTTGACCATCAAGGGGAATCCTACGTGGCGGGCTTCTTCCAAAGCGACCACCTCATTAGGCAAGTCCTTTTGAGAGTCAGGAATCATCGGAACGCCGACTTCTTTGGCAACGATTTTGGCAGCGACTTTATCGCCCAAACGCTCCATCGTTTCAGGGGTTGGTCCTATGAAAACAATGCCTTCTTCGCGACAACGCCTTGCAAAATTGACGTTTTCAGATAAAAAACCATAGCCTGGATGAATCGCTTCAACGCCATTCTCTTTGGCAACACGAATGATTTCTTCAACATCAAGGTAAGGTTTCAATGGCTCATCATTCGCTCCGATTTGATAGGACTCATCGGCTTTGTAGCGATGAAGCGAATAACGGTCTTCGTAAGTGAACATCGCAACAGTGGTCAAGCCCAACTCATGCCCTGCGCGCAGAATACGAATGGCAATCTCACCGCGATTGGCGACCATTATTTTTTTGTAACGGTTGTGGATTTCTTGCATTTTGTTTGAATCATAATTGGTGACAGCGTGTGTTACGCCAAAAAGTTGTGCAAATTTATATCGCCCCCCTCAGTATTCAGCCACATTTCCATAGTTTTTTGAATTTTAGTAAAATTAGAATTCATAAAAACTTGGCAAACCTTTTGCATCAAGGCTTTTAACCAAAACCTCTTTTCCCATTTCCTCCCGATCTGAAAATAACCAAATGGCTAACTTTTAGACCAATGTTCAACTTTTATACACAAAAATTCATAACCATTTAATCTACTTTATCACACAATGAGAAAACTTACAACACTTTGCTGCCTTGCAGCGGCTCTTGGCACGTCCTTTATAAGTTGCCAAAAAAACGAATCCGACTTATTATCCTTACAACCTGTCACCCCCTCAGTACCTCATTCTATTTTAGAGTTAACAAAACAAAACCTTGATTATCAACATTTTACAATTAATCAAAATCCTTCTGACACCGCCCTACCCATCTTAACACTAAACAATGCCTCACGTTTTGCCTTGACTTATTTTAACATCTTTGAAGGTGAACAAGAAAGGGTATATACACTCACATCATTCAAGTCAACGCTTCTTGAAGCAGGTTTAAGTGAAAAAGAGGCACAACGTCGCACAGATCGCATTTTCAATACATCAAGTTGTAGCCCAGCCTATTTGACCGAAACAGCGCAGTTGTTGTCGCCAACTTTGCCACCGCATACTGAGGGGGCTTTTATTTGTGAATTGTATAAGCCTTTTGATCCTTCTCAAATACAAACATTTACTGAAAGAACCACCCGTAACGATGTTGCAAAAATCTTATACAAAAAGACAAGCCTAACGGAAAATATCAAAGATGTCCATAAGCTCGTTGGTGTCAGCGGCAGCATTGTGGCTCATGGCAATAGCCGCGTAGACGTTATCTATAATATAAATGATGTGAATACGCCGATCACACTCCGTCTTGAACCCCAAGAGATACGCCTTATTTTGCAAGCAAGACGCAGCTATACTGAGGGGGAGGCAATTTACTTGAAATTGATTCTCGGTGGGTTGACGGAACAAGAAGTTTGGCAACTTTTTGAAACAGAGATTTTCCCAGAATTACAAACAAGGAATAGGATTGATGCTAAAAAAAAGGACGACTTGCGGTTTTCAAGGCTTTTTTTCCGCTACAATTACGTCGAAATAACGGGGACTACTGGACGATTGGGCTATACAGTCTATGATCTTGAAGGTTTTACGAATGATAAAATTATTAATTAGAATATCTTTTAAACCAACCTTCAACACAGCGGTTGCCTCACAAAGGCAGCTGCTTTTTTTATGACTGCCCAATGAAAAAGGCTGCTCTTTCGAGACAGCCTTTTTCATAAACACATATTAAGCGTTTTCAATCCTGTTTTCTATTGATTGTCGTTGATGCCTCCACAGGCTTTTCAACTAAAACAGGGAAATTGGCAGTGCTATAATGTGAAAAATTGGTATCCGCTGTCAATGGAAACTTGTATGTTTTGCAAAAATTGGTCAAAAAAGCAGCCAAATCTTCATTCTTTATATTTTTAGAATTAGGCTTGGGGTAAAAAGCAATGTTATTAATCGACCCATCTTTATCCCAAAAAATATAAAGCCACAACTTAACACCATCCAAATTAAAACCCGTTTTAACAGATTCAGTTTCAATGTGTTTTAAAACATGAACCCATAAATAATAAGCCATTTCCATATCTTTCCGACATACGGCTAGTAGTTGTGTCTCATGATCAGCCTTTAAACTCTCAAAAGGCTGCCCGTCATATTGACCAAGAGCAAAAACGGTTGGAAGCGAATCTGCCTTCACAGCATAAGGTGTTGCTTGAGCGGCAGTTAAAAAAAATAGAACTGCGAGAAATGTTAAAGTCTTTTTCACTATAAAGTTATTTTGCGTTAGTTAAAATTTTATCAAAGAACGTTATTAAATAGGAATTATGTATGATTACGAATAGTCTTTTATGTTAATGAAAGGCAAATTATTTAGCTGATAGTGCCATTTTGCTATATAACAACCCGTTTCATGCGTAATTGTTTTAAAATAAGTAATTTACAATATCTGTAACTTAGCAAATTTCAACATAATTTTCCGTTGCGGTTGCTCTGTTAATTCCTTAAAATGTATGGTAGCTATTTGGTTGCCTTTTGCGCCTTCAATAGCGACAACCTTTCCTTCGCCAAATTTCAAATGCAAAACTTTGTTGCCAATTTCAATCTCTTCTGGCTTTGCCGCCTTGAAATCCGCCGTATTGATATTTAACTGAGGGGTCACCTGACGGCTGAAATTGCCTGATACACGCGCTGTTTGTGGCGCATTTGACTCACGTCTTACCGATTTCAGCCCACCCAAAGCATCTGTACTTTCCACTGGAATTTCATCTAAAAAACGACTCGGTTCGTAATGTTTCATCTGCCCATGCCGATAACGACTGGTAGCAAAAGCCAGTGTCAAAAACTCTTCGGCGCGGGTGATAGCCACATAAAACAAACGTCGTTCCTCATCAAGTCCGTCAGGTGTATCTTTTGACATAAAAGAGGGGAACAAATCCTCTTCCAAACCGCCTAACATCACCGATTTGTATTCCAAACCTTTTGCCGAATGCACCGACATCAGTGTAACAACATCTGCATTGGGGTCAGAATTGTCGGCATCTGTCACAAGTGCGATATTTTGCAGATACGTTGAGAGCGATTTGTCGGGCATAATGATGTCGTCGGTTACTTCGTCCGAATCCGTAAATTCTGAAATCGCATCGATCAAAGCGTTCACATTTTCAAGCCGCGCAATGCCTTCCATAGAGGTATCCTGCTTCAAAGTATCCATCATTGTGGACTGTTTCACAACATAAGCAGTAATTTCATAAGCATTGGATTTCAATGATTTATGTATAAACGCTTTCATCATAGCTGCAAAATTCTGAAGCGCATTTTTCTCTCTGGCTGTCCCTTCGTATTCAGGTAAAGTCTGCCACAAAGTCTGCGATTTCGAAGCTGCTAAATGCGCTATTTTCTCCAAAGTTGCATCGCCAATACCTCGCCGAGGTGTGTTAATGATGCGGCGCAAAGCCTCGTCGTCGTTCTGATTTACGATGAGTCGTAGATAAGCAATAACGTCTTTCACCTCTTTTCGAGCATAAAAAGACATGCCACCATAAACCCTATAAGGGATATTTAAACGGCGCAAAGACTCTTCAAAAGGGCGGCTTTGGGCATTGGTTCTGTACAGAATTGCAAAATCAATATTGCGGAAATGGTAGCGATTTTTTTGCTCTGCAATCAAATCGGCGATGCGTTTTGCTTCCTCTTGATCGCTTTGGGTTTTCAGAATTTTTATTTTCTGACCATCCGTTTTACTTGTCCAAATCGTCTTTTGAATCTGTCGTTTGTTGTGCGAAATAACATGATTCGCAGCTTCGACAATGTGTTGTGTAGAACGATAATTTTGCTCTAACTTAAAGGTTTTGAGACCATTAAAGTCCTTTTTAAAATCTAATATATTGTCAATCGTTGCACCACGGAATGCATAAATGGATTGCGCATCATCACCCACAACGCAAACATTTTGCGGACTGCCAGGGTACAAAATCAATTTTTTGACAATAGAATACTGCAAATAATTGGTGTCTTGAAACTCATCAACCATCAAATAACGGAAGCGTTGGCGATACTTGTCCGCGACTTCTGGGTGTTGATGCAATAAACGATAGAGTTGATACAACAAATCATCAAAATCCATCGCTCCTGCTCGCTGGCAACGCGTCACGTACTCCGCATAAATCTTATGCACAAATGGTCGTTTGGTTTGCTTATCCTGAGCCATCAATTCTGCATTTTGCTCATAAGCCTTTGGCGGAATGAGGTTGGATTTTGCGGAAGAGATGCGGGTCAAAATGGCATTTTCGTTGTATTGGTCTTTGCTGAGGCTCAATTCCTTTATAATATTGCGTAAAAGACTTTTAGAATCATCGGAATCATAGATGGTAAAGTTAGAAGGGTAGCCAATCTTGTCAGCCTCACTCCTCAGTATCCGAGCAAAAATAGCGTGAAAAGTGCCTGCCCAAACCCTTTGCGCCTTCGTGCCAACAACTTTTTCGATACGTTCTTTCATTTCTCTGGCAGCTTTGTTCGTAAACGTCAATGCCAATATTTCCCAAGGTGGAACGCCTTTTTCAATCAAATGTGCAATTCGATAGGTCAAAACACGGGTTTTACCAGACCCAGGACCTGCGACAACAAGGACAGGTCCTTCCGTTGTTGTAACCGCACCGCGTTGGACTTCATTGAGTTGTTCGAGATAAGCAGACATAGTTTTTATATTTATAGGCTTATTCAAAACAAAATTTTTACTTATTTTTTGTCATTCTTTCACTGCGTTCAGAATGACAAAAAATAATATTTGGACAAGCCTTATGATTTCAAATTTCTTGCAAAATAAAACATTTATTTTGACAAAAATTGTTTGTTTTTTAAAAAAATACTGAGGGGGAGGGTAGAATCCGCAAAGTTACAACAAATCTGTTCGACCAAAAATGGAATCGCAAAAGTTGCGGATAAAAAGTAAAGAAACATTTAGGAGCTCCCCAAATTAACAGTGAAAATGTAAAAAAAGTAAATATTTCTATTTTTTTGAAAAATTCATTCAATTTATTTTGTTATAACCCATTGAAAATCATAAGTTTGTACTTTCGAATTGATAACACATTGAGTTTTTAACCAGAACAAACCTACTTTTCCAATTATGAAAAATGTTTTATTTATTATCCTCGTTGTCGTTGCGGCTGTTTTGTTATGGGCTATCCGCGCTGAAGCCTATTCCAGTGGACTCATTTTTTCATTGGGTCTACTTACCACAGCATTGTCGGGCTATTTGATTGCAGATTATTTTCTTAAGGGTGATAAAAAATCCTTACAAAATAATCTTCATGTATCACAAAAAGAAAACCAAGCACTTAAAGAACGTGTGGATTTGTTGCAAACACAGCTAAATACAGCAAAGCCCCCTGTCGAAACAGAACAATTTGAGCAACGAATTGTCCTTTTGGAAGACCAAAAGAACAAACTCGATGGCCTGTCTCGCGCTCAAACAGCTGAAATCTCCAGTCTTATTCAAAAACTCGAGACCCTACAAAACAGCCATGCAAAACTCACCGAAGATTCTACCGTTTCAACTGAAACAGCCAACACCCAGGTCGTCGCATTAAAAGAAGAAATCAATTCTAAAATGTTGAAAAACCAAGCATTGGTTGATGAAAACACGGCTTTACACACTCAAAATGCCGCTTTAATTGAAGAATTAAACGCTAAAATTGCTTCTGAGGGAGGTGAAATTAGTATAGCTGCGGACGATGCTGTTGTGACAAGCAGAGGTTTGGATATCACAGAATTGGAAAATGACGACGATGATGACGCGCCAACCGATTTTGGTACTTCTGACAATCTTCAAGCTATTGATGGTATTGGAGAAAAGGTTTCTGCCATACTAAAAGATGCAGGTATTTCGACGTGGGAAACATTATCTATGACATCACCTGAACGGTTGCGTGTTGTACTCGACGATGCAGAACTCAATAATATATACCCAACAAGCTGGCCCGAACAAGCACGCCTTTTAGTCCATCGGGAATTTTCAAAATTGAAAAGATATAAGGCACATATTGCTGGGGAATAATTTAATGGTGAATCCCCCGACCTCAAAGGGGAGTAGCGCCGCCTCCCCTTTGGGGTCGGGGGATGAGTGGTGAATAGTGAGTTAAATCATTGATTGTCAATATTTTATCGTTTAAAATTATTCACTTTTCTATTTAATTTCTACTTGTCAGGCAATAAAAAAAAGGCTGTTCCAAAAGGGCAGCCTTTTTTATTCATTTGACTCATAACGCCCCCCAAAAAAAAAGATACATTCCTGAATTTTGAAAAAATATTCTTCATTTTCATCTTTTTGCAAAATATATGAGACCCCGTCAGTATTTTTAGGCAAAATTTTATTGAATCATTCTAAAAATAAAACCTAATATGTCAGAAACAACTGAATTTCGACCTTGGTTGAAAAATTACCCTGCAGGTATGCCTGCGAATATTAATGCAGATGCCTATCAGAATTTACTCGCTATTCTTGAAGAAACCTTTAAAAAATATCGATACAAAAGAGCCTTTACCTGTATGGGAAAGGAAATGACGTTTGACGAAGTGGACAGAGCGAGCCGCAACTTTGCTGCCTATTTGCATTCGCGTGGCTTGGAACCAGGCGATAAAATTGCGATTATGATGCCTAATACGCTACAATATCCGATAGTTTTGTTCGGTGCTTTGCGGGCAGGTATGACGATTGTAAACACCAATCCGCTTTATACGCCGCGTGAAATGAAGCATCAATTCAACGATTCAGGTGCAAAAGCGATTGTTGTGATGGAAAATTTTGCAGCGAATTTGCAAGAGATTATTGGCGAAACACAGATTAAAACGGTCATTATGACCAGTATTGGTGAACTTTTGGGCACTCTGAAAGGAGCTATTACCAATTTTGTGGTCAGGAATATCAAAAAAATGGTGCCTAAATTTAATATCCCAAATACTGTTACCGTCAAACATGCTATCAAAGAAGGGGCAAAATTTGAACCTAAACCGTTCGATTCCAAACCAGAAGACGTGGTGGCGTTGCAATACACAGGCGGCACAACGGGCGTATCGAAAGGAGCGATGTTAACCAATAGGAATTTGGTTGCCAATATGCTTCAAATGCGGTCTTCTTCAAGCATTATGTTGAAAGATGATGGTTCTGAAATCGCTATGTGTCCACTGCCTTTGTACCATATTTTTTCATTTACGGTCAATTGTATGGGGCTTTTCAGTTTGGGTGCGATGAATGTGTTGATACCAAATCCGCGTGATTTGCCTTCGGTAATTAAGGAAATGCAGAAATATAAACCTTCGGCGTTTATCGGCATCAATACCTTGTTTAATGTACTTTTAAATCATCCTGATTTCGTTGCGTTGGATCATTCTAATATGAAACTGACGTGTGGTGGTGGCATGGCTGTTCAAAAAGTAGTCGCTGAAAAATGGCACGCTGTTACGGGCTGCCCGTTAGCAGAGGGTTGGGGTATGACGGAGACTTCGCCTTGTGCATCAACGAATCCGCCTGATGGTTCTGGAAAATTAGGCTCAATTGGTATGCCTTTGCCGTCAACGGATATGCGTATTGTGGATGAAGCGAGAAACGTTATGCCTATCGGTGAGGTTGGTGAAATCCAAATCAAAGGACCGCAAGTCATGAAAGGTTACTACAACCGTCCCGAAGCAACAGCGGAAGTGATGAAAGACGGCTGGATGTGTACAGGCGACATTGGCGTTATGGACGCTGACGGTTATTTCAAAATCGTTGACCGTAAGAAAGATATGATTCTCGTCTCTGGTTTTAATGTCTATCCTAATGAAATTGAAGACGTTATCATGATGCACTCTAAGGTTTTAGAAGTGGCTGCGGTTGGTGTGCCGCATGAAAAATCAGGTGAAGTGCCTAAGGTTTTTGTTGTTAAAAAAGATAATTCATTGTCAGAAGAAGAGGTGATGGAACATTGCCGAAAAAACTTAACGGCATACAAAGTGCCGCGCCACATTGAGTTTAGAACAGAATTGCCTAAAACGAATGTAGGTAAGATTTTGCGGCGGGAGTTGCGGGATTCGTAATCGAATAGTGGATACAATTACAGTAAACTACTGTCTTTAAATCTTTTAAATAATGAAATGATTTTTAATTTAAATAATTTTATTATTTATAACTTTTTTATAAAGGCAGTAGTTTACTTTTTTAATCCAAAAAAAGTTAAGAATTGAGCTTTTAAAAAACCAAAAAACCAAATATGAGCTGTATCAAACGAATAACCAAACCCATCGCAAAAATGCCTGCAACCAAAATGATTAAAATCTTTCCTGCGGATAATTGAGGGTCATTATAAACTTCTTGCTTTGCCGCCCCTTCTTTCAGAACGTTTTCTGCCATTACCATTTGACTTTTAGCCACAAAAAGGCGCACGTTTCCATAAGCAAAAGGGGTCAATTGCCCCGTTGAAGCCGATACAACATGTGCGTCAATACCTGCTGCGCGCAAAGTAGCCGCTGCGAGGTGCGCCTGTTCCTCTGTATTGAAAGTCCGCAACATAACGACAGGTTGGCGTTCTGTCGAATCGTTGGTCTCTTCATTAATATTGTCCCATTCAAAATCGTCGTCAAGCAAATTTTTACTCATAATTAATTGATTATCAATTTTTTAGAACCTGTTCATTAGCCCCCCTCAGTATTTTTACTAAAATTTCTCTGCTTGTTTACTCAAACAGAAGTTAAGGTATGTAAATTTGTGCAAAGAAATACCTTAATAACTTATGCACGAATTTATTATTTCAACAAAAAACGACTTACCCGATGCTGTTAATTGGCTTTTAGTACAAGCCAATGGACGACGAAAAATAATGCTTTATGGTGACATGGGCGCGGGTAAAACGACATTTACTAAAGTATTTTGTCAACATTTCGGCGTAAATCACGCAACAAGTAGTCCAACTTTTTCTTTGGTAAATGAATATTTTTATTCAGATACTGAGGGGGTACAAAATCCCGATACCATCGGAAAAGTCTTGCAAAAGGTCATTCATCACCTTGATTTGTACCGATTGAAAAACTTAGATGAAGCCATGGATATAGGTATTGAAGACTATTTGTACGACGATAGTTATTGCCTCATCGAATGGCCTCACATCATAGAACCCATTATGCCCGACGATGTTTTAAAAATTAGCATTGAATTGATGGATGATTCGATGCGGAAAATCGTAATTTTGTAAAACCTTATTGAGAAAACGGTTTATTTGACAATAAAAAAAGAAACGTATGCCTCCTCCTTCTTCAGCTGCCGCTACATCAATGTCCACAATTGCACACAGTTATGTGCAAACGCAGGAACAACTTATGCCTGTCGAAAAAAAACGCAGTGGCTTGTACATTGGTATCCCGAGAGAAACGACTTTACAGGAGAACCGAGTCGCGCTCATCCCTTCAAGCGTCGAAACGTTAACAGCACGTGGGCATCGGGTCGTCATCGAAACAGGTGCTGGCGAACATGCTAACTTTACTGACCACGAATATTCTGAAGCAGGTGCAGAGATTGCCTATAGTGCCGAAAAGGTATATCAAGCAGAAGTGATTATTAAAGTTGCACCTCTCACATTAGATGAAATTGAGTTGTGCCATCCCAACCAAATCATCATTTCTCCTTTGCAAGCCCCCATCATAACTGAGGAATATATCAATAAAATGCGCCAAAAACGCGTGATTGCCTTGGCAATGGAGTACATAAAAGACGAAGCTGGCTCGTTTCCGATTGTGCGCATCATGGCTGAAATCGCTGGTTTGAGTGCTATGTTGACAGCAGCAGAGTTATTGAGTGCCAGTCGAGGCGGTATAGGTGTGTTGTTGGGTGGCATTGCGGGCGTTCCTCCTGCCAAAGTAGTCATTTTAGGCGCAGGTGTTGTCGCGGAGTTTGCGACCCGTGTGGCTTTGGGTTTGGGTGCAGAAGTTCGGATTTTTGACAATAATATTTACAAACTCATGCGTCTGCAAAACCAAGTCGGACGACAACTTTATACTTCCGCTATTGACCCCACAGTATTGTCACGTGAATTAACGACTGCCGACGCCGCTATCGGAGCGATTCACTCAGGCAGCGGTCGTTCACCCTTGATTGTAACGGATGATATGGTACAAAAAATGCGTCCCGGCAGCGTCATTATTGATGTCAGCATTGACCAAGGCGGCTGCTTTGAAACGTCACGAGTGACAACGCACGACAAACCGACGTTCCGTCACCACGATGTTATTCACTATTGCGTGCCCAATATTGCCAGCCGTGTGCCGCGTACTGCCTCAAATGCAGTTAGCCATATTATGACCCCTATTTTGTTGCGCAGCGAGCAGTTCAATGGCATTCAAAACTTATTGACCCAAAGTCATGGCTTGTTACATGGCATCTATGTTTATAAAGGTTCATTGACCAATCGCTATCTGAGCGAACGATTTAATATGCGTTTTACCAGTATTGAGTTATTAATTCCAGGAAATATTTAATTTTGGTTAGATTTTTGTAAAACCTTAGCTATATAGAATTTGCTAAACAAAATTAAAAACAATTTGCCTAAACAGAATGGCATAAACCATTGAAAAACAATCGTTTACATTCTGCCTTACACGTTTTTTATTTTCAATCGCATATAAAGCTTTGTGTTAAACTTTAAAATACTGAAGGGTCAATATTATGAGTGCTAAAAAGAAAAGAGTTATCCTTGTCGAAGACAATCTTGCCGATGTCGAACTTGTCCGAATTTCAATTCGAGAATTGGAAACCCCTGTTGAACTTGTCCATGTTGGGGACGGTCAAGAGCTGCTTAATTTTCTCAAAACGGCAGTTTTAGCTGAAATAGCCGTTATAATGCTTGATTTGAACATGCCACGAGTCAGTGGCATTGATGTTCTGCGTTTTATGCATGAGGATCCGTTGCTCAAAAAAGTACCCGTCGTTATGTTCACAACATCGAACAGCAAGACGGACATTCTGAAATGTTACGAACTCGGTGCAAAGGCGTTCGTCTGCAAGCCGCTTGATATTTTTGAGTTCAACCAAGCCATTCGCTCCATTGTTGAGTTTTGGACGGGTATCAATATGTTGCCTGCATTTGGGTAAGTTTTTTTTGTAAAAATACTGAGGGGGGTCTAAAATGTTCGTTGCGGCATTTTAGACCCCTCAGTATTTTGGGACTTATTTTCATTCTATCCGAATAAAGCCGTAATTTTGCCCCCTAAATTTAAAAAAATGTTTCCAAAATACGATGTCATAGTAGTCGGTGCAGGTCATGCAGGTTGCGAAGCGGCTGTTGCGGCTGCCAATATGGGTTCAAAAGTCCTTCTCGCAACGATGAATATGCAGACGATTGCCCAAATGTCGTGCAACCCTGCGATGGGTGGCGTTGCCAAAGGGCAGATAGTTCGTGAAATAGACGCTTTGGGCGGTTATTCAGGTATCGTGACCGACCATACAATGATACAATTCCGCATGTTGAATCGCTCAAAAGGTCCCGCTATGTGGTCGCCTCGGGCGCAAAGTGACCGCAATTTGTTTGCTCGGAAGTGGCGGATTATGATGGAACAACATCCAAATATTGACTTTTGGCAAGAGATGGTGTCGGGTCTCATAGTTAAAGATGGTCGTGTAGGTGGCATTCGGACACCATTGGGCTTGGAAATCGAGTCCAATGCCGTTGTTTTAACCAATGGCACATTTCTAAATGGCATCATACATATAGGTGAAAAACAATTTGGTGGTGGACGTATGGGCGAATCTGCTGCACGTGGCATCACTGAACAGTTGGTTGAATTGGGCTTTGAATCAGGACGTATGAAAACGGGTACGCCGCCACGTGTGGACGGTCGCAGCCTCAATTATGACCGTATGGAAGTGCAAGACGGCGACGAAAATCCTGCTAAATTCAGTTTTACCAATACGCCCCCCCTCAGTAATCAACGCCCTTGTCATGTCGCTTATACGAATAACAAGGTGCATGAAATTCTAAAAACAGGTTTTGAAAAATCGCCGATGTTCACAGGGCGTATTCAAGGCTTAGGCCCCCGTTATTGCCCTTCAATTGAAGATAAAATCAACCGTTTTGCAGATAAAGACCGCCATCAATTGTTCATTGAGCCAGAAGGTTGGGATACCGTTGAGATTTATATCAATGGCTTTTCGTCGTCTTTGCCCGAAGATGTGCAGATGAAAGCCTTACGAAGTATAGAGGGTTTTGAAGCAGTAAAGATGTTCCGTCCAGGCTATGCAATTGAATATGATTATTTTCCACCAACCCAATTAGAGTTGTCTTTGGAGACAAAATTGGTCAAAAATCTCTTTTTTGCAGGTCAAATAAATGGTACAACAGGCTACGAAGAGGCAGCTTGCCAAGGTATGATGGCAGGTATCAATGCGCATTTAGCAATAAATGAAGAAGCACCGTTTATCCTTAAACGGAGCGATGCCTACATAGGCGTTTTGATTGATGATTTGATTACAAAAGGTACGGAAGAGCCTTACCGCATGTTCACAAGCCGTGCGGAATACCGCATTTTGTTGCGTCAAGACAATGCAGATGTGCGCCTGTCACCTATTGCAGAAAAATTAGGTATGAGGAACATGGACGAACGCATGGCACGGGTTGAACAAAAAGTAGCCGGTGAGCAAGCGATTATAGATTTTATGAAAGAACTAAGCGTTTCGCCCGATTTAGTCAATGGTTATTTGGAAAGCATCGGCACTGCTTCCATTGACCAAAGGATGAAATTGCATAAAATTTTGTTGCGCCCACAGGTTGATACTGAGGGGTTGCGCAAAGTCATTCCACAGCTCGATGACTTCTTGAAAAAGTATGATGGTGAAATTACTGAGGGGGCTGAAATCACGATGAAATATGAAAGTTATATTGAAAAAGAACGTGAAATGGCGCATAAAATGAAGAAATTCGAAGAACTGCACCTTTCTGACAGCATAGATTATCATGCTTTCCCTGCCCTTTCGATGGAAGCACGCTTGAAATTGACTAAAATAAAGCCACGTACTTTAGGTCAGGCGAGCCGTATTTCAGGTATCTCACCTTCTGATATTTCTGTTTTGTTGATTCATTCTGGACGTTAGTATTAAGAAAGAATCGTCAATAAAGCAATTTAAAATAACGTAGTCTTTTGTTAGGCTACGTTATTTTTTGTTCCAATGGAGTCCACACCAAGCATAAAACCGATACCAATGTTCTGCTGTAACCGCATGACCCGTATCAGGCATAAGGTAAAATGATTTGTCCTTTGAACGCAGGTTGTTATACGCTGCAAAATTAATGGCAGGTGGACAGATTTCGTCCAATAGCCCTGAAGCCATCATAGCGGGGCATTTTATGGATCGAGCAAAGTTTTTAATATCAAAATAATCCAAAACACCATATATTTTGTCCATTTCTACATTGTTTTTAAGAGCATAATCTTTAAAAAAATCGCTTGGAAAACCTGTCAGTGTGAAATAATTTCGGAAATCAGAAAGAAAAGGCAAATCAAATGCACACATCGTCACCCTTTTATCCAATGCAGCTGTTGCGACACTCAAAGCACCGCCCATGCTACTACCCCAAACAACAATATTTTTACGATCAACTTCGGGGCGCGTATATAAAAAATCAATCGAACGAATACAATCCATATAAGCACCTCTAAATATATAATCCTCTTTATTGGCAACACCTGTCGTCAAAAAATCGGGAAAACCTGGGTTTATATCTTTCCTACTATCGCCATGACCGCGAATATCTAAGAAAAATTGGGCAAAATCTGTAAATGCTAAATAGGCACCACTGGGCTTATTAGTCGTTGTGTATCCTTGGAAATAAACGATAGTCGGTAAATTAATCTTTCCTTTTGGTGTAACAAACCAACCGTGGATACGCACGCCTCCTAATGATTTCATTTCTACAGAGTAAACATCTGTCTTTGGATTGTCGAATTCAGGGCGCAAAGTGACGACATACTGAGGGGGTACTTTTTTGAGAGCTCTCAATGTTTTTCTCCAAAAAGAAGAAAAGCGTCTTGGTGCAGAGTAAGCCGATTTTATTTTTTCAGGTTCAACACTGAAACCTTTAAGTTGCAGTTTTTGAACACCTTTATCTGTTGTGACATTTGAAAAATAAAACCCTGGAGTTGACACATTAAACTCAAAAGCGATACTATCAGATTTTGTTTTAGGTGATAATATTGTTATTGATTGCTCCTGAGTGAAAAGTATGGCTTTATTGAAACCCAATATTTGGCACTTGATTTTAATGTTTTGGAGCGTATCGTTCCCCCGATTGTTGACCCAAACGAACAATTTAACGGGTTCGTCGCCTTTGAAAGCGTGTGTGACACTGGCATTATGGACAATTATCTCGACATCGGAAGGATCGGTTTCAATTGAGATATTATCGTGAGCAAAAACATTTGCACAAATGAATATATAGGCGAGTAATAAAATTATTTTTTGAAGCATGATTTGGAGATACTGAAAGGTTCATATTTTGGCGATTCATTCGCTAAAAGCGGGTAAAAGTACGATTAATGGCAATGTTAGCAAATTTTTACGTATAAAATATTTTTAAGGTAAGGTTGATAAATTCAATTAAAATGTTAAATAATAGATATGTTTTATTGTTTTTATTAAAAGGCATTACTTTTGCTTTTCTCTCATTGAACAATATCTCTTCACCTCAACAATCGATTTTTCAAATGAAAAAAACGCTGTTTGTTCTTGCAGCTTTGCTGCATTTTTCTGTTTTATTACAAGCCCAAAACGATGCCAAACCCTTGAAAGTGAAGTTTGGCAAAATCTCAGAAGAAGAACTCAAAATGACCCAATACGACAAAGACCCCGACGCCGGCGCGGTCATTTTGTTCGACAAAGGTTTTTGTTCTCTCGGAAAAACCGAACTCTACACCCGCCACGTTCGCATTAAAATTTTTAGCAAATCCGCTCTCGACCAAGCCAATATCCAATTTACATACCCTAAAGGTACTTATGCTACGGGTATAAAAGGGGTATGTTATAATGTCGAAAATGGTAAAATTGTAGAGACCAAAATGGGTAAAGAAAACATATACGATGAAGCCATTACCAAAAATCTGTCTCTCAAAAAACTCAATATTCCTGGTGTCCGTGAAGGCAGTGTCATTGAGTATCAATATGATATCGAAGGCGGTATTATCTCCGATTGGACTTTTCAGAGCGATATTCCGACAATCTGGAGTGAGTATCAAATGAATATGCCTGATTATTTTCATTTTTCAAAAATTGGACAAGGGGATACGCCTTATTATATTGACAAACAAGACTCAAAACCAGAAATCATTGGGTCAGGAGCCGATGCTTTTTCGTATACTATGAATCAAAGTCTTTGGATTCAAAAAGATGTACCCGCCTTCAAGTCTGAAAAATACATCACATCTTCAGCCGATTATTTAACGCGGCTCACTTTTTATCTCGAAGAGATTCGCCCACCTGCGGGTTATGGATTGGTCAGAAAAATCATCAAATCGTGGGGAGAAGAAGCCAAAGAACTGCTCAACGACAACGATTATTTTGGTTTTATTGACAAAAAAAGTGCCTTGAAAGCTGAATTGGCTACCCTCGTCAATGATGGTATGAAACCCAGAGAAAAGGTACAAGCCATTTTCAACTATGTTGGAAACAACTTCGAACAGACTGAAAATCGCGCTCTTTTTCTAACTAGTTCGTTATCGGAGCTTCAAAAAAAACGGAAATTAGCACCTTCTGAAATGAATCTGCTTATGATGAATATGCTAAGAACGACGGGCGTAGAAGTCCGTCCTGTCTTGATTAGTACCCGCGACCATGGTAAAATCGGTACGCCTTATGCTGTTTATAGCCGTTTTGACCGTGTTATTGGGCATTTACTTATCGAAAACGATACTTTTTTTATAGATGTAGCTTCTTTTCCACATCCTATAGACCTGTTGCCTTTTGAAGACCTCAACGGTGGCGGCTATGAGTTTTGGGGAAAAGACAGTTACAGTCTTGTTGCTCCGACCAATAAAGCATCAACACGTCGAATGGCATTGGCTACTTTGACCCTCAATACTGAGGGGGAGCTTTCAGGCAATATTTCCATGACGACGACGGGTTACGATGCCGTCGAAAACCGTAAAAAAATTAAGGAAATCGGTGAAGAAAAATTTGCGCACTCGGTCTTAAACGGTTTGCTGGTGAGTGGAAAATTGGAGGAACATAAATTTGAGAAACCAGAAGCTTTTGAAGAAGGTAATTTGAAAAGTACCTCAAAAATAAACACTACGGACTATGTTTCAATAGCGGGTGACAAAATGTACATGAATCCCCTTCTATGTTTTGGGGATAAAGAAAACCCTTTTTCTAACCCTGAACGCCTTTATACGGTGGACTATGGTACGACAAAAGATGAGATGGTGAATCTTATTCTGAGCATTCCAGAAGGCTATAAAGTAGAGGAATTGCCTAAAATGGTTCGTTTTCAATTGGGTGAAGGCGCTATCAAATACGATTATTTGATAGAATCTAACGGGACTCAAGTCAAATTAAATACTAAATTGAGTATCAAAAAAACAACTTTCCAAGTCTCTGAATATGCTGATTTACGTGATTTTTATGGTAAAATCATAGCAAAAATGGGTGAGCAGATTGTTTTAACAAAAGTTGCGAAGTAAACTTAAAGCAGGGCGAAAGTGTCGGACTTGCGCTCTGTTTATTACACCCGGCACTGATGATTGTTCTTTTTAACCACTTCTCCTTCTCTGCATAATCAAGTATTGCATAAGTGAACAATTTCCAAAATTGGTCTCAATGATGATACACATACAGGGCGTATAAAAGCGTCTTATCGGGTTAAGACGGGTTATTCAGAATGTTAAATAATAAATATATTTTATTGTTTTTATTGAAAGACATTACTTTTGCTTTTTTCTCAATGAACAATATTTCTTCACCTCTACAACCGATTTTTCAAATGAAAAAAACGCTGTTTGCCCTTGCAGCATTGCTGCTTTCTATTGCTTTTTTGCAAGCCCAAAATGATATAAAGCCTCTGGAAGTTAAGTTTGGCAAACTCTCTGATGAAGAGATTAAAATGACACAATACGACAAAGACCCCGATGCAGGAGCCGTCGTTTTGTTCGACAAAGGTAACTGCACGATTGGCAAAAATAATTTGTTTACACAACATATCCGCATCAAGATTTTCAAAAAAACAGCTATTGAACAAGGCAATTTTACCATTGAATTGCCAAACTGGGCATCCATTTCTGGTATTAGAGGAATTACGTATAATCTTGAAAACGGGAAAATGGTTGAGACCAAATTGACGAAAGAAAATATGTTTGATGAAAAAATCACAAAGTTTTGGAATCTTAAAAAAATAATAATGCCCGACATCCACGAAGGAAGTATAATTGAATTGGAATATAATATTTCTGGCGGCTATTTGGGTGATTGGACTTTTCAACATATCATTCCGACAATGTGGAGTGAATATAAAATGAGTGTCCCAAAAGTTCTGAAGTTTTCTCAAATCGGCCAAGGTACGACACCTTATTTGGTCAGTTCGCAACACAACGATCGAAAAACTTATTCAGTTGTTACACAAGAGAGCTTAGGAAGGGGATTTATAGCAGATGTTGCATCAAAGAGGGCGATTAATAATAATTACTACTATGATACGAGTGAAAGTTTTTGGATTCAAAAAGACATTCCTGCTTTTCAACCTGAAAAATTTATTACTTCGTCGGCTGATTATCTCACTAAGTTGAATTTTTATCTTGAAGAATATAACCCTGAACCGGGATTTGGCGTCCCCCAAAAATATGTCAAATCGTGGGCAGAAGAAGCCAAAGAACTTCTATATGATAACGACTTTTACGGTATTATTGACAAAAAAAGTGTACTGAAAGACGAGTTAGTTACTGTTGTCAATGATGGCATGAAACCCAAAGAAAAAGTACAAGCCATTTTCAATTATATTGGTAAAACCTTCGAGCAAAATAAAGGTCGTTCTTTGTTCCTATCTGGCACTGTATCGGAATTGCAAAAAAAAGGGAAACTAACCCCTTCGGAAATGAATATCCTTATGATGAATATGATAAGGACGGCAGGTATAGAAGTCCATCCTGTTCTCATTAGTACCCGTAAGCATGGCAAAATTGGTACGCCTTATGCTGTTTACAATCGTTTTGACCGTACGATTGGTCGCGTTTTAATCGATAAAGATACTTTTTTCATTGATGTGGCTTCTTATCCGCATCCTGTTGACTTATTACCTTTTGAAGACTTGAATGGCGGCGGCTATGAGTTTTGGGGAAAAGAGAATTATGCAGTTGTTATCCCCTCAAACAAAATAGCTACACGGCGCATGTCTCAAGGAACTATGATACTCGATACTGAAGGGTGGCTTTCGGGTACGATTGCAACAACAACTTCGGGCTATGAAGCAGTTGAAAATCGCCAAAATATCAAGGAAATGGGGGTAGATAAATTTGTACAATCTATGTTAAGCGGCGTACTTATCAGTGGAAAATTGGAAGAGCAAAAATTTGAGAATCCAGAGGCTTTTTATGATGGCACTTTGAAAGGCAATTTTAAAATTAAAACGACGGATTATGTTTCTAAAGCCGGCGACAAAATGTATATCAATCCGTTGCTATGTTTTGCTGAAAAAACAAACGCTTTTGCCAATCCTGAACGTAAATTCACGATAGACTATGGTTCACCGAAAGACGAAGTTGCCAATCTTATTTTAACAATTCCCGATGGCTATAAAGTAGAAGAATTGCCCAAAATGGTGCGTATTCAACTGTTCGAAGGAGCGATGAGATACGATTATTTGATAGAAGCTTCGGGCAATCAAATAAGAGTAAATACTAAATTGAGTATCAAAAAAACGACCTATGAAGTTGCAGAATACCCTGATTTACGTGATTTTTATGGTAAAATCATAGCAAAAATGGGTGAGCAGATTGTTTTGACGAAAGTGACGAAGTAACCTTAAAGCAGAGCGCAAGTGTCGAACTTGCGCTCTGTTCATTAAAACCGACACTGGTGACTGTTCTTTTTTAACCACTTCTCCTTCTCCACATAATTAGGCATCGCATCAGACACCAATTTCCAAAATCGGTCTGAATGATTCAACTCCACAAGGTGCGCTAATTCGTGAATTATGACATAATCCTGCACATCTTCGGGCGCAAAAAGTAAGCGGCTCGAAAAATTGAGGTTTGTATCCCTTGAACAACTGCCCCAATTGGAGTGATTGTACTTGAAATTCACACTTTTTATCGATTTTTTGAAAAATTGAAAATTCAATTCATTCACTCGACGTGTAAATTCAGCGGCATTATCATTGGCAATGGTGCGGCTCAAAAGCGTTGAAATGGCTTTTTGTTGCCCCCCCTCAGTATCCGCTGCTGCCAATTTCAGTACTATCCAACTATTTTTTAATAGTTTAGCTGCATGAGTTTTGCGGTCTTCCAAAGTGATTTTTAAGGAATAAATGCGTTTATTGACTTGTAATGTATCGCCATCTCGATAGGTTTTGGTATCAAAAAACTGGAGCATTTCGGGCTTCTTCGTGGCGCGTTCCGTCAAAGCATTTTTAACAGCAGAAATGATTTTGGCATCCGTTGCTTTATCAACTTTGGGCAGCCGCACAATCAATTTCCCACCTTTTGCAAACGAATAACGCCATGATTGCCGCCGTTCCCGATGAATTTCAACAGGAATCGGTTGGTCCTTGACTGTCCAAATAGTATTTTCAGGTAAAGGTTTTGTGCGTGTTTTCGGCTTTTGTCCCCCCTCAGTATTTTTCCGTGTTTTCGGCTTTTCGTTGCCAAATAAATCATTTAAAAAATTGAGCATATTATTTTTATTTGAACACAAAGTTGCACTTTTTTTGTCATTGCGAGGTACGGCTTTTTTTGTCATTGCGAGGTACGAAGCAATCTGGGTGATTTTATCAGAAAATTAAAACAGTCTGCGTTCATTGAAAAGATTGCTTCGTTCCTCGCAATAACGATATTTTTTTTTAGTTTTCTGATATTTTTGGAATCGCTAAAAACTAACTAAATAATTGAAATTCAATCTATTGCAAAATTATCCGCTATTCATTATCTATTATCCACTATTTAATAACGTATTTTTAAGTTAAAAAACTATAAAAATAGTTGGACGTTTAAAAAATACAACGTAGTTTTACGTTATGAAAGTAACAAGTCGTAAATATCAATAAATAATGGATAAAAAATTAACGAAAGCCGAAGAAGATATTATGCAAATTCTTTGGCGATTGGAACGCAGCACGGTCAGTGAAATCTTAGATGTCATCGAAAGCGAATCGGAGGACGGCAAACGCCCGCCACATAGTTCTGTTTCGACGATTGTGCGGATTTTAGAAGACAAAGGTTTTGTGTCTTACAAGGCTTATGGCAGAACACATGAATATTTTCCGATTGTCTCAAAAGAAGAATATGGCAAACGCTCGCTCTCAAAATTGGTCAGTGACTATTTTGATGGTTCAGCACACAGCCTCGTCTCGTTTTTGGTAAAAGAAGAAAAAATGGATACAGATGAGTTGAAAAAATTGTTGGATATATTGGATGAAAAATATCATTAACCAAAATCAATACTCAATATGAAAAATGTATGTCGGTTTTGCTTCGTCATTTTACTTTTTAGCTCTACCACTTGTTTTGCACAAATGAGTGCCACTTATTCAAATTTAACCAAAGAAGGTGATTCATTGTATAAAACCAAAGAGTATTTAAAAGCGGCAGAGGCTTTTGGGAAAGCCTTTGCTGCAAGTGAGGACAAAGGGACCATTAATGACAGATACACTGCTGCCTGTTCATGGGCTTTAGGCTTTACAAAAGAAATAGTCGGATAAAAAGTATTCTCATCGTTAAAATACTAAAATCATGCTCACATATTTCCTCCAAGTCAACGTGTGTTGGCTGTTGTTTTATGGCGTTTATTATGCGCTATTGAGTAAAGAGACATTCTTTAAACTTAATCGCATTTGGTTGATTGCCAGTTTGTTATGCGGTTTGGCATTACCTTTTGCAGCCGATTATTTTGCTGTAAAAGTGGAAGCGACACATCTATTGACATTGACTTTGGATACGTTTGTGGTGTCGGCAACGGCTTTGAAACACAATTTAGCGGCTGATACTGAGGGGGTGGTTTTGAAAACGGTTGCCGTGATTTATGGCTTAGGTTGTGCTGTTTTGACGGCTCGATTCTTAGCAGGTTTGTTTTTGATTTTTAAAATTTTGAAACAAGCAAAAATAGAGCAGCAAGACGGCTTTAAGCTCGCTTTTACTGAGGGGGGTGTACCACCGTTTTCTTTTTTCAATTATATTTTTATAAACCCAAATGAGTTTGAAAATTATGATTTTCAACAAATTATGCAGCATGAAAAAGCACATGTACGGCAACGACACTCTTACGATGTGGTATTTTTAGAAATCTTAAACATCGTTTTTTGGTGCAGCCCATTCATTTATTTTTATAAAACATCGCTGCGCAATGTGCATGAATACTTAGCAGATGAGGCGGTTTTGCGGGACAATGCAACCCCTCTCCGAAAGGAGTCTCTTGGACAGTATGGTCGGCTTTTACTACGGCAACGACAGTCCGGAATGGCGTTGTCCTTGACAAGCAATATATCTAATCATTTTTTTTCACAATTAAAAAAACGCATTCTGATGATGACTCGGAACAAATCTAAACGCCCTGCGCTCATAAAATACGCCTTGGCTGCACCTGTTTTTTTGATTTTAACAGCTGCTTTGGCTTCTCCAGAAACACCTATTTTGGCAAAAACGGAGGCTTTGAGTGATAATGTTGTTAAAACCATTGTTGATAAAACGCTTGATAATCAACAAGTTAAATCTCTAAATATCTCTGATTTATCTCAAAAAGAGACCCCTCAGTATTCTGCTGCTGATACAACAATCAAACCTCTATCCGATTTGATATTAGTTGATGAAAAGCAAATTCAACAAATGAATGTGGATACGAAAGAGGAATTTAATACGCAAATAACCATTACCTTCAAAGATGGGCATATTGAGCGATATAAAGGTTCAAAAGCAGACATGGAGAAGGTCTTTAAAAAAGAAAATGTTGATGCCGCTAAGTTAGAAGCAGAGCAAAAAGCGACGATTCAAATGAAACAAAAATTAGATGATGAGCAAAAAGCGTCAATGCAACAAGTAGGAAATCTCAATGAGTTAGTCGTTGTTGGTCATGGTTCACAAAAAAGTGTTATCGAACAAAAAGCGCAAAAATTGGAAGATGAAAAGAAGGCTCTGAAGCAGCAAATGGATAAGATGGCAGCAGAAAAGAATGGGGCAGATCCTGTTTTTACGGTTGTTGAACAAAGTCCAGAATTTTCACAAGGGATACCCGCTTTGTACAAATTTTTGGGTGAAAACATCAAATATCCTGTAAGTGCCAGAAATGCAGGCGGGCAAGGAACTGTTTATGTCGGATTTATTGTAGAAACTGACGGCTCTATTACAAATGTGACGATAAGGAAAGATGCGCCTGTTATTATCCGTGATACAATCACATTAATTGAAATGAATGGCGTAAAAGGCAATAAAATCGTTGAAAAAACGGATTATTCCTTAGGAAAAGAAGCGGTTCGTGTTATTTCAATGATGCCAAAATGGAAGCCAGGCAGACAAGACGGCAAAGCAGTACGTGTTGCTTATACATTACCGATCAAGTTCAAATTGGATTGATTTACAAAAAAAAATCCCCGACAGCAAAGCCGTCGGGGATTTATCAAAATATGGTTTAACCTTAATATTTAAGATATTAAAAGTTTCAACTTATTGGTTATCAAGTTGCTCTTTCAAAGCAGCTAAAGCAGATAAGTCACCTAAAGTGTCTTTTTCAACGCTATTTTTAACGTTTTCAACATCTTTACGGGATTCTGCATCTTCAGCTCTTTTTGATTGGCGAGCGGAATCGTCTGCTTCACGACGAATATCGTCGTTGAAACGTGAATGAGAAACGAGGATACGCTTGTCATCACGATTGAACTCAATAACTTTTACTTTAATTGTTTCGTCAACTTCAGCCGTTGTACCGTCTTCTTTGCGGATATGCTTCACAGGAGCGAATGCTTCTAAGCCGTGTGGCAAAGTAACGATTGCACCGCGATCATCTTTACGCAAAACAGTTGCTTCGTGAATTGAACCGATAGGGAATACCGTTTCGAAGCTGTCCCAAGGGTCGTTTTCAACTTGCTTGTGACCGAGTGACAATTTACGTGTGTGGCTATCAATTTCGAGAATCAAAAGGTCAATCATTTGACCGACTTTTGTAAACTCAGAAGGATGAGCAAAACGTTTTGTCCAAGACAAATCGCTGATATGAATCATGCCACCAACACCTGGTTCCAATTCGATGAAGACACCGTATTGAGTGATGTTTTTGACTTCGCCTTGATGACGTGTGCCAACAGCGTATTTTTCTTCAACGATATTCCAAGGGTCGCCAGTGAGTTGTTTGATAGACAAAGACATTTTGCGGTCGTCGCGGTCGATAGTGACAACACGTGCTTCACGCTCTTCGCCCAATTTGAAAAACTCTTTAGCAGCAATTGGTGTATTCGCCCAAGTCACTTCGCTGACGTGGATAAGACCTTCAACGCCTGCATTGATTTCCAAGAATGCGCCGTAGTCTTCGATATTGACGATTTTACCTTTAACGATAGACCCCTCAGTAATTTCAGCATCTAACACTTCCCAAGGATGTGGTAACAATTGCTTCAAGCCCAAGCTGATACGTTTTTTGTTTTCGTCGAAATCGAGTACAACAACGTTGATTTTTTGGTTGAGTTGTAACACTTCGCTCGGGTGATTGATTCTGCCCCAAGAAACGTCTGTGATATACAACAAACCATCGACGCCGCCCAAGTCCAAGAACGCACCGAAATCGGTGATGTTTTTGACAGTACCTTCCAATACTTGACCTTTTTCTAAGCCGCCGAGGATAGCTTCGCGTTGTTCAGCCAAATCACTTTCGATAAGTGCTTTGTGCGAAACGACTGCATTTTTGATGACTTCGTTGATTTTGACAACCTTGAATTCCATGACTTTACCAACGTATTGGTCATAATCAATAACGGGTTTGATGTCAATTTGAGAGCCGGGTAAGAATGTTTCCAAACCACCTGCGTCAACGATAAGACCACCTTTTGTTTTGCTGATAACTTGACCACGAATGACCGTACCGTTTTGGTGAGAGTCAACAATCGCTTCCCAAGCGCGCAACAATTTCGCTTTGCGACGGCTCAATTGCAATTGACCTTTCGCATCTTCTTGATTTTCAACGTAAACGTCCACGAAATCACCGATTTTCAAATCAGGAATATCACGGAAGTCGTTGATTGCCAACAAACCATCAGATTTGTAGCTGATATCCAAAACAACATCATTACCAGAAATAGCAGAAACACGACCTTTGACGATTTCGCCAACGTTGAGTGATTTCATGTTGGTATTGTAACGCAACATCATTTCTTCACGCTCATCTTCGTTGTACATGATTTGACCACGTTTGTCACGATCCCAATTGAAATCATCATGTGCAGAACCTGGAGCAGGTGCTTCGTCAATAACGAGGTCTTCGATAGGCTCTTCTTCCTCTTCTTCCTCTGTTACGGCTTCAACTACAGCTGGAGTTTCAACAACTGCTGTTGTTTCAACAATAGCTTTAGCTTTTACCTCAACCGCTACGGGTGCAACAGCTTCAACGGCAACTTCAGGAGCTGCTTCAACGGCAACAGGAATTAAAGAAGTTGCTTCTTCTTGCGTGTGTAAAGGGAGTGAGCGAGCGATTTCTTGACCATTGCCAGCTTTGACAATGACATAAAAAAGGTTGCGAACTTCTTCAGTTGCAAAACGTGCAGGATTTACAGCGTTTTTCAAGAAAGATTCTGCACCGTTGTCACGGCTACTTACAGAGCTGTAACCTTCTGAACGGAACTGAACAGCCCCCTCAGTATTGACTACCGCAAAATAATGTTTACCGTTTTCATGCGTGAAACGCACAATGTTGTTCTCGTCGGCTGTGCCTTGGTTGGCATAGTCACCGGGTACGAGATAATCGTCAGAGACGTGTTCAATAGTTTCTTCTACCATTGTAATTAAAAATCTAAAATAGAAATCTGTTAACAAACCATTGATATTCAATATTTTATTGAATCAAACAGGGTTTTTATGCGCTTACAAATTTTCTATTCTTTAACATGTAATCAATAGACTCACATCATGCCCGAGCCGGTGGGCAGCAAAAAAAGCAACAGGGTCGCTAAATGCGGCGCAAAGTTAGTATCTTTTACGTTAAAAGATACTTGAAGGTTAAATATTTGTTGTTTTTTTCAAAAAAAAGAGCAGAAAATCAACTTTTTCTTTGTCTGATAAAGAAACACTACATTTGCCCTCAAAAAGTAGTTATGAAATTAGACCAACTGGTTTATCAAGTTGTGGATATTGCCCAACAAGCAAGTGTTGAAATCCTAAAAATTTATCACTCCGCAGATTTACACATTCAGACAAAAAGCGATGAATCGCCTGTCACGGCTGCCGACCTCGCTTCAAACCGTATTATTACTGAGGGGTTGTCAAAACTCAATCCGAATCTGCCCATTTTGTCAGAGGAAACCCTTGAAATACCCTACGAAGAACGCCGTCATTTTGACTACTTTTGGGTCGTTGACCCACTCGATGGCACAAAGGAGTTTATCAAGCGCAATGGAGAGTTTACGATTAATATTGCTTTGATTCATCAAAACAAACCTGTCTTAGGCGTTGTTTATATACCAAATACTGAGGGGTGCTATTTTGCAGTGAAAAATGGCGGGGCGTTTAAATTGGAAAAGGGCATTGAAAAACGCATCACTTGCAGTACTTTTAGCTTGACAGATAAAGGTTTAAAAATTCCCATCTCCCGCTCGCATCGCAATGACGCAACGTATAAATTATTTGAAGCCTATAATCAACCCGAATTGATACCTTGTGGCAGTTCATTAAAATTTTTGAAATTAGCCGATGGTTCTTTCGATATTTATCCACGCATCGGTACAACAATGGAATGGGACACCGCCGCACCACAAATCGTTTTGGAAGAAGCGGGCGGACAAATTTTAGAATGGCATACACGTAAACCATTGATTTACAATAAAATGGATTTGAGAAATCCGAATTTTATTGCACATGGAAATATCATTTAGTTAAAAACATAGAAAAAATGAGTGCAAATCGCAACGATACAGACATCATAAAAGAAGTAACAACCATTTTCAGCAAACATTTGGAAGTCAGTGGCTTTAGGAAAACACCTGAACGGTATGCTATTTTGGAAGAAATATACCGCAGAGGCGACCATTTCGATGCCGAAGCCTTGTATATCCACATGAAAAATCAGAACTATCGGGTCAGTCGTGCAACCGTTTACAATACGCTCGACCTTTTGGTGAATTGCGATTTGGTAAGAAAACATCAATTTGGAAAGAACCTCGCGCAATATGAAAAGTCTTATGGCTTCAAGCAACACGACCATACTATATGTGTGGACTGCGGAAAAGTCGTTGAGTTTTGCGACCCGCGCATACAAAACATCAAAACGATGATAGGTGATTTGTTAAATTTCAAAATCACACACCACTCACTCAATCTATATGGCGTATGTGGCAGTTGTCAGAAAAAACGCGATTTTGAAAGGGGAAACACGATACCAGACACTTTGTTGAATGATTAATGGAAAGATGATAGTGGATAATGAAAAAACGCGACCCCTCAGTAAATTGAGTAGTCGCGTTTTTATTATCCACTATACATTATCCACTATCATCTATTACTTTCCTGTAAAGTGCTTCAACATAATGACCTCACGGTCGGTTAAAGTCCGATAACCTGAACGAGGCAAGTCTTTTTTAGTTAAACCACCATAAAAAACACGGTCGAGACGCGTCACTTGATAGCCCAAATGCTCAAAAATGCGGCGAACGATGCGGTTTTTACCGATGTGAATTTCAATCATCACTTCGTTTTTAGTCGCACCACTCACATATTGAATGCCATCAATTTCTGCCAAACCGTCTTCCAGTTCAACGCCCGTTGCAATACCTTCAAGGTCACTTTTGGTCAATGGTTTATCCAAAACCACGTGGTAAAGTTTTTTGATAAGATAACTTGGATGTGACATTTTTTGAGCCAAATCGCCATCATTTGTCAATAACAGCAAGCCTGTTGTATCACGGTCAAGTCGTCCAACAGGAAAAATACGCTCCTTAACAGTGCGTTTAATCATATCAAGCACTGTTTTTCTACCGCGTTCATCGCTCACGGTCGTAATCGTATCTTTCGGTTTATTCATCAAAAGATAGATTTTTTGTTCGACAGGTTTGATTTCTTTCCCTTTGTATTTGACCACATCGGCTGGCAAAACACGGCAGCCAGGTTCATTGACGACTTTACCATTGACGGTTATTTCACCTGCCAAAATCATCTCTCCTGCCTTACGACGTGCGGCAACACCACACATAGCGACATATTTATTTAGGCGTGTATCGTCATCATGTGCGGGTGTAACTTTTTCGATATGAGGCTTAAAAATGCCTTTATCGTTAGGTTTGAACGCAGCAGTCGGCTTATCACCAGAACTTTTTTTGGGACGCATTTCTCTAACGGGTTTATCCGTTCGTCTCGTACGGTCATCGCCACCTGCATTGAAAGTTCGCTTGGTACGGTCATCAGAGTTGAATTCGCGTCTCGGGCGGTCGTTATCACGCGGGCTTTCAAAACGTTTTGGGCGGTCGTCAGAGTTAAAAGTACGGTTAGTACGGTTCGGGTCACGCGACGCATCATAAGGTTTAGAGCGGTCGTCTGAATTGAAGGTACGTTTTGGACGATCATCAGAGTTGAAATCACGTTTCGGACGGTCATCAGAATTGAAATCACGTTTCGGACGGTCGTCTGAATTGAAATCGCGTTTCGGACGGTCATTAGAATTGAAGGTACGTTTCGGACGGTCATCAGAGGTGAAATCGCGTTTCGGGCGGTCGCTTGAGTTGAAATCACGTTTCGGACGGTCGCTTGAGTTGAAATCGCGCTTCGGACGGTCGCTTGAACTGAAATCACGTTTCGGACGGTCGTTGTCACGTGGTCCATCAAAACGCTTAAGACGGTCGTCTGAGTTAAAAGTGCGTTTTGGACGGTCGCTATCGCGCGGTGCGTCAGAACGCTTTGGGCGTGAGTCACTCTTAGGTTTGGCGGAACGCGCTGGGCGCTCGTTTCTTTTGGGTTTTTCTGTCCGCTTCGGACGCGGGCTGTCTTTCGACGGTCGCTTTGAACTTTTCATTGTAAAATGATATTTGATGTAGCACCAACTTGCAGTTGGTGTCTGTTTAATGTGTCACCAACTGCAAGCTGGTGTAATTTAATGAATATATGAACTCGCCAACCGCAGGTTGGCGCTACATTTTAACTAATAACAATCCCAATTAAACCAGGCTTTTGAAAAATCTTTATTTAACAAAGCCTCTTTTGGTATAAAAAAGTGGGCGACACCTGAATCGCCTAATGTGATTTTTTTATCTGAATCTATCTGTAACAATAACACATCGTCTTTTATAGCTTCTTTATATCGAGGGTCGTCTTGCGTAAAATGGGCATAACCACTCAATTTATGTCCTGTTCCGTCAAACAGTTTATATATTTCATCTTCTTGTTCATCCGTTATGTCCTCTGAACCAATTAACGGTATGATGTTTTGCGTACGTATATCTTTTGGGCTACCATAACTGTCCACAAGGTCAAAACGCAATTCTTGCGGACAACTTATAGGACATTCTTCAAACAAATCCTCGGTCAAAAAAGAAAAATCAGTTATTAAAGCCGTTTCTACTGAGGGGTCTGCCCAAAAGAGAATTTTGTAATCCTCCATTTCCGTCCATTCAGTAGGCGACAAAAAGAATTGTAAAATGCCTTTTTCAGGAAAATCATGCAATGTGGGTATCTCTGAAAAATTAATTTGTGCCCACATCAACATCGGCTGCCCATTTTTATCCTTTGGATATTCAGCATTTTCAGGGAAATACGTTTTGCCTAAAAAACTGCTTTGCGTCCATTTCAGGTCTTCTAAACGACAAGGTGTGCATGTTATTTGAAGACTTTGCATTTTAGCATTTTTTATATCTGCTTCAAAAGGCTTTAAGAAATCGGGCAGTTCCATACTTTTCAGTTTTGGGTTTCGGGTTTTGAGTTTTAGGTTTACTCAAAACCCGAAACGCAAAACGCAAAACTATTTATGAATATCCCCCGTTTCAAACTTATCATACTGAGGGGGGGCAAAATTCTGCATCAAAGCCAATAAATCAGCAGGTTCGTCTGCAAAAACAGCGTTTGCACGATAAGCGGATTGCAAAAAGCCTTCATTCATCATCTTATCAAGCATTTCAATCATGGGGTCATAATAACCTGCCACATTCAGAAAACCACAAGGAAATTTACGATTGCCCAAAATAGTGAGCATCAAAACTTCGCCTATTTCGTCCAAAGTACCATAACCGCCTGGCATTGCAATAAACGCATCAGACAAGTCAATCATTAAATTTCGGCGTTCAAACATGGTATCAACCATGTGCATTTCGTTCAATTTATGATGCAAAACCTCTCTTTTTCCTAAGAAATGAGGCGCAACGCCAATCACATGACCGCCATGTTCTAAAACCGAGCTGCCGATAACACCCATCAAACCGACATTCCCACCGCCATAAACCAAGCGGATGTTTTGTTTAGCCATCAATTCACCGAGTTCTGCTGCCTTTTCAGCATATTTCGGATTATTCCCTTTCATCGAGCCGCAATAGACGGCGATACTTTTAAATTCCATGGTTGGTGATTGGTTACTCGTATTGGTATTCGTTATTCGTAAAATTTAATTCATAAAATCCAATGGGCGTTATCCATTTTAACACCAATGGGCGTTACCCATTGCTAACCGATTACGCTCTTTCAGAGCTATATTTTATCAGACATTAAGTCAAGTCCGATGTCTTTGCGGAAATATTTTCCTTCAAAATCAACCAACCGCGCATATTCGTTAGATATAGACAGCGCAGAAGGGATATCGTCACCAAATCCTGTGATGACCATGACACGACCGCCGTTTGTAACAACTTGATTGTCAACGTTTTTTGTTCCTGCGTGGAAAATTAATGCTTGTCCCCCCCCCTCAGTATTTTGTATCAAATCACCTTTTTTATAGTCATTTGGATAGCCTCCAGCGGTCAAAACAACAGTTGTGGCAGTTCTTTCATCTTGTTGGATTTTAACTTCAGACAATTTGCCTTCGCTTGCTTTTTGGAACAAATCAACCAAATCATTTTTCAGTCTTGGAATAACCACCTCCGTTTCGGGGTCGCCCATCCGACAATTGTATTCAATGACCATTGGTTCGTCGCCAACTTT
This sequence comes from Saprospiraceae bacterium, assembly GCA_043772905.1. GTDB lineage: Bacteria > Bacteroidota > Bacteroidia > Chitinophagales > Saprospiraceae > JAAFJT01. The sequence goes on along the minus strand of JAYVFS010000073.1, from coordinate 11,003 downwards.
TATTAAGCCGAAAAAGACGAAACCGACATAATCTATCCCCTCAGTATGCAAACCATTTATCGTCGGTTTGATGATGCGCTCTTCAACTTTTGACCACAAAATATCATTGACAAACGGAACGGGACTCACTGCACCCATGCCTCCTGTGTTCAAACCTGTATCGCCTTCGCCAATGCGTTTATAGTCTTTGGCTTCAGGCAGAATCACATAATCTTTACCATCAGTCAAAGCAAAAACAGAAAATTCGATGCCGTCTAAAAATTCTTCAATGACAACTTTTCTGCTTGCTTCGCCAAACTGACCGTCGAGCATTATTTTTAAAGCATCTATCGCTTCATCTAAGTCATTGATAATCAATACGCCTTTACCCGCAGCTAAACCATCGGCTTTTAAAACGAATGGTGGATTCAATGTTTTTAAAAAAACGACCCCCTCAGTATGTTCTGTAATTTCAGCATAACGAGCCGTTGGAATCTCATGTCTTGCCATAAATTTTTTGGCAAACGCTTTTGACCCTTCAAGTTGCGCACCATAAGCCGCAGGACCGATAACTGTAACGTGGCTTAATGTGGCATCTTTTCTAAAAAAATCAGTGACACCACGTACCAATGGCTCTTCGGGTCCAACGACGACAAGTGTGATGTTTTTTTCTAAAACTAAAGACTTAATGGCTTGAAAATCAGTCGGTTGCAAAGCCACGTTTTCACCTACTTGCGAAGTACCCGCATTGCCAGGTGCAATGAAAAGCTGTTCGCACAGCGGGCTTTGACGCATTTTCCAAGCGAGTGCATGTTCACGACCACCAGAACCGAGTAGTAGAATATTCATAAAAAGAAGCATTTTTCAAAAAACGGTGCAAATAAACGGCGTTTTTATCGAAATCCCCTTGTTTTAATGCCTTCTTTTTAATTTTTTGTTGCTATCAGCACATAGTAATTAAAGATGAATTCGTGTTTTTTCAGAATGACGTTATCAATTGTACAACCACGTTCTGTCAACATAGCTTTATATTCTGCTAAATCGTATTGGTGAGGATGTAATATATCGCCTGGCAAGGCTTGAAAAATGTGCTTGAGCAAAGGGAAATTGTGGGCATCAATGGAGACAATGAGTTTACCTCCTTTTTTTGCCGCAGCTACTAAAATATCAAAACAGCGAGAAAGGTCTGCTACGTGATTGATGGCATTGAGACAAAAAACAGCATCGTAAGCATTTTGTTTTTTAAAATTTTCAAGCGGTTGACTGTAAAATTGGACATTTGGATAGAGCATTTTTTTGAAATGTGGTAAGGTTGCTTCGTACTCATCGAGCAGAGGGTCTAGGGCATCTACTTTTTGATTTTTAAAAATCATAAAAATACCTGCGGGTCCACAACCAGCGTCGAGAATTGTAAAATCTACCCCCTCAGTATTTAGGGCAGAAAGACCCATTTCTGCGAGTAATTTCTGCCAATAATCGGTTTTCCAAATGGCATAATCCAAAGTGGGTTTGTTTTTAAGGTAGCGTTGCCACCAACGGATTTCAGCGGCTTGGGCGATTTTCCAACGAAAAGTCATGTATGAAGTGAAAAGTGAAAAGTGAAAAGTGAAAAACTTTGCGTCAAGTTTCAAACTTGACGCAAAGTTAATTTGCAGTTAATTCTCTGAAAATCAGTTATTTGCAAATTATTTTATTGAAACGTCTTAAAATCAAAATCCGTCAGTTGGTTTGCGTTTATAAAAATCAACGCCTGAGCCATGTACCCAGCCGACCGTACCACGTTTGGTTTGAACTTTAAACCACGGCTTTGTGACCGATGTGCCATTCGCCAAGCGGACGGTTTGGGCTTCTTCGGTGGCTTCTTCGAGGAAGTAAACTTGGTCGTTTAGTTTTAGTTTTCCTTTAACTTTTGATTTTAAATCTGGTTTTGAGCGAATATTTAAGCCATTTATGAGTACATAAAGCATCGTATTGCTCGGTGGAGTAGTCGTAGTTTGAGGAACGCCTTTTGAATTGACAACGGGCGGTGCTGTTGACTTTGCGGTTGCTGGCGAAGTGGTGACGACATTGTATTGCGGCGGCACATTGGTTTGCACCGTCGGTGTCGGTATATTGGTTGGCGTTGTCGGAAGTGGCACGGGCGACTGCTGATACTGAGGGGGGAGCGGTGTTTGGGTTGTGGTCGTATTCGCTGCTGTCGCTGTGGTCGGTTGTGTCGGGATACGTGCACGAGATGCAGCAGGTGAACTCAAAGTATCTAAAGGACTGATACTGCCTTCTGTTGCGGTACTGATAGCGGCTTCTTCTCTTTTCTTTTTACAGCGCGACATGCCCCATAAGCCGATGCAAATGAGGAAGACAAAAATTATGGCGGTTTCCATATTCGGAAAGAATTTTTTCATCTTAAAATGATTTTATAGTGATTTCATAATACTAATTGAACTTCAAAATTATAAGCATTTTTTGAAATTGACGAAAAAAATGTGTCATAGCTTCTTTTTTATGCGTTTGTTTGGCAATTAATAAAGAAAATAAGGCAATAAAATGCTTGAAATCGTCGAAAGTCCTATGGATTAAGGTTTTTAAAAAAGGCAATAAAGCCTTAGACGGCACGTTAAATTGGTGCGATTTTTACTTGTTTTTTATAAAAGAATAGGTGGCGTAGGTTTGAAAAAATGAGCAATACGAAAAAAAGTCTTCTCAAAAGAAATAAATGAAAATCCAAATGGAGAGATTGAGATGCCTGAACAGAATTTCATCTAACCTTTTTTTTCTATTTTTGCCCGCCTTTTTGCAATGATAAGATTAAACAACTGCATAATGCTGAAACGTTTTTTACCGATTTTTACTTTTTTGGCGATAGCCACCACTGTGATGGCTCAAATCCCTGAACCAATTGCTCCAGTGCGCCCTTCCACCCAGTTGCGCTCCCCCTTAGCATGTAACGGTGGAGCGAATGCGGGCGTGACAACCCGAAGGCTTGGTTTTGGAGCTAAAAGCAACGAAAAACACTACTTATGCCTTGGCGATACGCTCTATGTCAATGGTTCTGGTGAAAACCTTTCGGAAGACCCCGTTGCAGCTACGACACCAGGTATTGGTTATCTTTTTTATGATTGTATGCCAATAGTCTCGGGTCAAAGATGGAGTGATGTAAGACTTGGGGCGGATCCTTGTTTGACTCGTCGTACCCCTTCAGGTGTTAATAACCCTAATGGATATGTTTCTAGAGGTAACGTATTGGGACGAGATACCTTTTTTAATAACGGAGCGCTTCAAACAAGTTTTAATAATAGCAAACCAGTAAAATTTTATTTTGCGCCAGCAACTTTATATGACTTTTTTGGACAAGGAAACAATGGTATAGCTGGCTTTGATGTTGATACAGCATGTATAAATATTAACATAACAAATGGCGTTCCTATTGATACCTTCTCTGTTGTCTATCTCAATGCAGTAAAAATCGGCAATTTAAACTTAGTAACCAATGGCGGTAGCTTCACCATCAATGGTGGTTTACCTGAATATGATGGCGTTTCGACATATACTTTTACGATTGCGTTGCAAAGTAACCCCTCAGTAAATGTGGGTACTGTAACGAGTGGACCTGCGAGAGATGGTTCGACAGTGAATTTTACCGTTCCAGCCAATGGGGCTTACATCATCACCGCAAGAGATGGCAAGGCTTGTGATGGTATAGCGACAGCTAATTTTCCAGTAATAACCATTCAAATATCGAATGAATCGGTTAATCAAAATGATACGGCTTGTGTAAAAATATCGGCTAAAGGCTTTACGAATATTCTTTCTTGGGAGTGCAATTTTCAATATAACCCTGCCTTATTGGAATTTACAGGCTTAAAAAATATCACGCTCCCGAATATGAGTAGCGTGCCAAATAGTGGCAATTACAGCATTCCATCACCCGGGCTTATCATTTTTTCTTGGAATTCTGCTACGACAGGTGTTACGAAACCAGATGATGCCACATTGTTTGAGATGTGCTTCAAAGCCGTTGGGGCAAATGGCACATCTTCCACCGTTTGCATGACAGATACTTTAAATCCGATTGATATTTATAACGCCGCCAACGTTAAGTTAGGTGTCAATAGATCTTGTGGTTTAGTGCGTATTGGCAATGCTATGACCATTCAATTATCGAATGAGATGGTTGGTCAAGGCGATACGGCTTGTGTCACTGTTAGTGCCAAGAATTTTACGAATATCGTTTCGATGGAAGGTAACTTTCAATTTAACCCTTTAATTGTCCAGTTTATAGGCATTCGGGGTATTAATTTGCCAGGTTTGGGTTCTACACAAGGTGTTGACTATAATATACCAGAACCGGGCGTCCTTGTTTTTACATGGTTTAACAACGCAAGTGTCACAAGGGCTGATAACGTTGGTTTGTTCCAATTGTGTTTCAAAGCCATAGGTCCTGTTGGTTCCATTTCGCCTATTCGTTTTACTGACACATTGAATCCAATAGATATTTATAACTCCTCGAATATACGTATGGGTGTTAACAAAGTCAATGGTTCTGTCGTCATTGGGGCTATCAATTATTCAGTCCGCATCAGTGTGGACAGTGTTCGTTGCAATGGTTCAAATACAGGTGGTTTTAGAGTTGTACCCACAGGAAGTGGCTCACCGTGGTCGTATTCATGGCAAAATGCGACGAATCCGGGGCAAAATGGTTCAGGTTCCATCGCTGCAAATGACAGTGCAGTCGTTAGTGGTTTAGCAGCTGGCAGGTATTATGTTACCGTTTCAACGGTAGCGGGTACTGATAGAAAGGTGGATACAATAAACATTTTTCAACCCAATCCGCTTTTCATCAACCCTCCAACAGCGCGCAATCCAACATGCGCCAACGATATGGATGGCAGTTTAACCTTAACTCAATATGGTGGTGGTATCACGCCTTATACGTTTAGATGGTCAACGGGCGCAACAGGAACGACAATTACGAACTTAGCAAGTGGGGCTTATACTTGTGTGATTACGGATGCCAATGGCTGTAAAGACTCTGTTCGGGCTTCGATTGGTGCTAACCCTATCGTCATCGGGACAAAAAACGTGACTACTGCGACTTGCAAAGGCGTTAATAATGGGTCAATCGTTATCTCAGGCGTTTCCGGTGGCACACCCAATAATGGCAATTATACCTTCCGTTGGAGCAATAACGCAACAAATGTAGGTACAAGTTCAACGATAGCAAACCTTGCTCCAGGGGCTTATCGCTTAACGATTACAGATTTGAATCAGTGTACTAAAATAGACTCGTTTACAATAAGCGCATTGCGTGTGCTTAATTCTGTGGCGACAATCGGCAATATTACATGTGCAGGACAAATGAATGGCTTTATTCAAGTCATCGCAAGTGCAACAGGAGCGGAAGCACAACCTTATACTTTTACTTGGTGGGGCAATCCAGGCACGCCTACCAATACAGCTGCAACGACTTTACTCCGCAGTTTATCCGCAAGAAACTACCCCCTCAGTATCCGCGACCGTGACGGTTGTAGTTTGGACACCGCGTTTGTCGTCACTCAACCAGATTCAATAAAAATCACAGCAGCAGTTCAAAACGAAAGTTGTAGAGTGGGTGGTGATGGACAAGTTGTCCTTACAATCACAGGCGGCAGACCGTTGCCGGGCAATCGTTATACAATACAATGGAGTAGAAGTGCGGCTGATACAATAGCAACTATAATAGCTTTAAGTTCAGGCAGTTATATGGTAACTGTAACAGACTCAACCAATTGTGCTGTTGTTAAAACCTATACAATTACCAAACCACAGCCGCCTATTATTGACAGTATATCTGTCAGAAATGCTACTTGTTCTGACAAAAGTGATGGTGCTGCAAAGGTTTTTGCCCGTGCGCCCATCGGTGCAACACTAGACTCTTTCCGTTGGAGTAATACAGGTTTCCGCGACAGTATCAACAATGTGCTACCTGGCATTTATTCCGTAACAGTCACAACGAACCAAGGTTGTACAGCGACTCTATCAGGTACTATCGGTACACCCGCAGCATTAGCAGTAGATACAGCGCGTTCTAAAACCACAAACCCAGATTGCCCTAAAAACTCAACGGGTTCGATTATACTTGTTATGAAAGGTGGCACCGCGCCTTATGTTTATAATTGGTCGGGCGGTCCAACAACTTCTAACGCCGTTTTTGCATCGCTGCCAGCAGGCACGTATTCGTTTACCATTACAGATGCTAAAAGTTGTACGCCATTGGTGACAAGTGTTACATTGAGTGACCCTCCTAAAATTGATGTCGCTTTTGGCAGCCTTGAAGCCGTGACTTGTTATGCTAAATGTAATCCAGGCGATGGTAAAGCAACGGCTATCGCTAACGGCGGTACGGCTAATACAGGCAAATACACCTTCATCTGGGCATCAGGTGAGACAAGCAATAACAGTAATACAAGCAGCGCCGTGAGTTTATGCGGTGGGTGGCAAAAAGTGACTGTTACAGATGGGAATTGTGCCATTATTGACTCTGTTGAAGTGCCGCAACCTGCACAATTTAACTTTGCCACACCTATTATTAATCAACCAAGCTGTAATGGAGACCGTGATGGTAGTGCTGAAATCCGCGTACAAGGCGGTTCACCTCCTTACAGCTACTTTTGGAGTAATGGTTCAAATCGAAACAGTATTGTCAATGTTGTTGCTGGTACATATAGTGTTTTGATTACGGATTCTAATTTATGTCCTTATAACTATTCCGTCAATTTAACTGAGCCAGCAGTTGTCAAATTGGATACAGTTGCTGCGCTGACAAACAATGTGACCTGCAATGGTTTAGCAGATGGACAAATCAAGGTCAAAAGAACAGGCGGCAATGGTGGTCCAACCAATTTTGTTTGGTCTCCTTCCGTTACACAAAAAGACTCTGCGGGTGGTCTCAAAGCTGGTATTTATTCCATAGCGGCTTATGATATTAAAGGATGTGGCGATTCGATTCAATATAATTTGACTGAACCCGACCCTATTTATTTCTATATGACACCGCCCGTTCAACCACGTTGTAATGGCGAATTGACAACTTTACGAGTGGATACGGCGTTTGGTAGCACCTATAAACATGCTTTTTCGATTTCTGTTGATAACGGTCCGCAATATCCAATTGGTTATTTCATACCTGTCTTTGCTGGACCACATCAAATCAGCATCATTGAGCAAATAACAGGCTGTACGCTCGATACCAGTGTTACCATCACAGAACCACCTTCGTTGTCGATTCAATTCGATTCATTGACATTGCCAAACGAAACGACTAAAATACTCGTTGGTTTGGGTGATAGTGTTCGGATGTTGAGCGACCCGCGTTTTTTCTCGAGGTCTCAAATCATCAGTGCCTTACCGATTGATTCAGTTTCGTGGACACCTAAAAACTATCTGTATTTTGCCAATGGCGATTCACTGCGTCCTTACGTCCGTCCGTTGGATGATATAACCTATAAGTTGACGATTTATGACGTAAACGGCTGTACGACTTCACAGTTTATCCTCGTAGAACTTGACCGCAATCGAAACGTTTTCATACCCAATATCTTCTCGCCCAATGGCGATGATAGGAATGATTTTTTTGGTGTATCTACAGGTCCTGGCGTTAGAAAAATTAATTTCATACGCATTTTTGACCGTTGGGGCGAACTCCTTTTTGTCAAAGAAAACATTCCCGCAGGGGCTGATCCTTCTGTAAATGGTTGGGACGGCACTTTCCGAAACCGTGCTGTTGACACAGGCGTTTATGTCTATCTCATAGAAGCGGAATTTGAAGACGGACAAAAACTGCTTTATCGAGGTGATATAACGGTTGTGAAATAATGATAGCGCCATTCTAAACATAGCAAAAAAATCTGACTAAACTATTGACTTACAATATTTTATGTAGATTTTTTCACTTCGTTTAGAATGACAAAAGCGACTTTTTTCTTTAAAAATACTGAGGGGGGGTAAAACGGTTATGCGTTTTACCCCCCCTCAGTATTTTAAGCCTTTTTAGATAAACCATGATTTTTACATTGTCCCGAATGACTTAATGACCAATGATTATATCACTCACAACAGGATAATGGTCAGAATGATGTACTCGAAAAATAAAGCAATTAAGCGGTTTGAAACGCGGGTCGATCAAAATATAGTCAATGCGCAAAGCAGGAATATGCCCTGCGTAGGTTGTGCCAATGCCACGTCCAGTTTCTTGAAAAGCATCAATAAAACCATCAGATAAGGTTTTGTAGGAATAAGAAACGGGAATATCGTTAAAGTCACCACAGAGAATGACAGGATATGGGCTTTCCTTTATATGCTTTTTAACAATTTCTGAATCCTTAGCTCGAATAATGCCATATCGCCTAAAACGAGTTAACATACGTCCTACGTTCAACCATGAATCGTCGTCTATAATATCTTTTCGTTTAGCCAAGTTATCTGCAATATCACTCACAATATTTGAGCGCAATTGTAAAGAATAAAAACGGATATTCTGTCCCCGCACTGAAATATCGGCATAGGTGCAACCATTAGAGTCATCGCGTTTGAGTAAAATACCTGAATTAAGGATAGGAAAACGAGAAAAAATAGCCAAATCGTTGCCTTTTATACGAATTGAGTAAGGGTAAATTTTCAGAAAAGGTATGTCATCCAATATTTGAGCATCACTATTTTCCCCCCATTGATATAAATATTCTTGAAAACAGATGACATCTGCATTTTGCTTTTCTAAAAAATGACTCAATTCAAGACGTGCCATTGCTGTATTTTTAGCACATGGAGTCACCAAAGCATGAACATTATAACTCATTACGCGCAAACCAACAGATTTTTTCTCCCCCTCAATATTTAGACTTTGAGCTTGACCAAAATGGACACCAAAAATGCTTGTCAAATGCGACCATCCAACAACTATTACTGCTGCCGAATACCACCAATAGTGGTAACGACTCAATGCCCATATACCTACAAAAAGAAAATTGAGAATCAAAAGCCAAGGAAAGGCAACGCCTATAAACATCAGAAATGACATCTGAGCGGGGCTAATATAGGGAGCAATGTAGGCTAAAAGGGTCAATAAAATAACCCAAAGATTAATTTTTCTTATAAATCGAACCATTGTGAAAGTGGTAAAAGGCAAGAGACAAACGGCAATAAGCAAAAGGCAAACAACAATATTCTCTTTTTGTGATTTGCCTTTTGCCCCTTGCCTTTTGCTTTTTGCTCCTTGCCATTTATTTTTGACTGGCTTTAAAAAGGAATTCTTTTTCTTCTTTGGTTAAACTATCATAACCATTTTGTTTGATTTTATCAAGAATGGCATCGAGACGTGCTTGTTCGTCCGAAACACCTGTTTCAGTTGTTTTTTTAGCGGAATCAGAGGTTTGGCTGCCTTGTGCAGACTTTTTTTGTTGCGATTTTTGTTGACCAGAATAGGCTTTTTGTCCGCCACCGCCACGTTGATAAGTAAACTTTGTTTTTGGACGACTATTAAACAAATTAATTAAAAAATCAATAAAACGATTAATGGGTTTGCCCAAATCCGTACCTTCTCGTAGCTGTGCCGCAAAAAACAAACCGAAAGCCGCACCGCCCAAATGAGCTAAATGCCCCCCAGTATTTGACCTGTCGGCAATGCTGATAAGGTCTAAAAAAAACAAAACAAAGGCAATGTATTTCAGCCTAACGGGTCCAATAAGCAATAAATTAAATATATAATCAGGTGCAATAAAAGCTGCACAAGCGACCATCGCCATCACGGCTGCAGATGCCCCCAAAACCATTTCACTCGGCAACCCTAAACCCAATACATGAAATTGTGCGGCGATAAAATAGACAACACCACCAGCTATGCCCCCCAGTAAATACAGGGGTAAAATCCGATGATTGCCCAATAAATCGCCTACAATACGCCCAAACCAATAGAAAGTCAACATATTCCAAAGGATATGCCCAAAACCTTCGTGTAAGAAAATGGACGTAATCGGCACCCAAGGGTGCAATAAAATAAATTTCCAATTGGGTGACATTGAAAAAAATCGCAGAAAATCATCATACATTGCCGCATCTTCGGTCGGAATACGCAAGACAAGTTTTGCAAGGTTCACAACAATCCATATAGCAATATTGACAACTATGATTCTTGTGACCATATTGCCATATTGAAACTCCCGTTTGACATCATCCCAAATTGACTGAAACATTTTTATTAAGATTTCAAGATTTTTGATTTTAAGATTTCAAGACATAACCCCCTCAGTATGGAGTCTTAAATGTGAAATTATTATAACAACATTTCTTTTTACTGCAATTTCTTCATTGAAATTTGGGATTTGGGAAATCATAGCTTTCCAACCGTTCCACCATTGCGCCAATAAATAATGAGTAAAAAGCCAAATAAAGCACCACCAATATGTGCAAAATGCGCCACACCCGCTTGTCTGCCGCTTATGCCCAAATATAGTTCTAAACCAGCATATACCAAAACAAAATATTTTGCTTTCATAGGTATCGGGGGAAAAAGCAATTGTAAAACATTGTTAGGAAACAACATGCCATACGCAGCTAATAAACCAAAAATCGCGCCCGAAGCACCCACCATCGGTATATCAACAATTTCAGGTGGATAACCCATGTAGTTAATTTGGTAATATTTGACGGCAAAATCTAAAACCAATGCGCCAAATCCAGCAACCAAATAATAAAATAAAAACCGTTTAGGTCCCCAACTGTATTCAATCGGTGGTCCAAACATATAAAGACCAAACATGTTGAAAAACAGATGCGTCAAGCTCCCGTGCATGAACATATATGTAATCAACTGAACGGGTTGGAAATATTCAGATGTTGGATAATAAACGGCTAACCACTTGTTGGTAATCTCTGGAGGTAAAATAAAAGTTGCTGCCGCAAAAACTATGATATTGATGAGCAAAAGCTTTTTGACAACATCGGTTAAGTTTAAATTCATTTTAAATGTTAATTATAAATTATTGTAAATCAAT
>JAYVFS010000072.1:0-15853 GCA_043772905.1 Saprospiraceae bacterium | reverse complement strand
AAGTTTGGGCAAAAAAGGATACAGGGCATTTCGAAATGTGTTTAAATTGTCAAAGAAAAAAGGGGTAACTTTTGCAACAGCGGCTTAACACGCCAGTTCCAGACCTCATCGAAGGCAAGGCAAATGACTTGATTCCTTTCATACCTCTTTTCCTTTTTGCGGTGGCTGGTTATGTGATGGCTTGGCTCAATACTTTTTTTGGCGGTTGGATGCTCGTTTTAGGCGGTGTGGGTATGTGGGCATATCATGTAGCGTTCAATCATGCGTGGCGGGTTGCCATGGTTTTTGGGCTGCCTTTTACGATAGCAGGCATTTTATTTTTGATTTATTGGCATAAAATGGATTTTACGAAGACGAAAAAATTCTACTAAATAAAAAGTAAAGTGCTTCAACCCACTTTTGGCTTTTTGCCATAAATATCTTTCAACCGCTTAGATTCACCATTGGCATCTTTTACATTAAGGTTATAACGTATCCGCACCTTTGTACCCATAGGTGCATAGAAATAAATCCGCCACATATCACCTTCGGCAGTACCAATGCAGCCGTTTGAGTAAGCCTTGCCAAGTGTAGTTTCGTTCGTTGTTGGGTGAATCAACTGACCGTTACATTCACCATTGATTTCAGGTTCGATCCAAGGCATGAGCGGCATCAGCGTCGTGTCACCATCGTCACGAGCGGTTTTGTAGTAGTTTTTACCAGAAACGGGGTCTAAAAAGAAGGTTTTGAAATAAACGGTAACGATTTTACCTGATCCTGTTCGTGTTCTTAGATTAGACATTTTTTCATACACAGACCATTGCCGAATACGGTTTTGTCCAACTCTGACAAGGTATGAACCGATGGTATCGCCGTCTTCAATAATGCGCAATGTGTATTCTGGAATATTGATATCAAGGACGGTTTTGTCTTGTTTTTGCTCAATTTGCTTCGCAATCGTATCGGTTGGAATAAATAAGGTGTCGCCTTTTTTCAGCACTTCTAATTTTTGTTGGTCATATACAAAAACGCCTTTTTTCCTTTGACAATAATAATCTGTATTTTCAAAGGTTTCAATAATCCAAGGATTCGCGCGAACGAAGAGATGATGTGTCAAATTGTAATCTACCAAAGTATCGTAAGCGCGAACGAGGCTGTCCATATATCTAAAATAATCTTTGATGCGGATATTTCGCCCCACAATGTGCGCATAATGCCAAGTTTGAACAGGAGACGTATCGGGATTGACGGCAGACGGAATCGGCTCATCCTTCTGTGAGACTACATTAGGTTGACAACTATTTAAAGCAAAAATCAAGGCAATAATACCCAATAAAAAGGTTTGGCGTAAACTAAAGTATCTATTCATAACAGGCATTTTAAGGCATTTTCGGTGTAAAAACATAGCTTTCTCATAAAATTACGTATAATTCAAATCTTTATTGTTGACTAAAATCATGTTTTATACTAATTTTTATCCTTGACCATCCCCCTCAGTATCATTTAGTTTTGTAGGATAATTTAAAGCTTTTTCTAAAAACTTAAAATGTACGCGCTATGAAAAAAGTATCATTCTTTGGGTTTGTTTTTGTCCTTATGACCCTTCTTTCTGCTTGCAATGTCTATAATCAAATAAACTCAACAGTTGACTCGACGGTTAATTTTGACAAGTATAAAACCTTTGCTTGGCTCGCAGACAAAGCAGATACAGCTAATTCGCCTTATAATAATGAGATAATTCGGAACAATATCCGCAATTATTTTAGCAAAGAGATGTCGGATAGGGGTTTTCAAGTCAATCTTGAGCAACCTGATTTATTGCTTGAATTGGCGGTAAAAAATGAGCCACACACGGTTCGGCGTGTTTATCAAGATGATTACTATTACAATCATTACTATTTTAGGAGTATTTATTATTCCCCTTTTACGCGGCGGTATTATTATATCCGCAATCCAAATTATTATTATACAAACCCTAATCCTAAAATCGAGTTCGATTCACACATCAACAATTCCGTTACGTTGAATGTTATTGATGCCAACGGACATAAATTGTTGTGGACAGGCAGTGTTCAAGCCGATATTTATGACCCCTCAGTCATTCAAAAAGATATTCATCCAGCTATTATTAAATTGATGAAAGAGTTTCCTGTAAAACAGAAGCCTATTGTGAAGCATAATATTGCGGCAAATTAAAGATGAACAAACATAAGCGCAATTATTAGGTCGCTTGTATCGTCCTGAAATAGGTCGTCAATAGCCAGTTAAAACTATGACAATTAATGAGCTACAAATTACTCGAGTAATTCGTAGCTCTTATTTTGATAAGCGTTTTTTCAATAAAAAATCCAGCCATTTTGGCGGCAGCCATGAAACAAGTTTTATGATGGGCTTATTCTTTATGATGGTATAACGGGTTTTAGGATTGGACGTGTTATAAATTTTAAAAACCAAATTAGCAATAACACGGGTATCAATCGCTTGTTTTTCTGATTGATCTATGGATTTTTGAGCCTTTTTGAAGAGTTTTTCATATTCTGTTCCTTCATACATATTTGTTTCGGCTCGAGCTTTTTCCCAAATTGGGGTTTTGATGGGGCCTGGCTGTATCAGAACAACAGGAATGCCAAACAGCGATAATTCACGACGCAACGCATCAGTTAGGCTGTTCAAAGCTGCTTTAGAAGCGCAATAAGGTCCTAAAAACGGTGTGGTAATGATGGCAGCTACAGAACTGATATTAATGATTTTTCCTTTGGGTACATCTTTATTAAAAGTCGCTCCCAGAAGCGGTAAAAACGCTTGAGTAACCCGTTGTACACCGATGACATTGACGTTGAATTGGTGTATAAGTTCTTCAGTGTCAAGGTGTTGTAATGGACCAGAAACGGCAATACCCGCATTGTTGATGAGTAAAGAGACCCCCTCAGTATCTACAGCCTTTTTGACCTTTTCAGCCGCTTCCAGAATCGCTTTATTGTCAACAACATCAAAAATCAAAGGCTCAAAATTGTCTCCTAATGCCGCTTTCAGTTTTTGCGCATCGCTTTCTTTGCGCACGCTGCCGAAAACGCGGAAACCTTTTTCACAAAACAGTTGCGCTATGTGGTAGCCAATGCCTGTTGACACGCCTGTAATGACGATGTTTTTCATACTTTATATTGTTTTTTAGCATTTAATACTGAGGGGGGATTTACTTCTTCCGAAACACCATTGTCAAAATCCTCGGCACACCTACCCTACCCTTGTCGTCAAACCACTCATTAATATCCATGCACTCAAAACCGTTGTCTGAAGCTGCTTTGTAAAAATCTGAAAGATGGTGCGTAAAACACGTCAATTCATAAATTCCTGCGTCTGTCTCGAATTGCGCTTTGGTACCTAAATATTGCTTGAAAGGATGCAGTTCACCAATATAAAACAGCCCGTTTTGTGTCAAAACACGTTGAATTCGTTTAAAAACACCGTTTAAGTCCTCAATATGTTCAAGTACCAAACTGCATGTAACTAAGTCATAAGTTTCGTCTTCAAATGACCAATTTTCTTGGATATCCGCCCTAACGAATTGCACATTTTCACTGCTTATTTTTTGCTTTGCTTTTTCGAGCATTTCCTCCGAAAAGTCAACGCCGACGAGGTTTTTAGTCTTTTTGTGCAACCATTCTGTGTTTTTACCTGTGCCACAACCGATTTCTAAGATATTTTCAAAGGTTTTATCCTTCAAAATCTGTTTAAGTGCAACCGCTTCTAAGTCACGCGTTTTGTTTTGGTTTGTATCATAGATTGCAGACCAGTTGTTATAGGCTTCTTGAATAGTCATTTTCAGCTTTACTGTTGTTAATTTTTCACTCGTTTATATTTTTCAATAATCACATGGTCAACACCCAATTTCTCTACCTTTTCAATCCCTTTTTGAATTAAAGTATCATTTACAATAGTGACAACAAATTCAAATTTATTGTTCTCCCATTCTCTACTAATGAAGTATTCTAAATGTTCGGTGTAAACACTGTCAATCAGCGTATAACTGCCTCCCCCCGCTGTGAATTTAGCCGTTGCCGTGTCTTTCCCCATACTCAAATCATGGCTCAAAAAAGCAAAATGCGTTGGGTTGATGATTTTTATCATTTTGATATTAGGATTAAACGTAGAGGTCGTTGAATCCTTTTCTGTGCTTTTGGCAGCAATCAGTTCCCAAGTCCCGACGAGTGGAATTGGGTTTTGTTTTTTATCATTATTACATGATGCGATTATAGCGGCCATCAAAAAAAGTGAGATTTTTAATTTCATAATTTATTTTTATTTACAACTAATTTACCTGCAAAATAAGCCATCGGCATATAGGCTGCACCAACATCCAAAATTGTAAACCACGTAGGAGACGGCAACATAAGCACATTCGCAATGCCACCTGCCAAGAAAAGAATACCTATAATCATGGCAAATTTCATTTTATTGCCGACTGCAATTGTTGCCGCAACTAAAGCACCCACAAATGTCCCAACGGCATGAGCCAAAAAAGGAAAGACAAAATGTTTGGGTTCCATTAAGTGCATTGAGGCTTTTAAGCCTTCCATAGTTGTCACATCAGCACCGTCTGGTGGGGGAATGATTGAGCCACTTATCATGATGAGGCCCATATTCACGAAACTGCCGATAACAGCACCCGCTAAGATTGCCAAAACGTTTTTCAGTATTGGATTCATTTACTTTGATTTTTATGATTGAATTCGAATTTTGTTATAGTTAATCACTTGTTTTTATGCAAAGTTAAACAAAAAAGCCTCTGCAATAAGAAATTGCATGAGGCTTTTTTGCTTTTATACTGAGGGGGTCGGAAACACAAGGAAAATAAACGTTTGGATTTATTTCACTTCATTAGGATTGAGAACAGATGGATTAAACCCTTTTACTATCAGCCATATCCCTAAAAATATTTCGTTCAAACCCATAGGGAGCATAATCATAATGCCGCCCAATGAATGTCCAAAAATACTTGATACGATTTCAGTAAACAATAGCAGAACACCTATCAACCCCCAAATGGATATGAATCGTGGGATAAGTCTCGATTGAAACAAAATATAATAAAACATAGAAGCACTCAAACAAAATCCTAAAAGTCCTAAATTTTGGGTTGCACCTCTTGCTTTCAGAAAATATTTGCCTATAGTCGGCAAATAAGAAGATTCCAACATACCTGTTTGTACATGTTCCTTACCTATGGCTAATATCGTCAGAAGGAAAATGCCACTAATCGTGGCGATTACCCACTCATTCAATCTAAGTCCTACATACCAAAGCGCTATACTTTCATTATGTTTTTTTAAAATGGGGAACATGATGACAGCAATACCAAATACGGATGCACCACAAACCAAATCAGAAAGCATGGCTAATGTCACATTGTTTGAATGGGTTGAAACATCTACAAGGAAGTTTTTACCATACAAAATAGGTCGTAATATAACACTGTGACTGATAACAGCTGTTAGCATTTGCAATAGAAATAATATGCCCACTATTCTCGCAGCATTTTTAGTGCTATTCAAACTTTTCGTTTTTTCAAGCATAATGATAATGTTTTAGCGCATTGTTTAGGGTTCCTTAATCTTTGAGCCTTTTATGAGTAACCACAGCATAAAAATCAATTCTCCATAAAACGTAAACTGGGCAAAATCTATATTAATGGTAGGAAATAGAAAGGGTCTTAAAGAAGTTAGCATGTAGCCTAAACCCGCAATGACCATGATAAGTAAACCTATCCCAGCAATGAGTGCAGCCGAACGGAGCGAAGTTTTAGTTGGAGAACTTGTCATTGTCATTGATTTAAAATTTCTAAGTCATTTTGATTTTTCATTGGATAGCATTATGCTTGATTTGGTTACATCCCAGTCTTTTTTTCATGAAATTACTTCTATACTGAGGGGGGTATAGCACCGCCGTTCTTTATTATACAGTGGTGATTGATTGTTAAAAGAACATTAAACAGCACCAGCGTACCGTTTCAATTCGGTTAGTCATTTTTTCAATCCTTTGCTTATCTTTGCTGAACATTAAAACAATTCATCTTATCAACTTTAACATTACAAAATGTCTTCAAATACAGAATCTTGGGGTTCTCGATTGGGTCTAGTTTTGGCTATGGCTGGCAATGCTGTTGGCTTTGGCAACTTCCTTCGTTTCCCTGTACAGGCTATCCAGAATGGCGGTGGTGCGTTTATCGTTCCTTACATGGTTTGTTTTTTACTTTTAGGAATGCCTTTATTGTTCGTTGAGTGGTCAATGGGGCGTTTTGGCGGTCAATTTGGCGACCATTCCACACCTTTTATTTTTGACAGAATGGGCAAAAAAGCTGTCTGGAAATATATTGGGGTCAGTGGCATTTTCATCAATATAGGTGTTGCTGCCTATTATTGTTATCTCGAAAGTTGGACTTTAGGCTACCTGTGGTACTCTGTTACGGGTGCGTTTTCGGGTCAAACATCGGACGGTGTCAACGCTATGTTTACGCATTATGTCGGTTTATCAGGTAATATTCCTTGGATCTGTTGGGTTCTTTGCCTCGCCATTAATACATGGATTTTATCCCGAGGCTTGGAAGGTGGTGTAGAAGTTGCCGCTAAAATCGGTATGCCCTTGTTGATTCTTTTCGGGATTTTCCTCGCCATACGTGCTTTGACCATCACGGCAGGTTCGGATGGTGCTATCAACGATGGTTTGGTCGGTGCAAATTTTCTTTGGAAACCGGATTTTTCAACGATATGGACAGCCAAAGTCTGGTTAGCCGCCGCAGGGCAGATATTTTTCACCCTCTCGGTTGGTTGGGGTATGATTCATTCGTATGCGGCATATATAAAACCGAACGATGATATTGCACTCAATTCGCTTTCTGCGGGGTGGACAAATGAGTTTGTAGAAGTTGTCTTAGGGGCAAGCATCGTCATACCTATTTCAGTCGGTTATTTGGGTATAGAACGCGTCGTTGAACTGACACAAAGTGGTGGTTTGGGACTGGGTTTCCGCACCATGCCTTTCCTTTTTCAACAATGGGGACCTGTTTTGGCGATGTTAGCGGGCGTGGCTTGGTTTGGTTTACTGTTTTTTGCAGGCATCACTTCGTCTTTGGCGATGGGAACGCCTTGGATGAGCTTTTTACGTGATGAATTTAATTGGTCTCGTAACAAATCGGCTTTGTCTTTTGCCGCTATTGTCTTTGTTTTGGGCTTACCAACAGTGCTTTTTTACAACGAAGGGGTTTTTGATGAATTTGATTATTGGGTCGGCACAGTCGGTTTGGTATTGGCAGGTCTATTAGAAATCATCCTATTCTCATGGATTTTTGGCATCGAAAAAGGCTGGAAAGAAATCAACAGAGGAGCGGATATTCGACTGCCGATTTTCTTCAAATATGTCCTCAAATACGTAACGCCCCTCATTATTGCATTTGTTTTTATAGGCAGTTTACCCGATATTTATGACAATTTGGTGCATAAAAAACTGTATGCTAAAATTGCCGCAGCCACAAACCCTGCCGATATAGCAGCCTTTCAAACCCAAATGACTTACCTCAATTGGTCAAGGTTATTGCTGATAAGTGTTTTCTTTGGCATCTGTTATATGGTATTTTTAGCAAGTAAAAAAAGAAAAGAAAAAGCGCTCAACGCAATGGGGCGATAAATGGTCAAAACCTTATAAAATCGTAAATCTATTTAACTTTTAAATTCAAAAGATATGGATACTTCTGCTTTGATTATGATGGTATTATCAAACTGCATCATTGCAGGTTTTACCTTCTATTTTTTTATAAAAATGCTGAAAACACCTTTGAAAACGCCAGAAGAAGATGAACTGAACTACCCAAGAGGTGGGTGAAATCTTTTATTCTATTGTTCATTCCTTGTTTTTATGCACCATTAACCAAAAAGCCTCTGCAAATTGATATTGCAAGAGGCTTTTTGGGTTTTTATACTGAGGGGGGTAGCGCGAGCGATTTTATATCTTTCGATATACCGTACCTATAACAAGTAAAAGAAAACCAATCAACAACATCTGATAGTTATATTTCGATAATTCCTCAACGTGGGTGTAATGTGCCAAAATACCTAAACCGCCAATAAGGAGGGCTAAAAACCAAAGTGTTTTGTTTGGCGCACTTGGCATAAAAGTTCTTCTAAACATAGTTATTTGATTTAGCTGTGATTGAATGATTTTTTTCGAATTGTGTATTGAATCAGTAGAGACGCTCTGCAAAGTTGGACATATCTAAATCATTAAGTGTTATACAATTCAAGGGAAAACTTACATAATTCATACATTGGTGAATGGTGAATGGTTGAGCTGAACGCACATCTTTAAGATTTTAGTTCTTCTTTCGAAAAATATTAAATAAGTTAGATATTTTTTTGCGTTCTTCTTTAAATTTCTTTCTAGGTACTTGGTCATCAAAATTTTCTAATTTGCGATAGGCTGCCAGCAGTGCTTTTGGATATTCGCCTTTGTAGGCTATTTCATAAAATGAATAACCATTGAAAGGAATAACATTTTTACTTTCTAAAATTTTCACTCTATTTTCTACTTGTTTATCTTTAAAATATGACAACAATATATTGGCTCTTTGTTTATTTAATTGATTGAATTTTGACAAGACTTTATCAGCATCTACAATGTTTCTGCATTTGTCTTGAACCGTAAATAACATAATTCCTTTGGTTTTTTTATTCAGATATTGTACAAACGACGCATCTTTAACAGACAATTTATCAACCGCCAACGAATCATTTTCTGTAAAAGATAGTGTCTTTATATTGTTGACATCCAAATAATATTCCTTCTTAGCTTCATAAAATAGAATATGCTCTTTTTCTTTTACCGCATAAGACTGAGGGGTTATAGTAATAGATGCGTCAGGTGTTTTTTTTAGAAAATCAACCATTTTTTCAATAAACTTTTCTTCAATTGGTAAAGGCGTATTTTTATTCATTTCCCATTTGAGTGTAAGCAGTTTTTCAATGTCGTTTTCAACATTTTTCACGGCAATACCATAAGGAAAGGTCACAGGTTTGACAAATATGTTCTTAATTAAATCAAAAATGACATCGCGCCAATGAAAGTTAGGGTCTTTAAGATTGCCTGTAATCGGGATTTGATAATCAATAACATTGCCGCGCTCGCGTACAAATGCCATAATCAGCGGCAAAGGCAACAATTTCATGTCTTTTTTCCTTATCCGTTTACTCACACGCGGGTCTATGACAATAAGGTGATTATCACTTTGAATTTTGCCATTTAAGACGTGCCATTTGCCATTAAATTCAACCGTTCCTCTGTCTAAAGGAAAAGAAGTATAAGCAATGGTATAGGGATTAAATAGCGTAATCGGAATTTTTTGAAAATTATATTGAATATCAAAATCAGAGCTGTCTTTAGGATTGATACTCAAATTCACAGTTGCATTTCCGTAAGGTTCAATACCAGACTTAACATATATTTTTAAGCGCGCATTATTTTTATCAATGGTATCAGCAATGATGTTTAAAGGATTAACGCCTATGGAAAATTGCTCGTTTAAAGTAAAATCATTGTAATTTATATCTGCTTTATAAACAGCTAATTTATTGACTTGATAATAACTCCGAAAAAAGTTTTTTGTGACCAATTTTACATAATCAGCGATTTCGAGGATAAGATTGAATTTAGTAGGGTCTTGCTTAGCTTCTTTGATATTCTCTCCATTTTTACCAAACATCAATTGTAAATTGTCCAAATAATCGTATTGTTCGTATTTGATATACGGATGAACCAATACCAAAGAATCGAAAAGATATTTTCGATTTTTAGGATTTATTTCATTGATAGATACCGTGAGTTTATCAAAAGCGGCGTAATCGTTTTCAACATTTTTGCCAAGATGGAAATCATTCAATATTAAAGAGCCTTCTGCAATAATATTTTCTGCATCATTGAGGTTGCCTTTTGCTTTCACATCGGCATCAAAATTGGCAGAAAAATTACCGAAATTGGAAATATCCTTAAAATATTGTTCTATAAATTTTAAATCAAATTTATTAACAACGGTAGCAATGCTGTAATTTAAGTTTTTAAGATTGAGCGTAAAATTACCTTTTACATCGCCAGCACTCAAACCCGATTTAAAAGAAAACTTAGCGTTAAAAGTATCCACATCCCATTTCATGCCCTCACTTTCGAATATCATATCTTTGACAAAATAATTTATGGGGACAGATCTTTCACGATAATGAAATTCGCCTTGATCTATTTTCATATCGAGGATATTAAAAAAGACGGCTTTTTTCATCGTGTCGGGTGATTCTTTTGAAGAAAATCGTTCTATCAAATCAGCAAAATTTATATCGCCTTTTTTGTTTTGACTGATGAAAGCAACAGGCTCAATCAATTTTATGGACTTTATGATATACTGTTTGGAAAAGATTTGGAGGATGCCAATATTCAGGTTCAAACCTGTTGAGGCTAAAAACACACTATCACTTTTGTGTTCATAAATTTTAAAATTTTTGAATGCCAGATTACCTGTAAAGGGATTGACATATACCCAGTCCATTGTGATTTGTCGCCCCGTATATTCTTCATCATATTTTTCAATAACGTATTTGGTAATAGGGGAAATAAAAATAATAAGCAATAGGGCGGCGGCGATTATCGTACCCAATAAAATCAGTAAAGGCTTTCTCCATTTAAGCATCGATTTTTTTTGAGTATCCGTCAGGTTCACATTCAATTTAAGCATTTTCATTAACACAATTATTTTATTGGTAATAAGTTTGAGTATCTAATATGCTCAAAGTATGAGGTAATAAGTCCCATCTTAAAGTCATGCCTGTGTTTAAAGTATTAATTAATATATGGTCACAATAAAAAAATTAACGCTCAATATATCACAATTTATTGAGTATAAATTCTGTCCTTATTTTATTGCAAATAATGGATATATAATTTTGCATATGATTTTACAAACTTATTGTCTGTCAAATCCATTGATATTTTGATATTGCTTTACAACACCCCCCTCAGTATTTTGAGGTAAATAGTTTACTTATAAACAACAGTTGAGGGGTATAACCCATCGTCGTTGCTCTAAATAATAATCAAGGGTAAAAATAAGGTTGTTTGAAAAAATAATCAATTAAAAATAACGAAATATTCCAAATTTAATTAGTTTTGTTTAGTTTTTTTTAACTATAAAAATTTAACAAAATGAAATCTAACAAAATTTTAATTGGTGGTTTAATTGGAGGTGTAACTTCCTTCCTTCTCGGCTGGATTATTTATGGTGTCATATTAAAAGATGCTATGGTAAGTCCTATTGCTGGATTAATGAAACCAGAAACAGACATGATTTGGTGGGCGATGATCGGCTCCTGTCTCGCTCAAGGTTTTTTAGTGTCCTATGTTTTTGGAAAATGGGCTAACATTACCACCGTCGTTGGCGGTGCGAGCGCAGGTGCAACCTTAGGTATTCTAATCGGTTTGTATTATGACTTAGGGTTTTTTGCCATGAGCAATATGTTTACCATGCAAACAATGTTGATGGACATTGTCTTGTCTGGTGTGATGATGGCAGCTATTGGTGCTGTCGTCGGTTGGTGGCTTGGCAGGAATAAAGAATAAATATAACGCCGCTTGATTTTAACACATCAAGCGGCGTTCTTTTCGAAGGGAGATATCGTAAACCTCATCATTTCAAAAAAGCCAACAAAGCTGCCAAGCTTTCTTTCGGGCTTTCTTCCATCGGCACATGACCTACGTGTGGTAAGATAACTAAGGTATCATTGGGCAAATCGGCATGAAAACGGGTGGCACTACTGAGGGGTATCAATTCGTCTTGTTCGCCCCAAAGTACCAATGTGCGTTGTTGAATCGTACGTATCAACGGCAACTGGCTGGTGTCATATACGCTCGTCATGCGGTCAACAAAGGCTTGACGATTGCCTGTGCGCAGCGTGAGGTCAAAATATCTATCCACAAGGGTTTCTGTAATTTTTGTTTTGTCGGCATAAACACTTTCGACGCTTTTTTGGGCTAAAAAGCGCGGCGTAATGAATGTCATCAGCTTATTCCAACCCTTTTTTTGAGCCAATACAAACGCAATGGGTTTACTGATGGAATTCAACGGATAACCCGCCGCGTCAATCAATACAAGCTTCTCTACCCTATTGGGATATTGGAGTGTAAATTGCCAAGCAATTTGCCCACCCAAAGAATTGCCAGCCAAAATACATCGGTTGATGCCTTGACTTGTCAAAAATGCTTCTATAAAAGTAGCATAATGGTCAATCGAATAATCCCGATTGGGAAACGGACCCGTTAACCCAAAGGCAGGCAAATCCATGCGCACAATGCGTTTTTGGCTTTTCAAAGCAGACGTCCAAGCATCAAAAGTATGCAAACTCGAGCCAGTGCCATGTATCAAGACCAAAGGCAATGAATCCAATGGGTCGCCTTCGTCTCGGTAATGCACTTTCATGCCTTCAATGTCCACAAATGCAGAAGGCGCAGGCGCATACTTATCTTTTAAAGTTTCAACAGATTTGTCATGGTAACCAAAGAACAAACCGACTAAAATAACAAGGGTCAAGAGGCAGATAAGCACGACTTTTACTATTTTACTAATCATTTTCATGGGCAATCAATTTTATTATTTATTTTTTTTGTTATGTATAATTTGAGTACTTTGTCGTGATTTGTTACGTACAGAAGTATCGGATATTTTAAAAATATCCGATACTTGGCTTTTCCCTAAAAATATTGAATGAAGATACAGAACCATCACTCAATCCAACTATAAAAAAATAGACTGCTATCAATGCAACAATAGCGTCTATGCCCCAAAGAATCCAGAAAAGTATCATTTTCGATGGTTTTAGGTGAATGATGCTGCAAAATACTAAAAATTGTTTTGTCTATGTATTTTGGCTTCTTTTACTATCTTTGGCAGCTCTTATTTTTTTATTAAACAACAAGAATAAATGAAATTTTTAACCAACTCTATTTTCAAAACGATGGTGTTTGTATCGCTCTCGTTTTTCCATTTTTCTATGACCGCCCAAACTATAAAAGGTTTTGGCGCACCTAAAAACGCAGTTATTGTCATCGAAACCAAGGACAATGCCCTTGTTTTGCAGACCGACAAGACCAATCGTCTGTTTATCAATCATTTTGGTAAACGTTTGTCGCAAACAAGTGAATATGCGACCATCGAAACACAATATCGTTTTACGGACAACAATGCGGGTATTTACAACCATGCTTACACGCCAAGCGGTTCTTGGAGTTTGGTCGAACCAGCTTTGCGGATTACTCATGCGGACGGCAATACATCCACTGAATTGTTGTACGACAGTCATAAAGTTCAAAAAATTGATGACAATGTCAGTCTGACAACCGTTGTTTTGAAAGACCCCGCCTACCCTAATGAAGTGACGTTGTTTTATAAAACCTACGCCAAAGAAAATACAATTGAACAATGGTCAGTCATCAAAAACAACGAAAAAGGCACGGCTGTTTTAGAGAAATATGCTTCCGCCAACCTTTATTTTAATGGCGATAAGTTCTATCTCAATCACTATCACGGCGGTTGGGGGCGTGAAATGAAGCCCGAAGAAGAGCTTTTAACGCATGGCATCAAGGTGTTGGATTCAAAACTCGGAGCGCGCGCCAACCTTTTTCAACCACCTACTTTTATGTTGTCTTTTGACAAACCCGCAACGGAAGATGAGGGCAAAGTGTTGCTCGGTACTTTGGCTTGGTCTGGCAATTTCCAGATGGATTTTGAAGTGGACTCTTATGACAATTTGCGGTTGATTGCGGGCATCAGTCCTCATGCGTCTGAATATCCTTTGACGGCGGGTCAGTCATTCACAACGCCTTCGTTTATTTACACATATTCCGATAAAGGCAAGGGAGAAGCAAGCCGCAACATGCACCGTTGGGCAAGAAAATACCGTTTGTTAGACGGCGAAGGGTCTCGTTTGACGCTGTTAAACAATTGGGAAGCCACTTATTTTGATTTTGATGAACCCAAATTGGTCGGTTTGTTTAAAGATGCTAAGAAGTTAGGCGTTGATATGTTTTTGTTAGACGATGGTTGGTTTGCCAACAAATATCCCCGCAATGACGATAAAGCAGGGTTGGGTGATTGGCAAGAGAATCGAAAAAAATTGCCAACCGGCATCGGCTATTTGGTGAAAGAAGCGACCAATGCAGGTGTAAAATTCGGCATTTGGGTCGAACCTGAAATGGTGAATCCAAAGAGTGAACTCTATGAAAAACATCCCGATTGGGTCATCAAACAACCTGAAAGACCAGAACATTACTTTCGAAATCAGTTGGTTTTGGATTTGTCGAACCCCTCAGTACAAGACCATGTTTTTGGCGTTTTGGATACACTTTTTACAAAAAACCCTACTTTAGCTTTCATTAAATGGGATTGTAATGCAGTGATTTACAATGCCAATTCTGAATATTTAAAGAAAACAGGACAAGCCCAAACAAAACTCTATGTGGATTATGTCAAGGGTTTGTACAAGGTGTTGGAACGCATCCGCGCCAAATACCCGAAAGTACCCATGATGTTGTGTTCAGGCGGCGGCGGACGTGTGGACTATGAAGCCTTGAAATACTTTACGGAATATTGGTTGAGCGACAACACGCATCCGTTGGAAAGGGTCTTTATTCAGTGGGAATCGTCTTATTTTTTTCCATTGATAGCACATTGCAACCACATTACGGATTGGGCAAAGTTGCCGATTAAGTTCCGCACAGATGTGGCGATGATGGGCAAAATGGGTTACGATATTGTGGTGAGTCATTTAAGTCCAGATGATTTGGCGTTCAGTCAACAGGCTTTGAAAAACTACAAATCTGTTCAAGAAGTAATATGGAAAGGCGATTTTTATCGTCTTGTCAATCCATGGGACAATGAATTTGCGTCTTCGATGGTTGTTAATGCAGCGCAGAACCGCGCTGTGATGTTTAATTATGTTACGACCAACCGCTATTTTTACAATCCTTTGACCGTAAAACCCATTAAGATGAAAGGGTTGAATCCAACTAAAAAATACACCATTAAAGAGTTGAATCTTTATCCTAACACTAAAACGACCATCAATACTGAGGGGGTGGTCTATTCGGGCGATTATTTGATGTCTGTGGGTTTTAATCCGGAATTAACATCCAGCAGAACGAGTGTTGTTTTGGAGATAAATGAAGTGAAGTAGTTGAAACATGAATCATCCCGAATTTTACAACATTTAATTTAAAAGGTAAGACCCAGTAATTCCGAAGGAATTAAATATGAATAACCGTAGATGAAATCTACGGTTATGACATGGAAACATCTCTAATAACCCTGAAAGGGTTGAATATATCGTTATTTTGACCATAAATATTCAACTCTTTCAGAGTTGATACCAACTTGTCCGACCAACTTGGCTTTTGTTCCGTAGATTTCATCTACGGTTATTCATATTTAATTCCTTCGGAATTGGGATATTTGACGCTTTTCAAGTGATCATTTATTTTGTTAGAAAATTAGGGATGATTCATGTTTCAACTACCGATTTAAGATAAGCTCTTTGAGTTTTCGTAAAATGGAAGCTGTTTTTTCAAAATCATCTTTTTGACTTAAAGCAAATTGACGACTTAGACAATATTGATTACCAACAAGAGTTGAAAACCACCAATTTGTACCGATTAAATAGCCGCCATATATGGGTTTATTATCGTTATTTAAGTGTTGAGCAATAATCATGGCAGTTAACATTTGGGCTTCTGGATCTTTTTTTTCACCTTTTGCTTTTTTTAATTCTTGTAAGAAGAAATAAGGATGAACGGG
>JAYVFS010000071.1:0-46789 GCA_043772905.1 Saprospiraceae bacterium | reverse complement strand
TTCAAGTTTCCGCCCAAACGAACGATATTACCCTCTTTCGTAATTGCATTCTCTGCAACAATACCACGGGAGGCTACTGAGTCAATCGTGATTTTGCGAACAACACCTGTTGCAAAGTCAACCGTCAAAAGACTATCCGTTTGTGCTGCTGTTTGCAAACCCACTAATTTCAAAGGGTCAGCTGCTGCTTCAACAGTCAATCTGTTGGTTGGTGCATTTGTACCGATACCAACTTCACCTGTTGCTGCGATACGCATACGTTCCACATTGTTTGTGATGATAGGTAAAGCATAATTGCTTTTTGTACCGAGTGAACGAACGGCGGTTGTTAAGTTACCATCCAATTTCCAGACGAAATCTTCTTGGTATTGCAACACATCTGCTAATGAGCGTTTCCTTAAGATACCTGAAGTTGCATCAACGGTCATGATTGAATCCGTTGTTAAACCTCCCCGAAGACCACCTAATCTCAAAGGGTCTGTTGTACCTGAAGCTGCTTCGATGTCGGCTCTTGTTCCCGCATTAGGGGCATTTGTACCAACACCTAAACTTCCTGCGCCCGTGATATTAAGGTTGTTGCCCGCTTGAGCAATGTTTGTAGCTTGAGTCAAAGTACCGCCTAACTGAATGTCACGACCTACTTTAGTCAAACCATTGCTGGCTGTCAATGAGTCAGCCGCACAAAGACTATACCACTGTCTTGTTACATCACGATAGATGTAAGTACAGCTGGCTGTCATATCATAGACCATCATACCTTCAGAAGGTGACGAGATGGCAAGACGCTGAACCGTTGACATACGAGGCAATAAGAAGCCTTTTGAGGTGCTTTCCAATTCCAAAAGTGCATTCGCATCTATCGTTCCTGGATTATCCCCGAGTTTTACCTGAGCTTGAGCCACTTGCACACCTATTACCATGAGTGAAAGGGCTACAAGTAACTGTCTGAGTCTTTTCATTTTGAATTAATTTAAAAATGGTTATTAATAAGAATATTGTAAAATCGCAATAAAGCCACACCTTGTATTTTCAATATGTGACAACTTTTAGGCATCAAATACTGAGGGGGGGATAATCAGACTTATTTGTTTAGTCTCAAAAAAAAATGTCAATGAGCGCATACCCATAAGTCCATCAAATGACATCCATTCGAGCCATTTAACAAGTAAATTGAAAACTATAAGCATTTATACAGACCGATTAATGTCTGACATGAGCCATAGCCAATTGTATTTTTTATTTATTGTTGGAAAATATAAATCTGCCCAAAGACAACGGGAGGAGTCGTCAGAAACAAATTTATTTCCATTGAAATAGGGGGAATTAAAAAGCCTAAACAGATAAGGCTTGCGTAATGGTTATTGATTTATAAGATTTTGTTAAGTTTTGTCAAAATATGTTTTGATTCGCAAATGTAAAATTTGTAAGTAAAGTTTATGATCAAAAAAACACCCAATTCGTGACTACAAAAAACGGGGTGTAATGACGCGCGCTTGGTCTTCAATTTTACCAAACTTATAAGTCAACAAGAGTTCAATTGAGTGATTCGCATTGTTGATTTCCTTCAACATGGATGTATTAACATCGTAGCTAAAACCAAGCCCATAATGTTCCCAATCAAATCGTGCCGTAATCACCCACGCATCATTCAGCGTTCCACCGTCGAGTTTGTTAACTGTTCGCAACCATGCACCTAATTGCATTGAAGCCCGATTTGGCTCGCGAAGAATCACTTTAACTGCCCCGCCCATCATATATTCCGTTGAAGGACCTTGTTGCATCATCAGTACGCTGGGTGCTACATTAAAAAACCGTGCCATTCGGAATTCTCCTGCTAAGTGAAAGGTTCTTTTGAGGTATAAATTCTGAAATAAACTGTTATCGAAGGAAACTTCAGGGCGATTGAGGTGCTGCAAAGCAAAACCACCCATGATATGATTGTGCTTCCCGAAGGTCGAATACCAACCCAAACCCATCGAAGCGTCAAATTTCCAGATCTTATTCGACTGCACATCACCCCCTAAACGGGACGGGTCATAACCACCATTGCCATCATATTGATTCACCCACTCACGGTCAGCTAAATTAATAGATTTTTTGAACAAACCTACTTGACCGCCACCGACCAAGTAATGCACAACATCACCTTTCCCGCCCATCTTCCGAGCGTAAGAAATAGCGGCTTTTGCTTCATCGTGTTGCAATGCACCTGTTTTGTCGCTCCAAACGCCTACGCCCCAACCAAAAAAGTCTGTGGATTTTAAGTCTTTACGCTTCTCGAAAGTCAATGCTAAGGTCTTAAAAGCCGCATCTTTACCGAGTATGGCTGCCCATTGATTCCGATATTGCAAATTGATACGCGCCCTATCTTCCATCATACCGACGGCAGCAGGATTGAGGTGCATAGTGGCAGCGGTGAACTGAGAAAAGTGCATATCCTGCCCACTCAGTACCCAAGCACCCATGACGAACACGGTGGTGAGTAATAATCTATTCATTTTTAAATGGTTGTTTGTTAATGGATAATGAATAGTTGATAATGGATAATGGACAACCTATTAGTAAGGTATCATCCATTATCCTCTATCCATTATCCTCTATCAACTAAAAAATTATCGAACTAATAATAAATCCCTCGCTATTCTTTGAACTGTACCGTCTATGAATTCAGCTTCAAGAACAACAACAAATGTGCCTGTATTCAACGGTTTACCTCTAAATCCACCATCCCATGATACGGAGCCATCTGGTTTGAAGTCTTTAGCTTCAAAAACCAACTCTCCCCAACGGTCGAAGATACGCATGAACCGTACTTTTACATGGTTCGGATTGCCCAGAACGGTATAGTCTTCGTGGTCAGGTTTGAAAATATTCGGTACGTAAATCGTATATTTACTTTTTTGACCTGTATTAAAGACAATTTCACTTGACGCTTGGCAACCATTTGAGTCAACACCAACAACGGTGTATGTATGGACATCTTTTTGTTGCAATATTGCCGTCGTTGTTTGGCACGTTGGACAATTCATCTGAGTTGGCGGCGACCACTGATAGAAGGCTGGTTTGAAACCATTTTCAGGTCTCGCTGTCAAAATAACCATATCTCCAGGTTGCGGATTCGCTGGCGTTGCCACTATCGTAATCGCACTTGGCGGCGGCTCTCCAACATTGACCGTTGTATCTAAACCACAGATATAAGGGCTTTGAATCCTTAATTTGTAGCTACCCGCTGCCAAACCTGTCATACCATTGGCAAATGTCGGTTGATTGTTCAGCCACACTCGCATTTGTGTTGTGTCTGATAAAATGCGGATTCGCCCATTATTTGTCCCATAACAAGTTGTTGACTCTGTCTTCAGCTTCACATCTGGCAATAACCTGACCAAGAATGTATCCGTTTGAACATTACCGCAAGAGTCCCAAGCACGAACCCAATATTTGCCCGCACGGTCAGCCGTCAAAGTTGAAGCGGTTGAGCCATCAGACCACAAATAATTGCGGAATTGATACCCATTAACTTTCGCATCAATCACTGCTGGATAGTTTGGACAAATCGTTATATTGGACTTGCTAAATGCTAAAACAGGGGCATTGGTCACACATCGTTGATTCTGACCCAAATACGCCAAAGCGAATACCGTAAAACTATCAGGTGTAACAACCCGTGATCGCACCCGACCCGCAGCAAAAGTCCCCGAAGAACCATCATTGCTCAAGTTGACCCACTCAAAACCATTCCAACCAACGACACCCACTTTTGGTAAATCGTTGTCAGTCAATATATCAATACGACTTTCCGTATTCCAAGTCAATGTCAATCGGGTCGGCGTTGACCCTTTAATATCCCAATATTCAATATCGCTCACCCGCAAAACCGTCAACTCCTTATTACCAATCGGAAACGGTGCGCCAACAGGCAAGGTCGCTACGGAGGGGTTGCCTTTAAAATAAGCTGCCCGAAAAACCGCCGCGGTATTAGGCGTTTGCCCCGTCGAAGCCGTTCGCATCAATCTATCATCGCCAATCGGAAAACTGAACGAATCCCGACCAACCTTAGAACTGTACCCATTTATATGCCGCGCATCCGAAGCATTCGTATATCCCGCATTACTATCAAAAATCAAAGATACTGAGGGAGTGTTTCTGGGTGTCAAAACCGAACCATTCTGAAATGTCAGATTAGACGTGACCGCAACGGGGATGTGCAACATCAGCCCGTTGGCATTTGCCAGCGTCAAGTTCTGAAAATCAATTGCTCGTGTGCCAAAAATATTCTGTAACCGTTTACCATAAAATGATGCTGTACCCTTATTATTCGCAAACATACCCGAATTCGTTAAATCGCCATAGAATGCCATCTGGGAGGTGGGGTGCATTCGGATATCTCCGTAGTTTTGTGTGTGTTGCTGTGCAAAAGCACTTTGCTGGGTCTTTGTGGTTATCACCACCAACAACAGTAGGTGGATAATGGAAAACTTAGTTAAACTGAATACTGATGACACGACCGTTTTGTGTCGCATAAACCATAAATTTTGATGATTGAAAAGGGGGGAAAGTCTCTGAGTTTATTAAAAAAAAACACAGGAGGTTTGCGTCTTTGCTACAAAGGAGGGGTATTTATTAACGAAAGTCAATGAATGAGAAGCAGGACTCTTCTCTTTTTTTTAAAATGAAATGTCACAATCCGCCATTTATCAAAAAAAAGTGCTTGAACTCATTGTGTTATAATCATTTAAGCATCTAATAATTCACATACTCAATCACTACCCTTTAAGGTATAATTTTCAATAACAACATTTTACCGTTAAAATAAAATATCAAAACCCTTCTAAATCAATGAAAATCAATGACATACTGAGGGGGGTAGAATGAGGTTTTGAATTTAACAAAAACAATATTTGTCCACGAAGTTTTTTGGTAACAAAATGATTTCTACATTTTAGTTATATGTCTGTGAATTGTTCTATCCAATCTGTGACAGATTTATACGGATTTACGCTAAAAACCGGCGTCCAAGGTCGGGGAACTTTTAAAATTCTCCGACCTTTTTTCCCGAATACAAGAATTCTGTCCAATCTGAGGTCTAAAAAATCATCCGAACCCGCTTCAACCCTGCCACCAATCTATCAACATCTTCTAAAGTATTGTAAATCGAAAACGAAGCTCGAACTGTGCCTGAAATATCATAAAAATCCATAATCGGTTGCGTACAATGGTGCCCCGCCCGAATACAAACGTCTTGTTGTCCCAAAATCGTCGCCACATCATGCGGATGACACCCCCTCAGTATAAAAGATAAAATCGCTGATTTCCACCGCGCACGACCGATAATATCTAAACCATCAATCTTTAAAAGCTCTGTTGTGGCATAATCCAACAATTCATTTATATGCTTATGAATGACGGCACGACCAATACTTTCCACAAAATCAATCGCTGCACCTAACCCGATAACACCCGCCATATTCGGCGTTCCCGCTTCAAATTTCTGTGGAATCGGTGCAAAAAGCGTCCTTTCAAACGTCACATCTCGAATCATATCGCCCCCAAAACGATAAGGAGCCATAGCGTTCAACAAATGTTCTTTGCCATACAAAACACCTACGCCCGTTGGTCCAAACAGCTTATGCCCTGAAAATGCTAAAAAATCAACATCTAACTTTTGAACATCAATCACATGAGAAGCCACACTTTGCGCTGCATCTACAAACACAGGCACACCTCTCCGATGTGCTATTTCGATAATATCCGCAATCGGGTTCACCGTTCCCAACGTATTTGAAATATGTGTTATAGCTACTAATTTGGTTTTTGTAGTAATCGCATTTTCAAAATCCACTACGGAAAGCACTCCCTCAGTATTAAAAGGCATAACAACCAATTTACCCTTATTTTTCAAGCAAACCTGTTGCCACGGAATCAAATTGGAATGGTGTTCCATCGCTGAAATCACAATGTCATCGCCCTCTCCCACCCTATCCGATGCAAAACTCGAAGCCACCAAATTGACCGCGTCGGTCGTCCCACTCGTAAAAATGATGCTTTTTACTGAGGGGGTATTCAAAAAATGTTGCACTTTCTCACGTACCGTTTCATATCCCCGCGTCGCTGCTGCTGCCAAAGGATAAATGCCCCGATGCACATTGGCATTGTATTTTTGATAAAAATCCATTTCTGCATCTACAACGGATTGTGGTTTTTGCGTCGTCGAAGCTGAATCGAGATAGACGAGGTTGGGATGTGTCTTGAAAATTGGGAATTGAGCGCGGATGTTTTTCATGTTGGCAAAGGAAAGGCATTTTAGTCATCGTAGTGACCATGAAGGCTGACAATAATGACCAATTCATGATTATTGGTTAGAAAGATTTTTCACAAGTGCTTCATATTCATCACCTGTAAACGATATTAAGTTTTCTCCACGTTCTGTTTCGTCCATTGCGTGTTCAATGCGGCGGCGCATTTCTTCACGACTTTCTTTGCGTTTGATGCGTACTTGTATTTCAGAATCATTTCCTTCGATAAAAGACTTGATTTTATCAAATAGGCTTTGGTCAAAATCGCTGGAAGATATATTAAAAGTTGCTTGAACCATTTTAAACGTATTTTTTGATTTTAAAAACTTAACAAAAATAGCTTTTTTAAACACAATTTCTATGACATTTAAACTTTTTTACGCTTAAATTTGAAAAAAGGGAATTGAGTATGGATGTTTTTCATCTTGGCAAAGGAACAGAGAATAATCTTAAAATACATATTCAATTAAAATATTTATCTAAAAGAATGTTGTAATTTATTTGTTCAAATAGAAAACGAACTCTATATTTGTGCTTGTCAGTTAACACTTAAATAAAAATCATTTTTTAACCAAAATCAAAACGTAAAACATAAGTTAGGAAAATCCATTTTCCATTTTCCATTTTCCATTTTCCATTTTCCATTTTCCATTTTCCATTTTCCATTTTCCATGGGAGTGGTTAATTGCAGGTTTTAGCATTGTTTGTTCAACAATAAAAAACCCCCAATGCCGTCAGGGTGCACATTGACGACACGGGGTCTGTATTAAACTTAATTAATTCACAAATTTAAACTTTTTTAAGATGAAAAAACAAATTCTTAAAGTAGTATTTACAATGGCATTGTTCTTTGTGGGCGTGACTGCTTGTCAAAAAGATGCTTACATTCAAAATTCAACCTCTAAAAGGGTCAAAGATGAAAAAAAGTATAAAACTTATAGTCCTGAAAAAATTAATGAGGTCAGATTAGCTTTTGCAAAAACGCTATCTTCTGCTATTCGTGAAGAAGCATTACGTAAATATATTCATACACTTATGCAAAAACGATTCATTAACCATGACTACGAAATGGTTTACATTACAGAGAAGAATAAAATCGTTTATGATGGTAAGACATTTGCTCAAATTTTAACGAGTTTTGCAGATTCCGAAACGTTAAACAAATTTGGAAAAGACTTTTTCAGTAGTATTACGGATATTGTTCCTCTCTTGACCATAGCTATGCCTGATGCTGAAAAATGGGATGCATCAACATGGAATATGAATTATGTACCTAATGTCGCAGCAGTTTTAGAGGTGTCATCTCCTAATAAACAAGATTTCACTACTTTTAAAAATGGGTCTGAATTTACTATTGACCTCCGGTCAGGTGAGCCTGACAATCCAACTTTAACAGTCTGGAATGCTGAAACAAGTTATTTAGTGGATTCAAATGG
Source organism: Saprospiraceae bacterium (assembly GCA_043772905.1). Taxonomy (GTDB): domain Bacteria; phylum Bacteroidota; class Bacteroidia; order Chitinophagales; family Saprospiraceae; genus JAAFJT01. The sequence continues at coordinate 39,060 of JAYVFS010000071.1, read as the reverse complement.
ATACACTCCAACAGGCAATGACATTAATAGCGTCATGCCAAGTGGTGACCCAAATGAAACTAATCTGAACGATTGTGAAACGATATATCAAGATGCGATAAACCAATTAAATGCCTACGATGTAACAGGGGATACATACTATCTAATGGCTCATAATACTCTCATTGAATTATACAATGAATGTTTAGGTAATACAGTCGGTACTGGAGGAGGTGCTCAACCTTGCACTGAACCCTGTGAAAGAGATTGCGAGACTTGGGAGGAACATCTGACGGATTTTAAAATAAATGACTGGGGCGTTTATCTAAATATGCGTAGGAATTGGTTTGAAGATTACTTCGTTTTTCATGGATTTGTACTTGGACTCGAAAGAAATTCTTTCGGTACAATTCAAGGTTTTACAAAAAAATTTGTATCAACATCGTATAAAAAAGGTGATTTATTGAATTGTGGAAACCCTTGTCAAGGTAGATACAAAACGCAGAATTACTTCATTAGACCAGATTGGAATTTGGCAGAATTTGGTGATAACTATAAAATTAATTGGTCTGAAGTTGATGATGGTTCTACGACAACAGGTGTATCTTCGCCTCTTTCAGCAAAATTTACAATAGGAACAGGACCAGCAAAAGTAGAAGTATCCGCAGGGTTAAATTTTACTTATCAAAAAACAATAGGTCCCGTTGTAGAATTAGGTGAACAAAATGTCTATTATTGTCACCTAGTAAATAGAGAAAACAATACGGGTTCAATAACTTTCCGTTGTGATTAAAAAACAATATTTTCATTAGACTAACCTTTCTAAGTTTTATACTTAGAGAGGTTAGTTTTTAAATAAATAACATGAAAAGACTCTTTCTCTTCATCCTTTTATTTGGGCAAATAACTGATTCTTTTACCCAAACTAAACTTAATCAAAGCTATAATAGCGAAAAGCAATATAAAAACCAATTCCGCACCAGCCTTGGGATAGGCTATGAAGATGGGCTTGTTTTTTTAAACGAACACCCAATTCCAACCTTTGGACTAAGCTATGAACGCATCATATCTAAACGATTTTCGGTAGCTGCACATATTTTAACTCACTATCGTACATTTCTAAATACCACTAACCTTGACCAATTTCCTTTATTGAGCAAATTCAAAGATTCGAATAGCCCTTTCTTAACTCAAGCAGAAAATGATAAACTCAAAAATTCTGGTATAATACAAATAAGCCCAATAACAACCATAAAATCATTAAGTGTCCCTATTGACATTGGGTTCATTTTCTACCCCCTCATTACAAAACGACATAGATTAGGGCTTAATGCTGCTTTAAGCATGACTTATGACAATCGAAATTACTATACAGACCAATTTACAGGTGTTCTAACACTTAAAGACGGCACACAGAAACAAATAACATTGGAAGTTCCTACTGAATACAGAAATTTCAGCCCTGGTTTTAGTTTCAAATTGCTTTATGACTACTCTTTTAAAGATTATAGTTTGGGTCTTAGAGTAGGAAATTATAATGTTTTTTTAATTGATTTAACAAAAAGAAATGCCCAGCCAGTATGGGAAACTTCTTTATTTTTAGGCTACAAATTTTAAAATTATGAAAAACAGATTTGTTCTATTTGTTGTGTTTTTACTCTCATTACCAACCCTGATATTTGCTCAGAAAAACCTTATACAGTCTGAATTAGGCTACGCACACAGTCTGAAAAACAAAGCCTCTGGCTACACTACTGGCATCGAATATCAAAGAGAAATAAACCCAAGACATTACTTCGGTTTCTCTCTTAACTATGTTTATACACAAAGTAGAGGTATTTTACCTAAGAACCTAAGTGATAACAATGTAATTTTAAGGGATTTTTCTAATATTCCTAATTTGCCAAATTTCGGTTGGAGTGCCGATGCTTTTCCAGAAATTCACCTAAAATCTAAGCCCGATACTTACTTTAACCTCAATTTTGATATCTCCTATTTCTACAATACTCAAGTCCTTAATAACAGTAGTCTTAAAATTGGTTTGGGTAGTGTCATCACTTTCGTTGATGAAAAAGTTATTTCAGAATTAATCGAAGGAAAAAAATTTGTAGCACCCCTGCAAAATGACATCAACGATTTTTTAATCCCTATTTTTCGATACGATACTTATATTGATATCGGTCTTAAACTTCAATTGCAATATCAATTTCAAATCAACGAAAAAATGCTTGTCGGTTGCTCGGCTAAAAACTATTGGTTTCCTAAATCAAAAACAGTTTTTTGGTCATTATCACCTACTATAAGTTTTAAGTTTTAACGTAAATAAGTATTTACTCACATACTTAATTAATTCACAAATTTAAACTTTTTTAAGATGAAAAAACAAATTCTTAAAGTAGTATTTACAATGGCATTGTTCTTTGTGGGCATAACGGCTTGTCAAAAAGAGGTCGCACAAGAACAGAAAAGCAAAAAATTAGTACAAAAAAGTATTAATGATTTTGCAAAAAATTTAGCAACAGATTTACAAACAAAAAATCATGAAATCAAATCAAAAATGATTGAACGGTTTGAGCAAACTAAAGCTGAAGAATTTTTGTTGGCTGAGCTATTAGATGAATCTTCAAGTAAGAATGTAAATTTAAGAAATGTAAATGCTTACAATCAGTTGTTAGCAACTAATCCAGAGCTTACAGTTACATTTCCTGCTTACACAACTGGAGAGTCTTTCGAATCTCATATCAACTCAATTGACTATGTGGTTATTTTAGATGATAATGTGAACGAAGAGAGTCCACAAACCACAAGTCTCAATGCTTACGATGCGAATGGTAACTTTGTGACTATTTCATCTGTGTTTAACGAAAATCTCAATTATGCTGTTGTCTTAAATTCAGAATTCTATACTGCTGTAAATTCTTATTCATCAGTCACTATTGAAGGGAATCCTGTTGCACCGCAAATTCAAAATTTTTCTCCTTATATGACTGTCGGAGATTGGAACTTATATACAATTGCGGATATTAGCAATTCTTATTTTATGGAGATGGGTGTTTATGGCGGAAACCCACCCATAGGGGGTTATACTGGCGGTACTGGAGGCGTAGTCTCATGCGACAGAGACCCTCGAGTAAAAAAAGACGAATTGCATAAAATCAAATTTGATGGACATTATGTAGAACGCACTTACGAAAGTAGATGGCGAATGCCTCATTTCGAAATGTTAGCAACTTACGCAATTTTTAAGCCTGGCACAACAAGCAATGTTTTGTTAGTAACCAAACCTGTCCGGCGTCATAAAGATGACGTACATGGTGGATATTGCCCTGCTTTACAACTTGATATCGCAACATGGACAGCCGAAATGGGCGACAAATGGCAGGTTGCTTGGGTAGAAGTGGACGATAGAACAAATAGGAAACTAGAATTCAACTTAGGGTTTACTACTAAAATTGATACTAATAACAGTGCAACAGCAAGTGTAAAATATTCAATTGAATTTAAAGATGGGGATAAATTACTCGGTTCAAACTTTATAGAATTTTGCGATGCGGCTAATGGCGAAGGGTCTGAATATAAAGTTTGTGATGTTGATGGTCAAGGCTTTTGGTTTAGAGAAAGAATTAGAAACTAAATTTTGGACTGCACTATTTCGCATTCAGCGAAATAGTGTAGTTTTATTTTTATAAATATAAAAAAAATGAAAAATATTAAATTTTTTACCTATTTGATAATACTATTATCTACAAACCTTTATGCTCAAAATCAAAACGCTTTGCAAGTTGAGATTCTACCTGTTTGTATTGTCGATAAAATTGGAGCAGGACTACAAATTGCACTACAAAGGCAATTGAATAATAAAATATATGCTGAACTTGGCTGTGGTATAATTTACGACTCTAATAATCAATCTGGTTCTAATAGTCCAAAAGCAAATGGAATACCTATCGGTATTTATTCAACAGAGGTAAGTGTAAAAGATGCTGCCAATTCACATAGTTTTACGCTCCCAGATAAAAGCATTATTGACGATTTAAATAGATTAGGGTTTAAACAGGTGACACCCTATAAAAGTTACCGCTTAGACAGATATGGCTCTGTAAGTATTGGTCTAAAAATAGATAAACAAAAAAAATGGGTTTTTAACCCGAGCATTGGCATAATATTAGGCTTAGCTAACAGGACAGAATTTACTGGTGGATTAACAAGTAATCTTGGAGACAATCCATTTATCGGTTCTAATGCGCCTTTGGGTTGGATAGTATTTCAAGCCTATACTCGATATTGGTATGTCGGCACAACAAGCAAAATAACAATTGAAAGACGAATAAAAGAGGGCGTTTATGTCGGGCTTCCCATTGGTATAAACTTTATTTTTGATAAACATTTCAGAACCGATGATTTGATTTTTTACTCTGGCTTATCCCTTAAAATTGGGTTCTAATTAGATTTTCTACCCCTCAGTAAAAAGCACAATTGACTAAGGTTGAATGCTGCATTTAGCCTTAGCTTTTAAATATAAAAAATATGACATTTTTATTCTTTCTATTTACCATTTTTTCATACTCATGATACTTATTTCGAAGGCATCATAAAATATGAAGTCAAAACAACTTCTTTAAGTGAAGGAGGTATAAAAGAACATTTAGATACGGCAATTTATTATATTACAAAAAATAGAATAAAACTAATAACAACACAAAAGGCTAAAATGAGAAATCAAGAGATTAAATACGTCATTTTTGACTATTTAACTGGCAAATATCAAACCTATCTGTCAAATGGCAATCTTGTTTTAAATACTAAAATGAGTGAAAGTAATGCAACTACGGAATTGCAACAAAAGGAGGATTCAATGTCTATTTTAGGATTTACATGCAAAAAAATAGATATTCAAAGAAAAGCCCTTCGTTTTCAAAACAATATCAAATCTGAAACCACCTTTCAAACATTTATTTGGGTAGCTAATGATTTGACATTTCAGTTAGCAAGTAATCGTTTCAATGAATTTTTTAACAATTCAACAGGTTGCATTGCGCTTTACTGTGAGTCAGAAAATCAGAACAATACCAAAAGTGATGTCAATCGTTTCAAACTCAATATTCATTCAAAAAATATAATGCGCGCCATCGAAATCATACGTAAAAAACTATCTGATGATGAATTTACTTTCCCTCCAAACACTAAGTTTATTGGCGATTAAATATAGTTTTGCACAATAATAATAAGCAAAACGAAAAAACATGGCAATAAAATTAACTGATACGACGGTCAAAAAAGGCAATACAACCATTTTAACAAATATCAATTTAGACATAAAAACAACCGAAAACTGGGCAATTCTCGGCGAAAATGGCTCTGGAAAAACAACTTTACTCCAACTTTTAGCAGGAAATACTGAGGGGGTAAAAGGTCTTTTCGAAAGACAAAAAAATCTAAAAACCGAACTCGTCGCCAGCAGTTTTAAAACAAACCGACTCGTCAACAAAGCCTATCAATATTATCAACAACGCTACACTGCCGACGGTGCTGCCCTCGCTCCGAGCGTATATGAAGTCGTCCAAAACCAAGTAAAACCATTGAATACCGTTGATGAAAAATCTGTCACTTTGCCACCCAAACCTTATACTGATTCGGCAGTTGAAGAATGGGCAAATCTATTGAAAATCAATCATTTATTGCATCACAAAATTGTTACTTTGTCCAATGGCGAAACCCGTCGTGTACATCTTTTAATGGCTTTGTTGAAACAACCGCATATTCTTTTGCTCGACAATCCGTTCATCGGTTTAGATGTGGACAGTCGCCAAATTTTGCATAATATTCTTAACCATATCACAACAACAGGTATTCAAATTATCATTGTTTGTGCGGCTGCCGAAATGCCTGAATGTATCACGAATGCAGTTGTTCTAAAAGAAGGAAAAATTGAAAATATACTGAGGGGGGAGCAAATTACTAATCTGAAACTTGAAACAACCAATCCCCAATCTCTAATAACCAATAGCCAACTCAACCCAAATTTATTATCAAAAATCAAGGAAAAACCGACCTTCAACGACTTTGAATACGCTGTCCGTTTCCGCAACACCACCATTCAATACGGCACTGAAAAAGTGGTCAACAACGTCAGTTGGGATGTCAAAAAAGGAGAAAGATGGGCTTTATTGGGTCCAAATGGTTCAGGTAAAAGCTCACTGTTAAGTTTGATAACTGCCGACAATCCGCAAGGATATCGCAACGATTTTGACCTTTTTGACCGAAAACGTGGCTCTGGTGAAAGCATTTGGCAAATAAAAAAACGCATAGGATTCGTCTCGCCCGAGTTGCACCTTTACGCAGATGCGCACAATCAAGTTTGGAAAATCATCGCATCCGGTCTTTTCGATGTAGCAGCCTTACACAAATCACTGACTGTCGCAGAAGCCCAAACTGTTGGGGATTACATCAAATTATTTAGTTTGGAAAGCGTGAAAGACAAACTTTTGTATCAACTCTCATCGGGTCAGCAACGTACGGTTTTTTTAGCCCGTGCTTTGGTCAAAAATCCGCCGCTTCTGATTTTAGATGAACCTTGCCAAGGTCTCGACTCCGCCCACATTTCTTATTTTAGAGATTTGGTTAATGACATTGTTGTATCAATGGACAAGACTTTGATTTATGTTACACACTACCAATCGGAAATACCTTCTTGTGTTGACAACGTTTTCAGGATTGAAAAAGGCAAAAAAGTTTAATATAACTGTTACGTTATCAACAAAACACGTCTTAAAATTTATGAGTATAAAACGCTCTTATATTAAAAGTAAAATACTTTTGTTAACTGTTTCAATTAAAGAAAACTGTCCCTATATATACTTACATTTCCCCATTTTGGGGAACAATTGACACATTTACGATAAGAAAAATATGGTATCGTTTTTGTAATATATACAATGTAATCAAAAAACATAAATCATTTTTCGGCAAAAATCAATAAACATGAAAAATTTCTTGCATTTAATTATCACCATCCTCTCGTCATTCACTTATTTCATCAGTTTTTTATTTGTCAATGCTTACATTTCAATCGCTTTGAAATTGGAAGAATGGACAAACCTTGAACTTATAGATCCTAAGTTTAAAAGTGTGTTATAAGTACCAAAGTATTTAATTACATAAGTAGTTACTTATTTGCCCAAATAAGTAACTACTTAGAATAGTAACTACTTAACGATACAAAAACAAAGGAAACACCTCTTTTTCCTTAAAAACAGCCTTATTACTCGGCAATTGTAAAAAACCATCGGCATCATTCAGGTTTGCCAAATCACCAGAGCCATGTCCTTCAACAGGCGTTGCCAAAAACACTCCCTCCCTACTCTTAATTTTTACAGGCAAAAAATAAGTCAAATCAGGCTTAAAAATAACATCTGCTGTCAAAGTAGCTGAAATTTCTGGCAACTCCAAAATGTCGCAAAGTTGCTGCTTCACATAAGGCACAACAAACCGACACGCACACATAAAAGCGGAAACAGGATTCCCGGGCAACGCAAAAATGACGACATCATCGCGCCGCCCAAACCAAAACGGCTTGCCTGGACGTTGCGACACCTTATGAAACAGTTTTTCAACATTCAAATCCGCCAAAATAGTCGGCACAAAATCATATTTACCCGCCGACACTGCACCACTTAAAATAACCAATTCATATTCCGCCAAAATATCTTCCAAACCTTCGGCAATCGCCACTTCATCATCTGGAAAATGAAAAAGATCCGCATCTATCCCACATTGACCCCTCAGTATTGCTGCCACTGAAAATACATTCGACCGCCGAATCTGATGCGGCAAAGGCATCTCCCCCACTTCTACCAATTCATCACCTGTCGAAACAATCGCTGTTTTGGGCAAAGCACTGACCCAAACTTCCGTTTTGCCAACCGTCGCTAACGTCCCAATTTCCGCAGGCGAAATTTTATGACCACTCATTAAAATCACTTCATCTTTCTTTCGGTCAATACCTTTGTGATGAATATTTTGGCGAAAACCCAAATATTCAACCATAATTGTCGCCATACCATCCACAATTGACAAATCTTCGTAACGTATAACCGCATCTGTTCCAACAGGTAGCACCGCACCTGTCATCACCTCAATACAATTTTTCTTGTTTTTCAAAGTCAAAGGCGAAGCGCCTGCCGCTTGTATGCTTCCGATATGAAACGACCTTTGCCCGCTTTCAAAACTCGAAAAAGCAATCGCAATGCCATCCATAGTCACGCGATCAAAAGGTGGAAAGTCGCGGTCTGCGACAATATCTTCACGCAAAATCCGACCATTGGACTGCATCAAATCCACTTTTTCCGCTTTTGACGGACGTGCATTTTCAAGAATTATCTGTGTAGCTTGTTCAACTGTTATCATAAATATTGATTTTTAATTTTTATCAACTCCGCAATAATACTCAAAGCGATTTCTCGAGCTGATTTTGCTGCTATATTTACCCCTATCGGCGCGTGGATTTTTCCTATCACTTCATCTGAAAAACCCGATTCTTTAAGCCGTTTTACCCGTTTTTCATGTGTTTTTCTACTCCCCAATGCACCAATATACGCCACATCCGATTTGAGCAAAATATGCAAGGCTTGATCATCAATCTTAGGATCATGGGTCAATAAAACGGCAAAAGTATAAGCATCGAGCGTCAAATCGGGCAGAATCTCTGCCGGCCAGTCCACATATAAATGGTCAGGCGGTGTTGGAAATTGCGTTTTTTCTGCAAAAATGCCGCGTGGATCAATCACTATCGTTTCAAAACCAAAATACTGAGCTAAATGTACCAAATCCACCGTGATATGGGCTGCACCAACAATCACAAGTTTAGCCTTTGGCGAAAAAACTTGAAGAAACCAAGTTGAACCATCAGGCATTTCAATCGTTTGCGTTTTGCGTTCTTTGTAGGCACATAAAGCATTTTCGGTCAGTGAAACTAAAGGTCGGGGAGGTTCAAAACCTCCCCGACCTTGTTCGATTGTTTCGCCATTCGGCAAAACCAAAATATGTTCGCTCGCCTCATCATTAAGTTTAGTTAACAAGACAACTCCTTTATTTTCCAAAAGACACCCCCTCAGTATAGACCACATTTGGGGGTCATTATTACCAAAAAATGGCTCGATAAAAACCTGAATTTGCCCGCCACAACTCAAACCGACCGCCCATGCCTCTTCGTCAGTCACGCCAAAACCCAAACGCTTAGGTTTATTCGTTTTCAAGACCTCGGGCACAGCGCGCAATAGTGCGCCTTCAACACAGCCGCCAGAAACCGAACCCGCCATCTCCAAATCTTCCGAAACAATCATCGCGGAACCAATAGGACGCGGCGCAGAACCCCATGTTTGGATAACTGTGGCTGCAGCAAATCTTTTTCCTTTTTTTAAAAAGTTTTCAATATTATCAAACAAGTCTATCATCTCTTTCTTAGTTTTGGCAATATTAATCATTGTATGCCTTGTTTCGAATTTTAAAAGGCAAAAATCTGAAAAGGTGTTGATTCTGATGATTTTAGGCTTTAAAACGGTCTTTCATCTACATTTAAAACCTCTTAGTTTTGTCTCAACAATGATTTAAATAAGAGTATACTTCAATTTTATAAACAATAAAAAACAATCTTACTAAAACAATAAAAAACAATATAAGAACAATGCGTCCAATCACAACTATTCTTTTGCTTTTTATACTAAGCTTTTCTACTTTAGAGGCTCAAAACAACGCTATTTCGGAGCAAACAGCACTAAGAGAACTCAAAGACTCTGTCGAAATAAAGGTGGATGCGTGGGGCGTTCCGCATATTTATGCACAAAACGAAACCGATTTGTTTTTTGCACAAGGCTATTATGCCTGCCGTGACCGCCTTTTTCAATTTGAACTTTGGCGGCGACAAGCAACTGGAACAATTGCAGAAATATTAGGCTCGCGTGAAATCAAACGTGACATCGGTGTGCGCCTGTTCAAGTTTCGCGGCGATATGACTAAAGAATTACAGCACTATCATCCACGTGGCGAGTCGATTGTCAAGGCGTTTGTAAAAGGCATCAACGCGGCTATTGAACAAGCCAATAAAAATCCTGAAAGCCTACCCCTTGAATTCAAACTACTGAATATAACCCCTCAGTATTGGACACCTGAAGTCGTGATTTCAAGGCATCAAGGTTTGTTGGCAAACGTGACAGATGAGCTTCGCATAGCTCGATTAGTCGCAAAATTGGGCGAAGAAAAAGCACGCGAAGTATCACATTTTCACCCAAATCAACCCAACCTGAACCTAAAAATGCCAACAGATGGGCTTTTTGAAGACATCTTAAACCTTTACAGCGCCTTCCGAAAACCGATTGAATTTAAACCAACGGATCTCGCTTATGAGTATCAAAATGATGCAGATAGTTATAAATATCTCGTTGAAAATCAACCGATTAAGAATGATTTACTCGAAAATCCTAAGTTTGACATTGGCAGTAACAATTGGGTCATAAATGGTTCAAAAACGCAAAGTGGCTATCCGATAATGGCAAATGATCCACATCGAGCTATTGCGGTGCCCTCTTTACGCTATGTGGCGCACCTCGATGCACCCGGTTGGCATGTCATTGGTGGCGGCGAGCCGACGATTCCAGGCATTTCTATCGGGCACAATAATGATGGCGCTTGGGGTCTGACGATTTTTAGTACAGATGCTGAAGATTTATACGTCTATGACATCAATCCCAAAAACCCTTTGGAATACCGCTATCAGAATACATGGGTAAAAATGACCGTCATCAAGGAAGTCATTCCGGTTAAAGGACAAACGTCTGATACCGTCGAATTAAAATACACCCGACATGGACCCGTCGTTTTTGAAGACGGGGCAAGGAAAAAAGCTTATGCCGTTCGGTGTGCATGGTTGGAAATCGGTGGCGCACCCTATCTCGCCAGTTTGCGAATGAACCAAGCCAAAACGTGGGAAGAGTTCCGTAATGCTTGCGGTTACAGTCATATTCCCGCCGAAAATATGGTGTGGGCAGACCGCAAAGGTAATATAGGTTGGCAAGCTGTGGGCATTACACCGATTCGCAAGGGTTTCAGTGGCATGGTGCCCTTGGCAGGCGATGGCTCGCAAGAATGGTCGGGCTATTTGCCCATTTTAGCCCGTCCAAATGCCTATAATCCAAGTTCGGGTTTCATCGCAACGGCAAACCAAAACTTGACGACCCCTCAGTATCCACACTTAAAAACGACCATTGGTTATGCTTGGGCAGACCCTTATCGTGCCAACCGCATCGCAGAAGTCTTGAGTTCAGGCAAAAAAATGACTCTGAACGATATGACGGCTCTACAAACCGACTATTTGGCTATTCCTGCACGACAACTGATGCCTTTGCTCAAAGATTTGCCCCTACCTTTAACGGGAGATAAGGCTGCACTTATCGAACCAATGATGAATTGGGACTATAATTTGACTAAAAACAACATAATTGCCACGATTTATGTCGAATGGGAGAACCAAATGGAACAGGCTTTTATCAAAAAATTAGTGCCTGAGCCAGGGCGAAAATATCTCAACGGATTGTCAACTCAACAAATGGTGTATTGGCTGACTTTACCTGACAACAAATTTGGAGACAATCCAGCGTCAGGTCGTGATTCTTTTTTGGCTCAAACTTTGAAATCAGCTATTTCTGAAATAGAAAAACGGCTGGGCAGCGATGTTTCGAAGTGGCAATACGGTCAAGAAAAGAACAAACACGCGCTGATAAAACACCCCCTCAGTAATGCCGCTAATTCAGACATAAAAAAACGCTTGGAAGTTGGTCCTCTACCTCGTGGCGGTTATAGCCAAACTATTGGTTCAACAGGTGATGCACTCAACCAAGCCAGTGGTGCATCATTCAGAATCATCGTGGATACTGGCGATTGGGATGCCACACTTTGTACAAATTCTCCTGGACAATCAGGTAATCCTGAGCATCCAAATTATCGAAATCTTTTTGATTTATGGGCAAAAGATCGTTATTTTCCTTTGTTTTATTCGAAAAACAAGGTAGAATCAGTCACAAAAGAAAAGTTGATTTTGATACCTACTAAGCATTGATATCGGGAAAAGACACGACAAAAAAAGTAGATAAGTATAAATTCAATTAAGTATTTACTTATAAAAGTATTTGCGTATTAACGTATCTACTTTTACAAGTAAATACTTCAAGAAAATATTAACATTCCTACAAAACAAACCGTACGGAATCTATCCTCGCTAAATTATGGCTTAAACAACGCCATGTATCGCCCCCGTTTTCAGACACATACAAATTCCCTATCGTCGTTCCAAACGCCAATGTTTCATTGAAAATATCGAAAGAATGACGAAAAACGATGTCAAAACTGTGGTTTTGAGGCAATCCTTCATGCAATTGTTGCCAAGTTTGCCCGCCATCTTCAGTCCGACAAACACAAAGCGCAAGATCGTGAGGCACACGCTGTTCATCGCTTTCAGCAGGAATAACCCAAGCACGATGGGCATTTTCAGGGTCAATAGCTAAGGCAAAACCATAATGAGCGACGCCGTTTTTATCCGACACATCCGCCCAATTCATACCGCCATTTGTTGATCGAAAAATGCCGCAGTGATTTTGTTGCCACAATACTTTAGGGTCAGCATCACACATTAAGAGTAAATGAGGGTCGTGCCCCACTTCAACATTTGGATTCGGCAAATAGGTGGCTTTTAGACCATCATTGCGTGGAAACCATGTTTTTCCATAGTCTTTTGTCTCAAAAACACCCGCACAACTGACGGCTATATAAACGTGATCGCTGTCTTGCGGGTCAACGACGATGGAATGAATGAACGGCTCATCTTTCCCCGCACCAAACCACAATGTACTACGTGACGGATGTTGCCACAGACTTTCTACCAAATGCCAAGAGTCCCCATTATCTTTCGAATGAAAAAGCCCGCCAGGTTCTGTACCGAGCCAAAGTTCGTTGGGCTTGTTTGTACCTGCTTGCGCCATGCACCATATCTGTTTCAATGTCGCTTGTTTGCCATTTTTGAGCAACGATACTGAGGGGTATCGCGGCGCAGCCACCAGTTGCCACGACTTGCCGTCATCGGTTGAGCGATGCAGCTTTTGCCCCCAATGACGATGCGAAATACCTACCCACCATATTTGAGTGCGTTCATCCACATAGACCATCGAGACAGGGAAACCTGTAAAATGAACTGTTTCAATTTGCCAATCGTTTTCCCTTTTTGCATAAACGACTAAGCCTTTTGCTGTTCCAAGAAGTAATTTCACATCAAATTTGGTTAGCTAATTTTCTATTTTAAAGTTATAATAAATTGATTATCAATTATATAGAAAATAATAATTACTTACTTATCTACTTAAATACGCCACTACGCAGATAAGTAAAAACTTATTAAAGATTTTTCTTGACCATTTACAATAATCGCCAAGCTATGTTCTCCTGCATAATGTTTCCGTGTAGTCAAGTTTTTGAAACTCTGTTGGCGTGTAAAAGTTCGTGTTTTACCTTGTTCAAGCATCGTTTCCGTTATCTGAAAAATTTTCCGAGAAGTTTTACCATTCGATTTCATGTAATCTATACCGTATTCGAGCCGCATTTTACACCCCTCAGTATCAGATAGGTTTTTGATTGAAAATGTAAATGTCAAGGCATCACCAATACTTAAAGTGTTTATATTGATGGTCAAATCCACCACTTCAACGGGTATAATTTCTTGAAAACCAAAGTTTTGTAAGGCTTTTACATTGGCTCTTTTCAATAGCGTTCTACTGCCATGTCGAATGACCCAATCTGTTTCAGGCGATACATTCCGCCAATTTTGCATGATATTCAACACAAAATCGGGGTGATCTTTGGCAATATCGTTTAGATTATTCGCCACACTGCGCCTGACCGTTTCTGATGAATCGTTTTTCAGCATCTCCAAAATAGGCAAAATGGGCAAAGGGTCTTTTTTCAAAGTTGGCACTGCCATTGCCCACGGCAATCTCGGGCGCGCTCCTTCACTTGCCAATCGTCGTACCATTGGATGCGAATGATTAGACCAAACATACATTTGTTGCATCATTTGATCGCCATATCGAATCAAAAAAGGACGCACCGCAAACTCACAGCTTGTGAATTGAGTCAGATCTGTCATTGCCTCAATAGATTCCTCAAAATGAGGCAAACCAAAAACTTCGATGAAATCGGGCAAAAACATGAATCCAAAATTCATTTCACTCCGTTGTTGGCTGCGCATTTTGTCAACACATTGTCGCAAAATACGCATCGCCTCACCAAAATCGTTTGGTAATAATTCGCCCAATGTTACTGCAATATGGCGCATCCGTTGCTTCAATTCTCGTTGTTCCCAATCACCATCGTGTATTTTTTCTAAAAATACTGAGGGGGTCACCTCAGGCAGATAGGCAAGAAATTTGTCAAAAAAAGGACGGTTATAAATATTTTTAAGTGGCTGTGCCATTAAGTAAGTATTTAATTAAAGCCTTAAATAAGTATTTACTTTTTTAAGTAATTATTATAAGTAATTAATAATCAATTATTTATCCACCTGATAAGGCTTGAAAAATCAAAATTTCATCGCGTTCCCCTACCCTATCTGTCAATGTATCGCGGTCGGTTAGCATTTTGTCACCAATAAAAATATTGATGTGTTGCCGTAGTGAGCCATGTTCATCAATGAGAAAATCCGTTATTCCTACATGTTTTTTTTCAAGCAATGTCAAAATTTCAGATATCGAATTGGCTTGTACCTCAATAGGTTCAAGCGTAGGATAAAACCGTTTTAATGCCGATGTGAAATTGATTTTTGCCATTCTAAGATTGTGTTTTAAAAAATGTTTGTGCCGCTTCCCAACTCAAAGTAGCGCAAGTCAGGCGTTCAGGAAATTGGCGAACGGCTGCAAATACTTCGAATTCAGCGTTTAATTTATCAGAATGCCCCCCCTCCCGATTATTTCGGGATGTTCCCTCAGTCTGTCCACTATTTAAACCCTCAAAATACATTTTAATAAGTTGCAAAACTTCATCCACAGGCATATTTTGGATTTTTTCCATCAAAACAGATGTCGCCGCCTTCGAAATAGCACAACCATAGCCGTGAAAAGTGGCTTTTTGAACCCGACCATTTTCAATATCTAAAAACAATATAAATTTATCGCCGCACAATGGGTTATATGCTTGGACAATGTATTGCGCCGCTTGCCTTTTTTCATAATGGTATGGGGCACGATTGTGTTGTAAAATGACATCGTCATACAGTTGCGCCAAAGGATTTTCTATGTTTTCCATGCTTGTCGTTTTTCTGAATCTCTATAAATAATGGGAAAGTTAGGCTTTTTGTTTTGTTGATTTTTCAAAATTTCAAAATTTCACACTAAAGGAAATAGCCTTAAATACTTATATGAGTAGATAAGTATAAACTTAAAGAATGAAAAAATGATTTAAGCAGATACGTAAAACCTCAAATACTTTTCTCAATTTAGCGGCTAAGAAAACCGATTAAATAAGTACTTAATTAATTACTTAAATAATTAGATACTTATTTTAATTTATTCACTTGATAATCAAATAGTTACACTATGGTCATTTCTATTACAAACATGAAAGGTGGGGTAGGGAAGAGTACTGTCACTCAAAACCTTGCGGTCTGTTTCGCGCACAAAGGTTACAAAACCTGTATCGTGGACACTGACTATGAACTACAAACTTCGACCAAATGGGCGGCGGAACGAACAGAAGATTTGCCTTCTGTGCCGACTTTTGCCGTAAAAAACGACGAATTGTCAAAGCGTGTTGTCGCACTCAAAAAGGATTTTGACATTGTTATCATTGACGGTACACCTGCCCTTTTTGAATTATCAACCCGTGCTATTATCTTGAGCGATGTTGTGATTCTCCCGATTTTGCCGAGTATTGCTGATATTTGGACGCTCGAAAAATTCATGTCGGGCTACGAGGAAGCACGTTCCGCTAAAGAAAGTATGGGCGCAACCGTTGAAGCGTACATATTGCTCAATAAATTTAACGAAAACTTGAATTTGGACAAAGAAGCTGTCGAGGTACTGAGGGGGTTCGAAATACCTGTTTTGAAAGCTACTTTAGCAACGCGGATTGCGTATCGGGAGGTTATGCCGCAGGGTAAAGGCGTGATTGAATACCGCGACAAAAAAGCTAAAGATGAAATGTCGGATGTGGCAGATGAATTAGAAATTATTATCAAAAAAATATAATTATTAGGGCAAAAAAGTAAAAACTTATCTACTTTTGTAAGTACATACTTAAAAACGTAAACACTTATTCTAATAATTTCTTTCAAAAAAGCAAAATTATGGCAAAAAAGAGCTTATTATCGGGCAAATTGCAAAGTGAAAAAGCTAAAGTGGCCGCTGAATTATCACCTGAACAAGTCGAGCAGGCTTTTCAGCAATTGACGAACAGTAAAACGCCTACTTTGATGGCAGAACCTGTTATAGTTGCAGAAAAGGCGATTGAAGAACCTAAAACACGGATGTCTATTGATATTCCCAAAGACATGCACCGAAAACTGAAAAAGAAAATAGTGGATACCGAGCAAACCATCATGCAATACGTCGTTGCCCTCATAGACAAAGACCTTCAAGACAGCTAAATGATGTAATTCCTTGATTTTCAGCCCCTTTGTGGAACATCCTTTCTCTTATATCCGTATATAACAAAATCATAGCGGGAAGCGCATTAAAAGCTGCGCGGCGCAAAAGAACACACAAAGTATTTACTCTTTTAAGTATCTAAGTAAAAGAGTAAATACTTTTTATAAAAAAATAACAACAACAATTACATCTTTTGTTTTGTAGTTTTTTAATAAAGATCTTTTAACTATTGTTTCGGAAAATCGTATAATTACCTAAATGATTGATAATCAATACTATTATGCCCTAACTATAACAGATTTAGGGGTCAAGTATAACGTATTTAGGGGTCATCTATTACAAATTTAGGGTTGACCTATAACAAATTTAGGGGTCAAGTATAACAAATTTAGTACCCCTAAATTTGTTATTTTAGCAATAAGTACTACATTCGCAACTATAACGAATTTAGGGGTTTGCAACCATAACAAATTTAGGGTTTAAAATTTAGAACTATAACAAATTTAGGGGTATGGCAAAAGCAGTCGTAAGAAAAAGAAGACGGAATGACCGTGTGAAACTCATCAAAAAGTCGAATGATTTGGTGGAAGCGCGCTACAAATTTGACATTTGGGAGATGCGCGTTTTCAGCAAAATGATAACGATGATTGAGATAGATGACGGTGATTTTAAGGATTATAAAATCTATCTAAAAGAGTTTATCAAGGATTATTCGCTTGAAAATGATAAAAATTCTTACCGTTTTTTGCGCGAAGGAGCTGAAAAGCTGCTGCGCAAAATCGTAACGATTATCAATAAAACAGAAGTTAAATCGGCTCAAAAATTCCAAACGCCTGTTGTGGCAGGTTTGCGCACATCGCTTTATGACGATGATGGCAAGTTCATTCAAGTCTCATTTCACCCCGAAATGAAGCCTTATTTATTGGAATTGAAAGAGCGATTTCTGGTTTATGATGTTCGAAATATCTTAAAACTGCCAAGTACGTACTCGATTCGGATTTATGAGTTGTTGAAACAATATGAAAAATTGCGCACACGAACGTTTGATGTGAGCGAATTGAAAGAAATTTTGGGGATTGTCAAGGAATATAAACTTTACGCCAATTTCAAGCAAAGGGTGGTGGACAAAGCGCAGAAAGATCTCGAAGAATTTACCGATATCCGCTTTGTTTATGAAGAAATCAAAGACGGAAAAGCGGTTGTGACCCTCGTTTTTCATATTGAATCGAATACGCCTGCACGGTTAATCAAAGCGAAAAAAACCAAAATGCAGACGGAAATTGATTTTGATATGCCGACCGAGGTTAGTAAACCTGTGACGAGCCGTACAATGCTTCATGCTTCTGAAAAAAATCTAATTTCTCATGCCGAAACCGTTGAATTTGAAGAGGTAAAGGCGAATCCTGCTTTGTTTGAAGAGATTTTTCCGATGGTACGCGGGTGGGGGATAAGTGGTGAAGTGCTGCAATTGCTCATAGAAACGCAACCCGAAGAAGCTATCAGAAACGGTTTGGGATACACACTTTGGGAAGAAAAAGGCGGTAAAATCAAGGAAAATGCCGCAGGTTTTTTCATAAATGCGGTCAAAAATCGCTATTCGAGTAAAGCCTTTGAAGTAGAAAGAAGACAACGCGAGCGCAAGGAATTGGACCGCAAAAAATTGGAACTCAAAAAACAATTAGAGGAACTTTCTGCCGATTATAGTGCGCGTGTCAATGAAATTATAAGAGAGATTACCGTCGAAAACCCTGATACGACAACAACAGCGATTGAAATTGTCAACGAAGAGAATAAAAGCTATTTCGGACTCAAAGGGGTTATTCCTACCAAACTGAGCGTCGAAGATTATCGCCGCGACCCAATACTGAGGGGTATGGTTATCCAGACAATTAAGCGGCAACACGTCGAAAAATTTGCATTCCTTGAAGAGGATTATCGAAAATGTGTCGCAGAAATCAACGCATTAATCAAAGCAGTAGATAAGTGAGTAAGTATATTTAGGCGGCTGATGATACTGAGGGGGTGTTTTTCGCAAAGTTTTTTCAAATAGGGTGGGCTATCCAACCACTTTTTTATTCCTTTACATTTTGATTTTTTTAAAACAAAACATAAAGCTGATGAAAGTCTATAAATTAGAAGATGGCATCGTTGTCGAATCTGTAAAAAAAAGTTTGTTCTATTTTTTTTATCAAGCAAAGTGGGATGATTTTATCAATCGCGACGATCTTCATGATTGGTTGAAAGTACAGACGGCTTTACACCAACCGCTGGATGCTACTTGGTTTGCGGAACAAAAAATCCTTGCACCGATTCAAAGCCAAGAGATTTGGGCTGCGGGCGTCACTTATTTACGCAGCAAAGTGGCACGTATGGAGGAATCTCAAGCATCGGGCGGCGATACATTTTATGACAAAGTGTACGATGCCGAACGTCCTGAGCTTTTCTTTAAAGGTATGGCGAATCGGGCTGTTGGACCAAATGGTTTTGTCAATATCCGTAAAGATTCAACTTGGGATGTGCCTGAACCAGAATTGACCTTATATATTACGGCTACTAACAAAATTGTTGGTTATACGGTCGGCAACGATATGAGTTCACGGAGTATTGAGGGCGAAAACCCGCTTTATTTACCACAAGCGAAGGTGTATGACAAATGTGCGGGTTTGGGTCCTTGTCTCTATGTCCCTAAAAAACCGATCGATGCGGATGCTAAAATACGCCTTGAAATTCTTCGAAAGGGTAATTTAGTGTTTGAAGGTGAGACGCAAATCTCTCAAATGAAGCGAAGTCATACGGAATTAGTCGAGTTTTTGACTCGCGAATGTACTTTCGCTGAAGGCGTCTATTTGATGACAGGTACGTGTATTGTGCCTGATTATCCGTTTACTCTCCAAGCAGGGGATGAAATTTTGATAGAAATTGACCATATTGGTGTTTTGAAAAATATAGTAAGTGCATAAGGGCTTACTTTTTTAATTAGATAATTAAATACTTATTTACTTGTCTAATGAAATAATCTTTTACTTAAATAATCATGATTTCAGGAAAACAATTAATAGGCAAAAGTCAGTCGGGTAGGGGCAATGTGCAATTTTCTGCCTTTAATCCAAACACAAATACACCACTTGATGCTCACTTTTACGAAGCAACAAATGGCGAAATAAGCCGTGCGGTGGTGTTGGCTGAAAAGGCTTTTGATGAGTATCGTCAAAAATCAGACGTACAAAGGGCTGTTTTTTTAGAGACCATTGCTGACGAAATACTCAACTTAGGTGATGTTTTGATTCAAACTGCAATGTCAGAAACGGCATTGCCTGAAGCACGTTTGCAAGGTGAAAGAGGTCGGACGATGGGACAATTGCGCCTTTTTGCTCAATTACTGAGGGGGGGCGAATGGGTGAATGCACGTATTGACCGCGCACAGCCTGACCGAAAACCGTTGCCAAAAGTGGATATTCGGCAGATGCAAATGCCTTTGGGTGTGGTGGCAGTATTTGGTGCAAGTAATTTTCCATTGGCATTTTCGACGGCGGGTGGTGATACGGTTTCGGCTTTGGCAGCAGGTTGTCCCGTTGTTTTTAAGGCGCATCCGGCACATCCTGCCACGTGCGAATTGGTAGGGCAAGCAATTTTGAAAGCCGTTAAAAAGTGTAAAATGCCCAATGGCGTTTTTTCATTGATACAAGGTGCTTCGAATAGGGTAGGGCAGAAGCTAGTGCAACACCCCTCCCTAAAAGCGGTCGGTTTCACGGGTTCGTATCGTGGCGGCAAGGCATTGTTTGATATTGCGGCGAAACGGCCTGAACCGATTCCTGTGTATGCCGAAATGGGCAGTACCAATCCAGTTTTCTTTTTGCCCAATATTTTGAAGGAAAAAACAGCAGCTTTGGCAGCTGGTTTGGCGCAATCTGTTACTTTGGGTGGCGGTCAGTTTTGTACGAATCCAGGCGTTTTTGTTGTTCAAAATCAAGAAAATACTGAGGGGGTCTTCAAGGAGATTTCTGAGCAATTGAGCAAATTGCCTGCGGCGACATTGTTGACACAAGGTATCAAAAACGCATATGTCTCTGGTGTTTCGCATCAGCGAAACACTGAAGGCGCAATGCCTTTGACTGATTTTTCTGGTAATGCCGCACAACCACATTTATTGAAAACAACTGTGGAAACAACCCTTAAAAATCCCAACATTTTGGAAGAAGTTTTTGGACCATCAACCGTTGGTGTTGTGGCAGATGATAAAGCCCAAATGTTGGCTTTTGCCAAAAATTTAAAAGGACATTTGACGGCTACGATTTATGGGACGGCAGAAGATTTGGCAGAATATGATGATTTGATACAGATTTTGACAACAAAAGTCGGGCGTTTGGTCTTCAATGGCTTTCCGACGGGTGTGGAAGTGACTTCAGCGATGGTGCATGGTGGACCTTATCCTGCGACGAGTGCGCCGCAAAGTACCTCTGTTGGAACGGGGGCTATTTACCGTTTTACACGTCCTGTTTGCTTTCAAGATTTTCCAGAATTGGCTTTGCCTGATGCTTTGAAAGACAGCAATCCGTTAGGCATTGGTCGGTTGATAGATGGGGTTTATGCAAAAGGATAATGTATTGCTAATTTTTTAATTAACCTCCGCTAACGTCGGCAGGGTTTCAAACCCTGCCGACGTTGAAGTTTCGAAAAATCAACCCCAAACAAACATAACCGCAATTATTAGATTTCTTAAGGCAGGGCAAATGCGACGTACTGATTACCTTTCTTCGTCCCCAATTTAGTACCACCACAAGGCAGGACAATATATTGTTTGCCATTGACCATATACGTCGCAGGCGTTGCGAAAGCGGCAGCAGGCAACGTTGTTTCCCAGAGTAATTTGCCTGTTTTCTTATCAAAAGCACGGAATTGTCCATCTTTTGTCGCAGCAATGAACAACAGACCACTGGCAGTGACGACAGGACCACCATAGTTTTCACAGCCTGTTCCTTTGATGTCTAAATTGGGTTCGTTGCCGAAAGGAATTTTCCAAAGATACTTGCCTGTATTCAAATCAATCGCATTGAGCGTTCCCCACGGTGGCGAGATGGCGGGATGTCCTTTGTTGTCCAAAAACTTATTGTAACCTGTTCCTTTGTAAGGTAAATAAGGTTTTTTAACGGTCGGATTAGCCGAAGCAGTTACTTCTTTTTTCTCCATACCCAATAGGAAATCAATGACGGCTTGCTTTTCGTCTGCGCTCAAAGTGCTCAAACCCGTCATCATGCCTTTTCCTTTTGTGATGATGGTGCTGATAGCGGCTCTGTCCATGCGTTTGCCAATATCAATCAAAGAAGGGAAATTACTGAGGGGGTTGCCTTTGCGTTCTGCGCCATGACAAACACTGCACGAAATGGTATAAACCTTTTCCCCTAAGGTCAAATGCGACAAAGCATCTTCCGTAGGCGTTTCAGCCATGGTCAGAACCCACGCCATTTCGTTGCTGTTGACATAGATGATACCGTCATTTGGGTCTGCTGCTGCGCCACCCCATTCTGCACCACCATCGTAACCTGGGAGAATGACCGTTCCTTCTTTACTCGGCGGTGCAAAACGTTTAGTCTTATAAGATTTGAAACGTTTGACCAATTCTTCCCGATTTTCAGCGTATGGGCTGATGTCTTTTTCGGTCAATTGGTAGGCATGACGGGCATAAGGTTTCGGCAATGTGGGAACAGGTTGCGTTTTCCAAGTGACTTCACCTTTGAGGTCGGATTTAGGTGCTTTCACTTCCTTAATAGGGAATAAAGGCACGCCTGTCACTCTATCAAAAACAAAAATGTAGCCTTGTTTAGTCACTTGTGCTACAGCATCTATGGTTTTACCGCCTTTTTTTATGGTGATGAGGTTGGGCGGTGCGGGCAAATCTCTGTCCCAAATGTCGTGGTGCATGGTTTGATAGTGCCAAATTCGTTCCCCTGTCCGTACATTCAAAGCCAAAAGACAATTGGCATACAAGTTACTGCCAACCCGATTGCCGCCATAAAAATCATAAGCCGCTGAACCTGTTGGCACATACAAAATACCCCGTTTTTTATCTACGGACATCCCTGCCCAATTATTGGCAGCACCGACGTCTTCATTTTTGTAAGCATTGGGCGGAAAGGTTTCATAACCCGCTTCGTTTGGATAAGGTATGGTGTGAAAAGTCCAAGCCAACTTGCCTGTTTTCACATTAAAAGCACGAATGTCGCCAGGGGCAGCATCTGCACCTTCGGATAAACGCAAAGGCATGACGATTAAATCCTCAAAAACAGTCCCAGGTGTGTTTGAAATAACGAATTTATCCTTTGCGATGTCGGGTAAACCTGTGTGCAAATCAACGTGTCCGTTGTCGCCAAAAGATGGAATCGCTTTACCTGTTTTGGCATCAATGCAATACAGATTCGCACCGATGGTATGCAAAATACGCTTTTCCGTCCCATCTGTCCAAAAGGCAACGCCTCGGCTTGTACTCAAATTATTATTGAGTTTGTCGCCAAAAGTCCAGAGTTCTTTGCCCGTTGCAGCATCCAAAGCGAAGGCTTGAAGGGTCGGCGTTACACCATATAATATACCATCAATGACTAATGGATTGACTTGCATTTGACCTGAATCTGCTGTCTCATAAGTCCATGCTATTTTTAATTGTGTAACATTGGAAGGGTTGATTTGAGTGAGTTCAGAGTAGTGGTTTCTGTCTAAGCCGCCGAGATAGTCGCCCCAATCGCCGTTGTTATCGTCATTTTTCTGTGTTTTTAAGTGCCAAGTCGCACTTAGAGCCAGTAACGTGCAAACCAAAAGCGCAAAAGTTGTTTTAATCCTCATTGTTTTCTATTTTATAAAAAATGAATTTTTTGTAAAAATAGAAACTCTACGCCATGGATAGAATTTTTTGGTGAAATGAAATGGAGAAAATACTGAGGGGGTGTTTTCAATCTTATCATATTCCTATTAAAAACATCATTTCCCCCGTTTCAATCTCCTCGAAGACAGCTTTTTCCAAATACTATGAGCCAAATCAATTTCAGCATCACTTAAACCGTAATGCTCTTTAAGAATGACTTGATTGGTTATTTTTAAGATGTCTTCAATATCGGTTTTATTGCGAATCAAGTTGTCAATTTGAGATAACAAAGCGGCATTGTCTTTATGATAGGGCAACAACACCTTTTCAGTTTCATTGGGCATTAACTCTAAAACGCCGCCGCCATGACTTCTGCCACATACTTCTGTAAAAGCAAAAGAAAGCGAATTGTAATAACTAACCGTAAAAGCATTGATTTCTGTTGACGGTTTCAAGAAAACGCGGTGCATTGTATCGGTTGTATATGCCTTTGCTTGATTGATAATCAATCGCGGATACAGATTGTTTCTTCTGATAAAAAGAGCATCAGAGATTTTTATAGAAGGTACCACAAACCAATCTTCCCGAATACTTGTCTTGTATCCTTTGTGTATATTATTGGTTTCACCCGCCGCAATATATCTTACAGCCCCATTTTTTTGATTGAGTTTTTGTTTTTCAGGAAACACAAGTAGGTGCGCTTTGGCTTTAGAATGTTTGTTTTTTAGCCAATCTTCTTCAGTTAATACGACACTATTTACTTGCACACTCCGCCCGACCATCGGTTTGGCATAATGATGCAAATCATATTCTTCAACGGTGGACAAAGGCACGGTAAAAAAGTCATTTGCACCTGTTGTAATACCGACTTCTACTTTTGCATATTTTCCAATGGTTGGGATATTTTTATTCTTTGCGATATTTTCTAAAAAATCTATTTCATTTTGTTCTAAAAAATAGAACGTCCATTTGTTTGATTTAAAATCAATGCGTTTTTTAGGGCTTTTTAAGCGTGAAACGTCGAGCGTTTCTAATTCGCTCGCATCTTTGAGTTCTATATGTTCAATATTATGTGTTTCACTATTGTTTTTTTCACAAAGAAGTAAAACAACTTCTTGCTGAATGTTTTGAAAAACAAGTTTTTCAAAAGAAATGATATTGATTTTATTGTAAAATTGAGCAATGAATTGTCGCAACTGTTGTGCATAAGACACTTGAAGAACTTCGGCGGGCAAAACAAATCCTATTTTACCTCCTTCTTCTTTTAGCAACAATGAAGCCCCAACAACAAATGATACCCAAGCATTTGTTAGTTTGGAATAAGTCAAACCCGCTTTTATAAAAATATCTTCCGCCGCTACTTGTTGTTGTTTATCAAAAAATTGATAGCGGATATAAGGTGGATTGCCAATAACTAAATCAAATCTTTTAGAGGTATTGTTACAAAAGGTGTGAAAATCATCATTGATGACGCTTACATTATTCAAACATATTTTTTCCGCTTTTTGAGCTTCTTCTTCATCTAATTCAATAGCTGTGATAGAATTGTATTGGGCATTTTGTTTTTTTATTTCTTCTAAAAATACGCCATCTCCACAACTCGGTTCTAAAATATCCAAATCGTTGCTGCCGTTGATACCCCAACGCAGCATAAATTTGGCGATTGAGTTAGGTGTATAAAAACCGCCTCTTAATTTTTCGGCTGTTGCTTCGCTGATTAGCTTCATTGCTAAGAGTCTTGATAATTATTTTTAAACAATATTGTTTATGTTGCTTTATTTTAAGTCCTAAAATAGGCTGCAAAGGTATCATTTTGACATTAAATCCACAAATTTGTTTTAAAATCAAATCCTTATTGCAAAGCAGTCATCATGCGATTTCAAAAACAAACCGATTCAAATCAGATGTTACAGCATATAATTTACAGATATTACCAATCAATTCTTGTTTGGCTATGATTTGTTTTGCTTTTCCCCAGCTTATTTGAGTCATAGAGTTATGTTGTAAATACGCAGCTGAATCTGTTTTTGTATTATGAGACAATGTTAGCTCAAACTCACCATAATCGTCACCATTGATAATAAATCTAAAAAAAGCAGTTGTTCTTTCGATGTGTGTAGATTCAGGTCTCAAATCAAAAGTCCAGTCTAAATCAGCGAATACCATTTCTCTAAAATAATGTCTTTGGTCAATGTCCAACAATGCACCTTTTTTGAAAAGCATAGAACCCGTTGGATTCGTATTGCCGCCTTTGGGTACGTTTAAGTCTCTTTCAGTCAATGGTTTACTTATCCAAAGAAGTTCTAAATCGTCTTTTGTTTCAATAATACTGAGGGGGGCATGGGTAATAGCTTCTGGAATACCTGATTCTGTTTGATACTTAATTCTACGGCTGCTTTTTCTTCTAAATTCACTCGGTACTTTAGCAATTTGACGTTTTGGAAAAACCTCTGAAAGGATATTTACAATATCTGTTCTTTCGATTTTCTCACTTTTATCTTGTAGTTCTTTACGTTGAGCTTCAGTCGGTATGACTTCTTGTTCTGTCAATAAATTAATGACTTCTTGCGTCAATTTCTGCAAGTTCGGGTCAGAAAAATCGAACAATCCACTAAAATAGGTTTTGACTTGCTCAATAATATCTCTATCAATAGCAATGTTATTATCGACACTCAAAAGCACAGATGTTTCAATATTGCTAAAAAGCCCTTGTGTTGTAAGGTTTGAAGAACCAACAATGAGTTCATATTTTTTTGTACCTTCAAAAAGATAAATTTTGGGATGAAAAATCGTATAGGATGGTTGATAAAATACAAAAGCATCAATTTCTAAAGCCAGAAGTGCCTCTAATGCTTCTTTTGAAGTCGCTTTTTGATCAACACCCACAATAATAACGATGCGTTCAAGATGACTTTTTGCTGTAGTAATAAACTGCCCAAGTCCGTTAACACCCGATTGACTTGCAAAGGCAGAGATACCAATGAAAGTATGAAAATTTGTATCCGAGAGGAATTTCATCAGTAGTTTCCCTACGGAATTTTCAGATTCAGGTTCGTAGCCTTGTCCTAATAGTTGAAGATTCATTGTAATGAAAGCGTTGTTATATGGTTATTAAGGGAACAATTGATTACATGTTGATACACTCTTTTGCCAAATGGTCGTGTTTACCAACAAACAAAAGTATATTTTCTAATCTGAATTTTGGTCGATTTGCAGAGAAAGTTTGATTTTTGAAAATATGATGAGTATGTGTAAATTGATGAAAAGGGCTTTATATACTGAGGGGGTACAAAAAATCAAAAAGCCAATACAAACTCAATCGTATTGGCTTTGATACTGAGGGGTACAACCACAAAGCATTTTTGATGCTTATTTCTTAAAAAAATGCCACAATCATTCCTCATTCTCTACGATTTTTATTTCCAGTTCCCTCACCGAATAATCTATAAGTTGCTTCAAATCAAAGCCTTCATCTTCTAACGCTTCGAAAGCCAAGCGATCCCAAAAGGATTCTTCTTTGTAGCTGTCTATCATGGTTCTGACGTATCTGACCATGCCCGCGTTGTGCTTTTCGGCTGTATCTAAGATATAATCAATATTGAAAGTTGCCGTCAAAACGCCTTGGTGTTCAGGTACAAACACTTGTGCGGAGACGCAAAAAGGATAGTCGTCCTCGTCCTCATTGTATTCATAAGTGACGTTTTGAATTTCATATTCTATTTCACTGAAAATCAATATTATTTCTTTTTCCATTTTGTTATTGCAGTTTTAATGATGAAAAATGATGTTATCACGCTTTATGAGCGGTCTTAATCAATTTACGTAATCAGATGCATAAAGTTGCTGCAATATTTTAAGTTTAGTTTGCCCTGCTAAACAATGGACATTTATTTGAAACGTATTGAATGTCAATTCTTAAAAATGTATAAAAAAAAATGGTCGCGTTTAGTCCGAAGACCGCACGCAACCAGAGGTAATGTTTTCAAAAGGATGAAAAGGGTTCTTACACTGAGGGGGGGTAAAGGGCTCACTTAAATACACACCTCTTTGAGAAATAGCCTATAAAATGGGGATTACAAAATATTTTTACCTATCTTACACAAATCAGCATACCCCTAATTTATTCACTTTTAAAATAAATTGATATGCTAACCAAATACCTTTTTAGAAACGTCGTGACTGTTTTGATTTTTATCTTTGGCTCAACAGTGAGTTTGGCGGCACAAAAACCTTCCTTTAATAAGCCTACTAACTTCAAGGATATTCCTGTTTACCGTTTGCAAGTGGCTTTTAGAACGGCTGGCAGCAAAAACGCTGAAACCGATGACAAGGTCTTTGTCCAACTCTCATCCAATATGAATCCATACTATTTGAATTATGGACACGATGATCGAGAAGAAAACAAATACGAGGTTTATGACATCATTGACCCCTCCATATCCTTTATCCGCGATATTGAATATCTGAATATTACTAAGATGGGAACGGATGGTTGGAACATTGCAAAAGTTCAATTAATAGTCAATGGCCACCTCATTTTTAATCAGAATTACACAAAGAAAATCATTGATGGCAACGACGGTGCTGCGCCAATCCTTACTTTTTCAGCCAAAACGCTACAAAAAAATGCTTCTTGGGGTTATAATAATCGAGCGGTACACATGCCGCCTTTTGTTTTAAAAAAGTCTGACCTCGTCAGTATGATTGAAGGTTATATGGGTAATCAAATCCAATATATCAAAAAATACAATGTTAAATGGGGGAATAAAAGTGGTATTAATACGGTTTGGGGTGCCCCTGTTGAAGCCACGTATAGAAACAAAAAAAGATTGAGTATTGATTTGGATTTACAAGTCGAAATTACAGAACCTAATCCTGAATTAGATGTGGATTTTGACATCGTTGTCACCTGTAATAAAGGCAAAGTGAACATGGAAATTAGTAATTTTAGGGCACATGTTGATTATTTGAATCTTTTTAAAGTGGCATCTTTCAATAGTGATTTTGCAAAATATCTTAATCGGTCGTTCAATGTGCCTGTTTGTAATGCGCATTTCAATCCAGATGGTAGTTTGAGTTTTTTAT
This sequence comes from Saprospiraceae bacterium, assembly GCA_043772905.1. GTDB lineage: Bacteria > Bacteroidota > Bacteroidia > Chitinophagales > Saprospiraceae > JAAFJT01. Next base: position 10,464 of record JAYVFS010000071.1, on the reverse strand, counting down.
AAGTCAGTCGCTAAATCATTATAAAATTTGAATTGAGATAAAAGTCATCGGAAGCCTTTTAAAAAAGCCTTAACTTGCATATTCTAATAAATAAACAGAGGCTGTCTCAAAAGGTAAAACTCGTTTTTTCGTACAGAATATTATTAGGTTTTCGAGCGTCTAATCTTAGGAAGATTTAAAATCTTCCTAAGATTGAGCAAATTCCGAAATAAAATTCTGTTTGCGAAATTTGAACAGTGCCTTTTGAGACAACCTCTGAAATCTTTAATCAAAAAAATATCATAAAAATGAAAGTATTAATGACCTTATGCATAGCCGCAACATCCTTATTTTTTGCTTGTACCGCACCGACGAATCCTGCGGATCAACTTAAAAACGAAGCACAACGCAAAGCCATTATCAGTGAATTGATGCACAACCCCGATTACGCCACAGAAGTGATGGATTCATTGTTAACAAAGGATCATGCCCAACAATTGATGCAGCATGACAAAGGGATGATGCACATGATGATGACCGAAAACGACATAACAAGGATAATGAGTGACTCTTCTGCGCATAAAATGATGATGAACAATATGATGCGCATGATAGAAAAAGACAGTGTGGCGTGGGTGAATATGTGTAAGAAAATGATGGATAACCCCCACATGAAAAACACAATGCAAGAGATGATTAAAAAATAGAAGACCACTACCCTATTTTCAATCAAGGATAAAAAATAATATAGGCTTCTCAATGACCTTAAAAGCAAAACAAACCCGACAAATTGAGATCAAAACAGCAAAACCCATACATCTCCTTGCTCACCACGGCTTGGCGATATGCCCGCAATGAACGCAAACGGTATGTTTTGGTTTATTGTCTTTTTATTTTGTCGAATGTCGTTGCCATGTTCAATCCCATATTGTACGGCTGGTTTATTGATAGAATTCAGCAAGACAATGCGCATACTTTGCAGCATGTTTTTTGGTTTGGCTTGGCTTTTTTCCTCTTGAAAGTTGGCGAATGGTTGTTTCATGGACCCGCAAGAGTCATGGAACGGCAATTGGCATTTAATTTAAGCCGTAACTTTTTGATGGAAATGTACCATCAAGCCTTGCATTTACCTGTGAAATGGCATCAAGACAACCACAGCGGGGCGACGATTAACCGTATTCGCAAAGCTTATGAGGCATTAAAAAGTTTCTTTCAAGAAGGCTTTATGTATCTCCACGCTTTGAGCAAATTTGTATTGTCATTTGGCGCAATGCTTTATTTTTCACCACTTTATGGTGGCATCGGTATTTTAATGGGTGCATTAACGATTTGGGTTATTCTGAAATTTGATGTGCCTTATATTAAGACTTTGGAAGAAGTGAATGAAAAAGAACACGTCATTTCTTCAACGCTGTTTGATAGCCTTGCCAACATCATTACGGTCATTACTTTGCGGCTTGAAAAGAGTATGGAAGCGGGTTTACTGCGCAAAGTCATGGATGTTTTCAAGCCTTTTCGCAAAAATGTGCTCATCAATGAATGGAAATGGTTTGTGGCTGATACATTGGTTACTATGATTTATGTCGTGATTGCAGTCGGCTATGTCTATCAACATTATGAGCTTGGAAAAGTGTTTTATGTCGGCAATTTGGTCGTATTATTGGGTTTTGTCAATCAATTTACAAGTGTTTTTCACGATATTGCTTGGCAATACACGAATATCGTACAATACAATACCAATGTGCAAACGGCGCGGAATATCCATGAGGCATACAGTTTGCACCACCGTCCCGACTCTGCCACAGATTTGCCTGAAAAATGGACAGACATGTCAATCAAAAATCTCAACTTCTCTCATCGAGAAATTTACGACGCAACGCATGCGCCACAGAGCTTACACAATATCAACATTCAATTCAAAAAAGGACAGCGCATTGCTTTGATTGGCGAAAGTGGTTGTGGAAAAAGTACACTTTTAGCCATTTTGCGTGGCTTATACCCCCCCCTCAGTACAGAAGCGTTAAAAATGCAGTTTTTGATAGATAACAAACCGTCAGATTTGGCATTGTTGAATCAATCTGTTACGCTGTTCCCACAAGAGCCAGAAATTTTTGAAAATACCATAGAATACAACATCACTTTGGGTTTGCCTTTTGATGAAAAAGACGTGTGGCGGGTGTGCGATTTGGCGCATTTTTCAGACACAGCGCGACAATTACCCAATGTTTTGAAATCAAATATTCAAGAAAAAGGCGTGAATTTGTCGGGTGGTCAAAAACAACGATTGGCATTGGCAAGGGGCATTTTAGCCGCACAAAGCAGTCACGTTGTTTTGTTGGATGAACCAACAAGCAGTGTTGATCCTAAAACAGAATTGATGATTTATCAGCAATTGTTCAAGGCATTTGAGGATAAAGTCCTCATTTCTGCCTTGCATCGTTTGCACCTTTTGCAATATTTTGATTACGTTTATGTCCTTCAAAATGGTAAAATTGTTGAACACGGCACGTTTGAACACCTTTATACTGAGGGGGTGGTTTTTAAGGAATTGTGGCAGCATCAAGAGACAAAAATGAAAATGTCGTTATTGGATGATGAACCTAACTAACTTGCGTTATGAAATCAATCACTATACTAATTTTGGGGTTATTAGGCTTACCTTTCGTTTGTTCTGCACAGCAATGGACAAACAAAATCCATGAGTTAACAAATGTATTGGTTGCTCATCCTTCACACAATATGTATGACTCCTTGCACTTTATTGTAGCAGAACATTACTCGGAATTGACGGCTGAACAACGCCGTAACATTAGAAACACTCTTGAAAAATAAGCGCATTGGTCTGCTACAATACTTTGTCCAGATAAAGAGCAAGGGACTAAAATCACTATCAAAGGGCGGGTCACGGATGCCCATAATAAGCCGATTGCATACGCCCTGTTGTCTATTTATCATGCAGACAATAATGGTAACTATGCGCCATCAGATGGCACTTTGAAAAGAATGAGTGAAGGCGATCCACGTCTTTTTGGTTTTGTAAAGACGGATAATTTAGGCAATTATGCCTTTCAAACGGTGCGTCCAGCCAGTTATCCAAACAAATATAATGGTCGGACGATTCCACAACACATCCATATCAATACTTCGGCAACAGGTTATAAAACGCAAGCCGTTCAAATGGCTTTTGACGATGACCCACAAATGCAGGACGTTTATTGGCGGAATTGGGCGAAAGAACAGCATTATCCTGTCGTAAAATTGAAGAAGGAAAAAGAGGGGTTGTTGTATGGGGTTTATGATGTGGTTTTGTTTTGAATTACTCTTCAATCCATTTTAGTATTACTATTTTAGTTTTTCAATGGTAAAATAGTCATACTAAAATTCATTTTCCTTAGTACTTTAGTAAAAATCCCGATTTGACCAAGTATATAAACACGAAACGGCATAAAATACAGAGGGGGTACTTTATGCCGTTTCATGAAAAAAAACTTTAATGCTTTTGTGCATCAACGACTGAAATCGCTATCATATTCACAATTTCCCTTGTTGTACTACCCAATTGCAAAACGTGAACAGGTTTTTTCAAACCCAAAAGGACAGGTCCAATTTTTTCAACCCCTGCAATTTCTTTCACCAAATTGTAAGCAATATTGGATGCTGACAAATTCGGGAAAAGCAAAATGTTTGCACCACCATTGACCAATGAACTGAAAGGGTGATTTTCTTTCAACAACTCTGTATCGAAAGGCAAATGCGCTTGCATTTCACCGTCCACAATCATCTCGGGATGTTTGGCTTTCAGAATTTCTAATGCCTTACGCATTTTGATAGGGTCGTCGCCATCGGCACTGCCAAAATTGGAATAGGTTAACAAAGCGATGCGGGGTTTGATATTGAATTTTTCAACTTCTTTTGCCGCTAATTCTGCAATTTCAACGATTTCTTCTGCCGTTGGATTAAAATTTACGGTTGTATCTGCCAAAAAAAGCGGACCAAAACGGCTCATCAAAATGTACATACCCGATACTTTTTTAACGCCCTCTTGTTGTCCAATGGCTTGCAAAGCGGGGCGAATCGTATCAGGATAATTACGCGTCATACCCCCAATCATCGCTTCGGCATCGCCAGCTTCGACCATCATGCAGCCGAAATAGCTTCTTCTACGTATTATATCGTGTGCTTCGGCTTTGTTATAACCTTTACGTTTGCGTTTTTCAAAAAACATATCGCCGTATTTTGCCAAACGTGCTTTTTCTTCTTCGTTGTGCGGCAAGCTCGGGTCAATGATTTCGACATGCGCTAAGTCCAAGTGATTGTCAATGATTAATTTCTTAATTTTCTTGATATTACCCAACAAAATAGGTGTTGCAATACCTTCTTCTCTGACCTGTTGTGCGGCTTTCAACACCGCTAAATTTTCAGCATCTGCCAAAACAACCCGTTTCGGATGTTGTTTTGCTTTGTTGATGATACCTCTGGTTAAGGTATTGTCTAAGCCCAAACGTTTCGACAATTGGGCTTCGTAAGCGTCCCAATCCTGAATCGGAAATTTGGCAACACCTGTTTCCATAGCCGCTCTGGCGACTGCGGGGGCAACGGTTGTCAACAAACGTGGGTCAACAGGTTTTGGAATGATGTATTGTTTGCCAAAAACCAAATTGTCAATACCATAAGCCATATTTACCATATCAGGCACTGGTTTTTTAGCCAAATCTGCTAAAGCATGAACCGCCGCCAGCTTCATTTCTTCATTTATGACCTTTGAGCGCACATCCAAAGCACCCCTAAAAATGTATGGAAAACCCAATACATTATTGACTTGATTCGGATAATCGCTGCGACCTGTTGCAAAAATAATGTCTTCACGAGCAGCTATGGCTTCGTCATAAGCAATCTCTGGCGTTGGGTTCGCCATCGCAAAAACAATCAGGTCTTTTGCCATGGGTTTAATCATTTCGCCCGTCAAAACATTGCCTTTTGACAAACCAATGAACACGTCTGCACCGACCAAAGCCTCGGTCAATGTTGTTGATGCGGGCGCATTATCGTTTGCAAATTCTCTCTTTTTACCGTCTAAATTGGTGCGGCTTGGGTGAATCAAACCCTTTGAGTCGAACATAAAAATGTTCTTTTTCTGTGCGCCCAAACTGCAATACAACTTGGTGCAAGAGCTTGCCGAAGCACCTGCGCCATTGACAATAATTTTTACTTCTGCAATATCTTTTCCGACAATTTCAATGGCGTTGAGCAAAGCCGCAGCACTGATAATTGCCGTTCCATGTTGGTCGTCGTGCATAACAGGAATGTTCATTTCTGCCTTCAACCGTTCTTCGATGATAAAACAATCGGGCGCAGAAATGTCTTCTAAGTTGATGCCGCCGAAAGTCGGTTCAAGGATTTTAACGGTTCTGATAAACTCTTCTACGTCTTTTGTATCCAATTCTAAGTCAAAAACATCAATATCGGCATATATTTTAAACAAAAGCCCTTTGCCCTCCATAACAGGTTTTCCTGCTGCGGGTCCAATATCGCCCAAACCCAAGACAGCCGTTCCGTTGGAAATGACCGCTACCAAATTACCTTTGGCGGTATATTTATAGACATCTTCCGGGTTTTCATGGATAGCCAAACAAGGCTCGGCAACACCAGGCGAATAAGCCAATGTCAAATCTCGTTGCGTAGCGGTTTCTTTTGAAGGAATGACCTCGATTTTTCCGGGGCGACCTTTGGCGTGATAGTGTAAGGCTTCTTCTTTAAGCGTTTTATTCTTATTCATAATTGCGTTTTATTAACGTGACTTTAAATATAAAACTCTTGGAGCGTACTCATACACGCCAAGAGTTTTTGTAGTTAGCCGCAAAATAAGGGATAATTTTTGTAAACTAAGGTATGGTAGTCCTATCAAATTAGGGTTTTCTTATAAAAATTAAAAGGGGTGAAATGTCTTACTTAAATGACCTTATATGCCTTAAATGGTAAAGAGATTTTACTTTTTTCCAGCCATATAAGGCATATAAGGTCTATTTCCGCTGACAATTTAAAACAGTTTCTTACAAATATTTATACCCCCCTCAGTAAAAAGTCAATGTCTGACAAAAGTCTTTCTATAATCCAAAGGGCTTTGATTTTTCAACAACCGAAACGAACGATTGAAATTAGAAATATTGTGAAAACCACAATCTGCGGCGATGTGTTGAATACTTTTTTTGTTTTCAATTAATAAATGACACGCAAAACTGATGCGCACGTCCGTCAGAAACTGAATATAGGTCTTGCGTGTCCGATTTTTGAAATATTTACAAAAATTGGACACCGACATATTAGCGATATTGGCAACGTCTTCTATCAGGATTTTTTCATTATAATGCGATAAAGTAAACTCATAAACCTCATCAATTTTTGCCGATTCATAGCTGTGATAAGTGTCCAAAAAATGTTCACTGCTTAAATAAGCCGTCTCATCAGATTGAGCAATAATATCTAAAATTTGAAGCAAAAAAGTGATGCGCCCTACCCCTTTCTCATTGTAAATCAATTGATTCAATAAATGAGCAATCTTATCTTTCGTTTTTCCAGTAATGTGCAAACCTCTTTTGGCACGTTCAAAAAGGGCTTTGATATTTTCCATTTCTTTCAAGTGTAAAAAGTCTTTGCCAAAACATTCGGGCAAAAACTGAACGACTTGTGAACCCACACGTAAATCAGAATGAGGCTCAAAATAGGTCGGGTCATTTTTCAAAACATGAGGCAAATTTGACCCTATCAGTATTAAATCACCTGCGGTGAAAGGCGCAATGTTGTCGCCAACAAACCGCATACCTGTACTTTCAGTGATGTGTGACAACTCCAATTCGGGGTGGAAATGCCATTTATTATAGAAATTAGGCAAATCGTCAACACGTGTCACGTAAGAAAAATCTATGGACGGATTGATTTTACGAAGTATGGCTTGCATGATTGTTATGATATTAATGATAAGATTAGCCCAAAAGTAATTGATTATTGATAAAATTTCATCAGAAATTGATAAAATTTCATTAAAACGACATAGCATCTTGTTGTAGCTTTGTCAAACAATTTCGACCAAATATGAAAGAGTTAGTTACTAATTTTTATACATTCTTGTTGTTAACCTTGCCGTCTATCAAGTCGGCAAGGTTGTTTTTTAAATCAATTAATTTACTCATTTTATTATGCAGCACAAAGTCCTAAAAGTCAATCCGTCTGACAACGTTATTGTTGCACTACGCAACTTAGAAACAGGCGAAAACATCGCTTTTGAAGGCGAAAACTACATTTTGCCAAGGGCAATTAAAGCAAAACACAAATTCGTCACACATGATTTAGCCGTTGGCGACCACGTAACGATGTACGGCGTTTTGGTCGGCAAAGCCATTCAACCGATAAAAAAGGGCGAACAAATCACAACCGATAACCTCAAACATGAGTCGGAAGAGTATTCAACTTCAAAAAGAGTACCCCTCAGTAATTGGCAAGCACCGGACATTACAAAGTATGAAAATCGGACTTTTATGGGCTATCCTCGCTCCGATGGACAAGTTGGTACGGCAAACTATTGGCTCGTCATTCCTTTGGTTTTTTGTGAAAATAAGAACATTTTGAAGCTAAAAGATGCCTTTGACAAGTCGCTCGGCTATGCTTTTCCAGATACATATTTGAAGCAAGTGCAGGATTTAGTGGAGTTGGATAAAACAGGTAAAACGGCTGAAATTGGCAATTATCAAGCAGATAATTTCGGGAAAAGCAAGCAGAAATCGCCTTATTTCCAAAACATTGATGGTGTCAAATTCCTAACGCATGAGATGGGTTGCGGCGGTATCAATTCCGATCAAGAGCGTCTTGCAGCCTTGTTTGCCGCTTATGCCAACAACGCCAATGTGGTCGGTATGACCGTTTTAAGTTTGGGTTGTCAAAAAACGCAATACACCGATTTGATGAATGAAATCGAGGTTAGAAACCCGAATTTCGATAAAAAAATACTCTATTTCAATCAACAAAGCTACGGAACAGAGTTTGAAATGATGTCTGCGGCTATTAAAGACACGTTTCAAGCACTCATCGAAGTCAATAAATTGGAACGCCAACCTGCGCCGCTTTCTAAGTTGAACATTGGTTTGAAATGTGGCGGTTCTGATGGTTTTTCAGGCATTTCTGCCAATCCTGTTTTGGGTCATTTGTCCGATTTGGTCGTCGCAATGGGCGGTAAAACCTATTTGGCAGAATTTCCAGAACTCTGCGGTGTCGAGCAAGACCTCATAAACCGTTGTGTGACAACCGATAAAGCCGAAAAATTTGAATATTTGATGCGTTCTTATTCCGATCAAGCGGCTGCACAAGGCGCGAGTTTCGATATGAACCCCTCCGTAGGCAACATAAAAGACGGCTTGATTACTGATGCCATTAAGTCGGCAGGTGCAGCCAAAAAAGGCGGCACGGCACCGATTGTGGATGTCTTGAAATACACTGAAATTGGCAAAGAACCCGGTTTACATTTGGTTTGTACGCCTGGTAATGACGTGTTGGCAACGACAGGACAAGCCGCCGCTGGCTCAACCATCATTTTGTTTACAACAGGTTTGGGTACACCCACAGGCAATCCCGTTGCCGCCATGGTCAAAGTGTCAACCAATACCATTTTAGCTAAAAAAATGCCCGATATTATTGATTTTGACTGCGGTGCAATCATAGATGGTGAAAAAACGATTGAAAAAACGGCGGAAGAATTACTCGATTATTGCATAGATTTGGCGAGTGGAAAGTTCCAAACCAAAGCGCAGATATTGGGACAAGACGATTTTATTCCTTGGCAGACGGGGATTAATTTGTAACATAGTAATACCCTTCCGAAAGTTTGAAACTTTCGGAAGGGTATTTACCCCCCCCTCAGTATTTTGACAAAAAATTCGTAAAACCAAAGCCCTGAAAGGGCGATATTTAACAGCATAGGGTGTAGCCCTATGAACGATAAAAACAACAAGACAATGAATAAACTACTCTACGCAACAGTTCTATTAATGTGGGTATCAACCACAAACGCCCAAACCTACACCCCCGCACCCGAAAACCTAAAAGCCCGCGATTGGTTTCAAGATGCTAAGTTTGGTCTCTTTGTTCATTGGGGCGTTTATTCAGTTCTCCAAGACGGAGAATGGGTGATGAACAACAAAAAAATTGATAAAAAAACCTACGAAAAGCTGCCCGCGTTCTTTAATCCAACAGCATTCGACGCAAAAGAATGGGTCTCTATGGTGAAAGCAGCGGGCATGAAGTACATCACTATTACCTCAAAACACCACGATGGTTTTGCGATGTTTGCTACAAAACAAAGCGATTGGAACATCGTTGACCGCACGCCTTACAAAAAAGATGTTTTGAAAATGCTGGCAGAAGAATGTCAAAAACAAGGCATCAAGCTCTTTTTCTATCATTCTCATTTGGATTGGTATCAAGACAATTATTATCCGAGAGGCGGGACAGGTACAGCTTCTGGTCGCCCAAATGCAGGTGATTGGAACAAATACCTCGACTTTATGGATGCTCAATTGACCGAATTATTGACCAATTATGGTCCGATTGCAGGGATTTGGTTTGATGGTATTTGGGATAAAAAAGATGCCGATTGGCGGTTGCAAAAAACATACAGCCTCATTCACAAGCTGCAACCGCAATGTTTAGTCGGTAATAATCATCACTTAGCACCCAAAGACGGTGAAGATTTCCAGATGTTTGAGAAAGACTTGCCGGGCAAAAACACAACAGGATTTAGCGGAGAATCGCAAATTGGCAAATTACCGCTCGAAACTTGTGAAACCATGAACAACGCATGGGGTTTCAATTTGTTAGATTCAAAATATAAATCAACCAAAAACCTCATTCAATACTTAGTGAAAGCGGCTGGGAATAATGCCAATTTTTTATTGAACGTCGGTCCGATGCCGAATGGTAAAATTCAGCCTGAATTCGTCAAGACCCTCGGCGAAGTGGGTAAATGGATGGACAAAAACGGCGAGACCATATATAATACGCGTGGTGGTGTCGTTTCTCAAAAAACATGGGGCGTAACGACTCAAAAGGGCAACACCTTATATATACATGTCCTCAACGCGGATGATGCCAACCTTTTAATCACCGAAGTCAAGCAAAAAGTAAAAAGTATCAAGGTTTACGGCACAAACAACACAGTGAAATTCAAACAAGATGAGTTCGGTTTGGCGATTGAATTGCCGAAACAATTGGATGAGATTGATACGATTTTAGTCATTGAGTAATATTTATTTTTTGTCATTCTGAATGAAATGAAAGAATCGGGATATTCAAATACATACAGATTCTTTCATTTCATTCAGAATGACAAAAACATACTTCTTTATACTCAACTTTTGCATTAAATAAGATAATAATATAGGTAAAATATTAGGCAAAACGGTTAAAAAGAGAAATAAAAGAGCATAAATTTATGATTTA
>JAYVFS010000070.1:0-46984 GCA_043772905.1 Saprospiraceae bacterium | reverse complement strand
CGCAGTAGGTATAGTAGTCGGAAATTCAATTGGTTTTTTATTTTTTTTGCAAAAAAAATAAAAAACCAATTGAATTTCCGACTACTATACCTACTGCGAATTCATCGGTCCGACAAAACTTGTTTTGACCTTATCCATGAGTTTGCCATTAGCATATACTTCGATATAAAGTGTTGTTTTCATACCCGTTAATTTCGATTTTTCCATTTCGATGAAGAAAACACCATCAGTCATTTTACCCGCCGATACTGAGGGGGTCGTGACGTTGCCGACGTATTTTATTGTGCCTTCGTTGTCTTTCACTTTTATGTCAAGCGGTAAATCAGCGTGCGTTTTATTAATGATTTGGAAGGTGTATAGGTTACTAATGTGCTGACTATCAACCTCTTGATACATCTGTCCTGGACTTCTTAATATCAGCATTTCAATATCGGTACGACCTGTTATCAGAAAAACATCTAAGATTAAAAGGAGGGACAACACAACTGAGTAAGCGGCTACACGAGGTGTCCAAATCTGTCGTTTCCCTGCTTTTATACCCGTCAAAGAGTCGTAGCGAATAAGCCCTTTTGGGCGATTAACTTTAACCATCACCTCATCACAAGCATCAATACAAGCGGTGCAATTGGTACATTCTAACTGCGTTCCGTTGCGGATATCAATGCCTGTCGGACACACCTGAACGCAGAGATTGCAGTCAATACAGTCACCCAAAGGGCTAGGTTTCGGCGGGTCAATTTGTGTCACACTGTCTTGAATATTTTTTAGAATATTGTTCGTAGCGGCACAATCGGCGCAGTCGGGACAGCCATTTTTACAAGGTTCTTTTCTTAGAGGTTCTTTTTGTTTTTTAATTTTTCCACGCGGTTCACCACGTATGAAATCGTAAGCAACAACGATGCTATCAGGTACAAGCAGAACGCTTTGAAGCCTTCCGTAAGGGCAAATAGTGGTGCATACCTGTTCGCGCAAGCTGGCAAAAACCCAATAGAAAATGAATGAAAAACCTATCATTGACCCAAAACCCATTAAGTTTTTACTGAGGGGTTCAGTCATTATCTGCAAAACGGCTTTCATGCCAATGATGTAAGCCAAAAAGTAATTGGCAACGACGACGGCAATGAGAAAAAAAATGGTGTGTTTCAATACTTTCTTTCTTAACTTTTCTGACGACCAATCGGCTGCATCGAGGCGACGTTGTGCATTGCCATCACCTTCAATCCAATACTCGATTTTACGGAAAATCATTTCCATAAAAACGGTTTGGGGACAGACCCAACCACAAAACAATCGTCCAAAAACCACTGTAAACAACACTATGAACACGAGGAAAGTGAGCATCGCCAAAACGAACAAATAAAAGTCTTGCGGCATGAAAAGCAAACCAAAAATGATGAATTTTCGCTCTAAAACGTTCAAAAGGAATAATGGCTCACCTTGATATGTGAGAAACGGGAGTGTTAAAAAAATAGCTAAAAACCCAATACTCACCCATGTACGGGCATTGTAAAAACGACCTTTCGGCTTTTTAGGATAGAGCCAAATGCGGCTGCCATCATCTGCAATTGTGGAGACAGTGTCGCGGTAGGCTTCGGTATCGTGTTCAAATTCTTCGTACATGTTGCGTGATTTTTGATGTTGTGCAGAAGGTATAGTAGACTGAAATTGAATAGGGTTTTTATTTTTTTTTGCAAAAAAAAAGCAAAACCCTATTCAATTTCAGTCTACTATACCTATCAAAACTTATTTTTTAACGGCTGTTGAATCACCCGCAGCACCCGCTTCATCTGTATATTTCTCGCCTTGTGGTGCCTTCGGATTCGGTGGATTCGTGCCTTTCAATGTCAAAATATAACTGGCAACGCTTTGAATTTCGCTTGGCGACATTTGCGCTTCCCATGCAATCATGCCTTTATCAGGCACACCGTGTTTGATGGTTGTAAAAATCTTTTTGATGCTGCCACCATGTAGCCAATACTCGTCTGTCATGTTTGGTCCGATACCACCTTCGCCTTTTTGACCATGACAGGCGGCACATTTCCCGATAAAAATGCCTTTACCTAAGTCCAAGGAAGCGGCATCTGTGAGCGCAACAACGGTGTTTTCATTGACCAAATTGGCTTGACGTTCAGCTATTTCGGCTTTCATAATGTCGGCTTTTTTGACCGCTGTTTTATACTCTGCCAACTGGTTTTTCTCTGGATAGAGATAGTGATAATAAATCATGTAACCAAATGAGAAGACGATGGTGATGTAAAACATAGACACCCACCATGGCGGCAAACGGTTGTCGAGTTCATAAATACCATCGTGTGGATGGTCAATGAGAATGTCCGCTTCTTGTTCGAGAGCGACTGCACCTGTGCCAGATAATTGAAACCACAGTTTTTCGAACCACGACTCTTTACTCACCGTTTCTTTGACCGCAACAGCGATTTCACGCCCTTGTTCTTTGGCAATAGCTGCGGTGAGTAAGTCTTGATACATCTTCATCGTCCGCATGACGACCATGCCGACAACCGTTACCATCAGCCCAATGACACCGAGAAAAAGCCATTGCATCAAGTTATTAAACTCTTGAACACCCGCAGGTTTTGCAGCTGCGGTATCGGCTGCCATAGCTGCGGTGGCTGAAATGGTCAGCAAGATTGAAGCGATAATATGTTGCTTTCTATTTTTCATAAATCGTTGATTTTCATTTTTTTAGTTTAATTTAACACATAGAATCATAGTTCACATAGCTTTTGTTTTTTTTATACTGTGCTGTGTATGCTCTATGGTTATGTGTTAATTATTCATGTCAAAGATTTTATTGACGCAATTACTGAGGGGGTAATTTTTAGATTTACTAAATTTTTAAAATTTAGTAAATCTGTGATTATACCTCCTTAGTGCCATCTTCAAGTGGCAAATTTGCCATCTGTTCTACCTGTTTTTTGTTGATGATAAACAACCAAATCAAGGCACCGATGAAAACCGTAAAAAACAAAACCAATGGAATGACAGCTAATATGTCTCTACCCTCTTGGGTTCTAAAAATATATTTAAACATGGCTTTTTTTTAATGATGAATGATGAGATATGAATGATGAATACTGAGGGGTACACGTATCGGATATTTTAAAAATATCCGATACGTTGAACATCCCATTTTTATTCTTTTGCCTTAATATCTGTACCTAATCGTTGCAAATAAGCGATAACAGCGACGATTTCGCGCTTGTCAAGATCTTTGTCTTTGACACCTGCACCGTTCAAATCTTTGGCAATCACCAAAGCCTGTTCGCGCAAAACGCTGTTGGCTTCTTTGTCAAAACCTTTCGGATAAGGCGTGCCGAGTGTCTGTAAAACACGGATTTTAGCTGCCATCGTGCTTGTATCGAGCTTATTGCGCAACAACCACGGGTATGTTGGCATGATTGAGCCTGGCGACATAGTCGTTGGGTCCATCATGTGATTGTAGTGCCATGAGTTCGGATATTTACCGCCTTCACGGTGCAAATCTGGACCCGTCCGTTTTGAACCCCACAAGAAAGGACGGTCATAGATGAATTCGCCCGATTTTGAATACTCGCCATAACGCTCTGTTTCATCGCGGAACGGACGTATCATTTGAGAGTGACAACCGACGCAACCTTCACGTATATAGATGTCACGACCTTGCAATTCAAGCGGTGTATATGGTTTAACAGACAGAATACGTGGCACATTATCTTGAATCGCCAGCATCGGAATGATTTCAATTAAACCACCCAAAGCGACCATACCAAGAGACCCAAACGTCAACCAACCTGCACGTCCTTCAATCCAACGGTGCCAATGTGCGCCTGCGTTAGAAACGGGTTTCTTTTCGAGGGCTGGTGCTTCGGCATCTTCTGTTGCCATAAAATCACCTTGTTTAGCCGTTTTCCAAAGGTTATAACCCATGATACACGCACCCGTCAAGAACAAAAGTCCACCAAGCGAACGCATCGCATACATCGGAATCAACTGCGTGACGGTTTCGAGGAAGTTGCCATATTTCAAAAAGCCATCGGGCGTAAATTCTTTCCACATCATCGCTTGCGTCCAACCCGCCCAATACATTGGAATGGCGTAGAACATGATGCCCATTGTGCCAATCCAAAAGTGGATATTGGCAAGTTTATCAGAGTACAATTTGGTTTGATAAACACGTGGAATTATCCAATAAAGCACACCAAATGTCAAAAAACCGTTCCAACCCAATGCGCCAACGTGTACGTGTGCAATCGTCCAGTCGGTGTAGTGACTGATGGCATTGACCGATTTGATGGACAAAAGAGGTCCTTCAAATGTTGCCATACCATAAGCCGTTACCGCAACAACCATGAATTTCAACACCACACTTTCGCGGACTCTATCCCAAGCACCCCTCAGTGTCAACAAGCCATTGAGCATACCACCCCAAGACGGTGCGATGAGCATAATCGAAAACACCATACCCAACGACTGCGCCCAATCAGGCAACGAAGTATAAAGCAAATGGTGAGGACCCGCCCAGATATATAAGAAAATCAAAGCCCAAAAGTGGATAATCGAGAGTTTATAGGAGTAAATAGGGCGATTGGCTGCCTTCGGCAAAAAGTAATACATCAAACCCAAATACGGTGTTGTTAGGAAAAACGCCACTGCATTATGTCCATACCACCACTGTACCAAAGCCCCTTGAACCCCTGCAAAAACAGGATAACTTTTTGTTAATGAAACAGGAATTGCGAGGTTATTGATAATATGTAACATCGTGACAGTCACCCAAGTAGCGATATAAAACCAAATAGCGACATACAGATGCGACTCACGCCGTTTGATAATCATACCAAAGATATTGACCCCAAAAGCAACCCATATCAATGCAATTAAGATGTCAATAGGCCACTCCAATTCTGCATATTCGTAAGAAGAAGTGATGCCATTTGGCAACGTTATGGCAGCCAAAAGGATGATTAATTGCCATCCCCAAAAATGCGCCCAACCCCATTTCATGGAGTAAACTGATGTTTTCAGTAGGCGTTGCATGGAGTAATAAACGCCCATGAAAATACCATTGCCGACAAAAGCAAAAATGACCGCATTGGTGTGCAACGGACGTAAACGCCCAAATGTGGTTTGGGCGATGCCCAAATTAAGCACTGGAAAGACTAATTGTAAGGCTAAAATCAGCCCTACGAGCATCCCAATGATGCCCCAAATAGCCGTTGCATTTGCAAAGGCGCGCACGAGTGTGTTGTCGTACTTAAACTGTTCGATTTTACTCGTTGACTTAACGTGTGTCTCGTTTAAGTCCAACTGTTCGATTTTACTCATTTTTTATCCCGTTTTTCATTATCAAAAAGCATCCGTACTGAGGGGGTATAATCATCATCGAATTGCCCCGACCGTGTCGCCCAAATGAAAGCGATGAGGAAACCAACAGCCACTAAAAGGCTCAAAACGATTAAGAAGAACATGATTTTCATCAGCTATTACTGTTTTATGACACAAATTTCGGAAGGATAGGGAGGGAGTTAGATGAGCGTGGTCAGTGTTGGGGGTAATATTTATCAAAAGTAATTACTTGGATTCGTGCTTAAAATAGCACATAACCACAGAGGGCAAATAGTCTTATAAATGTAAAGCTATTTGCCCTCTGTGGCTATGTGGTTTCCATATTATAGTTGTTTCACTCCTCCAGCTTTCGCGCCGCAAAATTACCCATCAATACCCCAAAAAGCACAATCGTGATAGAACTCAAAGGCATCAAAATAGCGGCATTTACAGGCGATAAATTACCCGTAACGGCATAGCTTAAACCAACGATATTGTAGCATAAGGCTATGAAATACGCACTATTGACGATGGTTGAACCTTTTTTTGAGAGTTGTAAAAAAGCAGGCAATTTGGGAAATTCGTCAGCTTGCAAAATAGCATCACAAGCGGGTGAAAAGTTGTTGGTATTTTCAGAAATGACGATGCCGATGTCTGATTGTTGTAATGCACCTGCGTCGTTGAGTCCGTCGCCAATCATCAATACTTTTTTGCCTTGATTTTGGAGTTTTTTGATAAAATTCAGTTTGTCTGTTGGCGATTGATTGAAGTTTAGGGAGTCGTTTGTCAAGTATTGATTGAGGAAAATACGTTCCTTTTCGTTGTCACCTGACAAAACATACACGTCCTTTTTTGCATTTTGAAATGTGCTTATAATTTGTTGAAAACCCGCTCGATAGGTTGGTTTTATATCGAAATAACCTTTGACAATATTATTTATGGAGATATATACTCCTTTACCTTGCTCTACCCTATTTTGCTTTAATTCATAGGTAAATTCAGCAGAACCAACTTTTATAAATTGTTGATTGACAAATCCTTGTACGCCTTTTCCGAGTATTTCTTTAAACTCTTTTACTTCATAAAAAATAGCGTTTTGAAGGTTTTTAGCTATCTGCATACTGAGGGGGTGGTTTGACTGTTGAACGAGAGAAAAAACACCTGTTTTTTCATCGTCTGTCATTTCACCTTTAAATAAAATGTCGTTTTTCAAACGTTCGGTTATTGTACCTGTTTTGTCAAATACTACAGCATCTATACGTTCAAAATTTTCTATTACTTGCGTGTTTTTTACATAAAACTGATGCCGTCCGAGAATCCGAAGGATATTACCCATCGTGAACGGAATCGCCAAAGCGACCGCACATGGGCAAGCGACAATTAAAACAGCAGTCGCTGCATTAACAGCCTTGCCCATGTCCTGCGGAAGCCAATAAAAAAACGCAACCATTGAAACCAATAGTATCACACCGGTAAAGTACCGACCTGCGCGGTCAGCCAGAAAACTGATGTGGGATTTTTTAGCCGTTTTGAAGGCTTCATTATTCCACAATTCAGTTAAATAACTCTGCAAAACCTTTCGCGTCAACGAAATATCAACCGAAGTACCCATTTGTCGCCCGCCTGCAAAGACTTTATCGCCCGATTTCTTACTCACCGATTCGGCTTCACCTGTTACGAATGAATAATCCATGCGCACATCCCCCCTCAGTATCACGCCATCGGCAGGCACCAATTCACCGTTTCTAACAGTGATAATGTCTCCAATTTGCAATTTATTGATGGGTGTTGACACCTCTTGTCCTTCTTTTCGGACATTGGCGGCAACAGGAAAATAGGACTTATAATCACGTTCAAACGACAGGTGATTAAAGGTTTTTTGTTGAAACCATTTGCCGACCAAAAGAAAGAAAATCAGCCCTGCAAATGAGTCCATATAACCCGCACCTGTGTGCGTCAAAATCTCAAAAGCACTGCGCCCAAACAGCGCAAAAATGCCCAAAGACAAAGGCACATCTATGTTTAAATGCCCTTGACGAATGCCTTGCCATGCTGAAATAATGTAATCTCTTGCGGAATAAACCAAAACGGGAATCGCTAAAATCAAGTTGATATAGCCAAAAAACAGCGCAAAATTAGCTTCTAAAGACGCATTTAAGCCCAAATATTCGGGAAAACTCAACAACATAATATTGCCAAAAGCAAATGCAGCAACACCTATTTTGTAGTAAATGGTGCGGTCAATCGGCAGTTGTCCGATATTCTCAACATCATTAAAATTGATTTCAGGCGCATAGCCGATAGACGCTAAAATTTCCGCCACGCGGTGCAACGAAATCTCTTTATTTGAGAAAAGAATCGTTACGTCTTTTTTCAAAAAATTGACTTTTGAATTGAAAATAGCAGGGTCAATACGATGCAAATTTTCAAGCAACCAAATACACGAAGCACAGTGCATACTGGGCAACAAAAACGATACGCGCGTTGTGCTGTCGTCTTGATAATCAACGATTTTTCCAGCCGTTTCAGCGTCATCTAAGTACGCATACTGTGCTGGCATCCCGATTCCTCGGGGAGGGGTCTTCCCTTTCTGATTTAACCCTGCGTTTTCGTCAAGTGTATAAAAAGTACATAAGTTATTTTCATCAAGAATCTGATAAACTGTTTTGCAGCCTTCGCAGCAAAACGCTTTATCATCGAAATGTATCGTGGTGTCCACAATGTCGTCATGACAGTGAAAACACGTTGTTTTATTTTTTGAAATAACTATTGGACGTTCTAAAGTTGCGGATGTCATTCTGACTTATTTTTGTACAAAAGTTGATTTATTGGGTTTGTTATTGCATGATACACATCATGTCACAAGCTGATTTTTATCATAAATGAATAAAGCGAGCAACGATTGTATCTCCGTTACATTCGGTACAAAACCCTGACAGAGGACTTGATTTTGGACAACCAAAGCAGGTGTTTTGATGATACGATAGCTGACAACCTCTTCCCAATTAGATATTATTTTGATAACTATCGGAATATCCAAAGCGTCAATCGCTTGTTGAACATGACGAACAAGTTGTTTTTGTTTACGGTCTTCTGTGCCTATGATTTCAATTTTTATCATTTCCCATGCGATTTTAAGAACAAAAATCGGGAGAATAACTGGTTGAAAGAATGAGGATAGTTATGGAAGAAGGTGATTTTGGTCAATTAAACAATCGTTTCAATTTCTCATCCGACAAAACAGTAATCTTCCCGTCTTCAACCTCAATCAGTTTTTCTTCTCTAAAATCGGTGAGTGTCCGAATAACAGTTTCTTTGGCAGTGCCTGCTAACGCTGCAATGTCTTCGCGGAGCATAGAAATGGGTGTTTTACCATAGCGGTCGTGGAGCATAATAAGGGTATCAGCCACCCGTTTACGGACGGAATTGTAGGCTAAATGCAGCAATTGTTCTTCTTTATCAACGACCTTGCCCGCCAGCATTTTGATGAAATTGACGGATACATCGCGATTGGCGTGTAGTAGGCTGATAAAATCATCTTTTGGAATCGTCACAATCGTACATTCTTCGAGGGCGGTTGCATTGTCCGTTTGGTTATCGCCACTCAATAATGACATAAATCCAAAAAACTGCTTTTCTCCTAAAACATTGATTATTAATTCTTTGCCATCATCATTGGTCTTTGACAATTTGACTTTTCCCTTTTCGATATAGTACAAAAATCGAGGCACAGACCCCTCAGTATAAACGGCAGATTTCTTCGAAAACAACCGTGATTCACGGTCAATCGTCAAGTTTTTCAACGCCTCCTCCCCTTTTGCTTCGTTGATAAAAAGTGTAAAATCACTTGTCCCATTTTCAGTGGTTACCACTCTCATTTTTTCAGATTTGGCAAGACGCATTTCGACGACTTTTAGCAGTTCGTTGCTTTCAAAAGGCTTTGTAATGTAGTCGTCTGCACCCAGGTTCATACCGTACCGAAAGTCAGCTTTTTCAGATTTTGCGGTTAAAAAAATGAAAGGAATATCGGCTGTTGCTTGTTTTTTATGCAAAATACTCAATGTACCATAGCCATCGAGGACGGGCATCATAACATCGCATAACACGAGATCTGGGCGGACTTTTTCAGCTATTTCAACGCCTATTTTGCCATTTTCGGCTGTATATGTTTCATAACCAGCGAGGTCAAGTATCTCGGCGAGGTTTTCACGAATGTCTTCGTGGTCTTCTATGATTAATATTTTCTTCATAAATTTTGTGTGATTTTATTATTGAATGTGTTGATTCTACGAATCAATATATTTTCACAAAATGAAACAAATCACCTAATCAAAAACTTAACTGTAAAGGTAGAACCTTTGCCCAATTCACTTTCAAACGTCAGTTCGCCATTCATCATTTCGGCATACCGTTTAACAATGTGCAAACCTAAGCCCGTGCCTTTGATATTCATCGCATTTGAGGCTCGGAAAAAACGGTCAAACATGTGTGGCTTGTCTTCTTCTGGAATCCCCATACCCTTGTCAATGATATTTATTGTGAAATATTGTCCGTCCAATTTTGTCTCGCAAACAATGGTTTCACCTTCATCTGAATATTTAGACGCATTGGAAATCAAGTTGATGAGTATGAGTTTCAAGAGTTTTTTATCCATTTCGACGACTAAATCCTCATTTTGATGATTTGTCACGAGCGTTTGTCCTTTTTTCAAAAGTTTATCCATTTCATCAATCACATCTTGATAAAAGGCATGAAAATTTATTTCTTCAAGGCATAGTTCTACTTGTCCCTCTTCTAAACGGCTGATAGAAAGGAAGTCATTGAGCAACATCGTGAGCATCTCGACGCTGTTTTTTATCTTTAAAAAATGACGATGCCGCTTGTCTTGTTGCTCGGTTTGGATGTATTGATCCATCAAACTTGCCGAGGAGAGGATGGTACTGAGGGGGGTCCGAAACTCATGTGAAGCCATCGAAACAAAGCGGGTTTTGAGCAAACCTAAATCTTGTTCCTTTTTCAAAGCTTGTTGCAATTCGACTTGTAGCAGCAATAGGGATTGTTCGGCTGCTTTGCGTTCTTGGATTTCATGGTAAAGTTGTTGATTCGTAGCCAACAATTTATTTACAACATCGGAAAGCCTTTCAGTACGTTCTGCAATTCTACCTTCGAGTTCTTGATTGAGTGTCACAAGTTCGGCTTCTGCCTTTTTTTGCTCAGTCATATCGTGAACAATGCCTGTAAAAAGGCGTTTTCCACCCAAATTGACCTCACTAACAGCCAACCAAAACGGAAAAGTCGTTCCGTCCTTTTTCTTACCCAACACTTCGCGCCCGATGCCGATGATTTTTTTATGCCCTGTTGTCAAATAATTATGGAGATAACCATCGTGCGCATGACTGTGCGGCATCGGCATCATCATGGATATATTCTGTCCAATCATTTCCGGCACTTCGTAACCAAAAAGCGTACAAGTGGCTGGATTGACCGATTCGATGATACCTTTGTCGCTAATCGTTATGATACCATCAACAGCCGTTTGAATGATGGCATCCAATCGGCTGGCTACGTCGCTGATATTTTCGTTTCCCTGATTCACATTCATCCTATTTTTTCACAAAACTATAAAAGTCAATGACAAAAATCAGTATATTGTTGTGAATGGATGATGACTCAAATCATGATACTCAATGATTTGAGTCATTAGAGGGAATGTTTTGGCGGATGAATGCCAAACGCCCGATAAACGATGCGTTGATTTATTAGATTTTCTCGATTTAACTGTAAAGACCTAACAGTAGCCCTACCAACAGCTGTTAAACCAATAATAGCAGTGAACCGGTCATTCCATTTAAAATGAGTTGCCCATTTATCTTGACGTGGATTGAAAAGAGGAACATTGATTTTTGATTCCGGGTCGAGAGCCAATGTTTTGGTAAATTTGAAATTATTACAACCTTGACAAGCTAATGCAAGGTTTTCTAAATCCTCATCACCGCCAAAAACTTTTGGGAAAATATGTTCTATTGAAAATGGTTGAGATGAATATTTTTCTTGGCTCATACAATATTCACAGCAACCAAAAGCTCGAACACTAACAAGATGACGTATTTTTTGATTAGCCATGTTGAATGGGTTGTAAATTATAGAAATCAACAACCTCTGGTAAACTCATATTTTTCAAATCAGCTAATTTCGCAATCCGTTTAAGTCTTATCGTATCATTTTTTTCGATTTCTTCTGTTAATTTTAAAAGCTCATTGAACTCTTGTTCCGTAATTGTACGTGCATCTCGGCGAGCAATGAGGTATTCAAAACGAACCTGTTTCGATGAAAGTAATCCTGCAATGATTTGTTTAAGCAGCCTATTTTCTTCATCACTTACACTAAAAGGTATTTTTTGAGCACGCAAAGACTGAATTTTCATAAAAAATTCTTCAAACTCAATTGTATTCAATTGACCAACGCTTTTCAATAGCTCACTAATGGTGATTTGATTGTCCATTTTTAAATATTTTGTTCACAAAAGTAATTCATCCTTTTCTAAAACGCAAAAAAGCGTCTAGGAAAGATGAAAAACCTCCGTCAAAGGCTTCACCACAGGCGAATTATCGGCATTTCCATCCATAATATCGCTCATGTATGCCCACCAACGTTGCATGACTTCATGCGCAGGAAGCGTGTCGAGCAAATCTGGATTTTCTATTTTTAAAACTGCAAACAAGGCATAAGTTTCTTCATCCAAAAAAATTGAATAGTCATTCACGCCGATGCTTTTGAGTAAAGCGGCGAGGTCTGCCCAAATTTCGTCGTGGCGTTTTTTGTATTCGGCAGCTTGTCCACGGTGCAGCTGCATTTTGAAAGCGATTCTTTGCATGTTAATTTAATGATGAGTTATGAATAATAAATGATGAATTTTACTGAGGGGGTCATTCTTTAACGATTTTTAAGACTTCTTCCTTGCCCTCTTGATTGATGTGAATCACAAACGCCCCCTTTGCCAGTTTTGTGCCGACTGTTGTTTGTCCCGTGCCTTTACCATTTTCAAGCAATTGCCCTTTTAAATCATAGATTTTATAAGAAAAATCGCCTTTTGTCTCCACAACAAAGCCATGTACTGAGGGGTTTGGAAAAACGCGAGTAGCAGCATTTTTGATGTCTTTTGTATCCGTCACCAACGGTTCTACATCAATATTCGGACGCTGAGGTGATGCCATACCTTCACCCAAATAATAGCTCGGATGCGGTGGTTGGTTATACGATGAGTTTTGCCAAGCCACCGCTGCCCGATATTGAGGGTCGTGCATCAACGTAATTAATCTGTTTTGTGCTGGTATCGTTGTTGTAAAGATGCGTAAAGCCGTGTTATCCGTTTTCCGAAGAATAAATTCCTCGCGCCAATCGCCCAAAAGGTCGGCACTTACTGAGGGGGTCGCTTTTGTGCCATTGTTAGAGGTAAAATCGTCGGCTGTGAAAAGAGTGGATGTTGTGGCATTCAAATAATTCCATTTATATATTTTGTTGCCATCCAATAACTCACGTGTTAAATCAGCATCCCACCAAATCCCAAAATTCATGGAACTGGGGCGTGTGGCTGAAATCAACTGCCCTTTGCAGGTATAAAGCCCACCTTTTGAACCCCAACATTCATCACCTTTATAACGTGGGTCAATATCGGCAGTCATACAGCGACCAACATCGGAAGCTTGCCCGTCCACACCCCATAAAATTTCACCTGTTTTTGCATCTTGAAAAACGAGACCATTTGTACCATATCGCCCGGGTTCTTCAAGGCAACGCCAAATTTCTAAGCCTGGGCGGTCGGGGTCGAGATCGCTCATGTGTAGCGCATCGCCATGACCTAATTGAGTGCTATATAAAGGCGTTCCATCATCATTTATGGTTGATGAACCGTTACAAATTTCGTCTTTACCATCACCATCCATGTCGCCAACAGTGATTTGATGGTTACCTTGACTGAAAAAAGTGCTGTTTCCGGGGTTGTTACTGTCAAATTCCCAAACTTTGGTCAATTTGCCATTGCGCCAATTCCATGCCACCCGCACCAAACGGGTATAGTAGCCTCGACCTGTAATAAAAGATGGTTGTTTGCCATCAACATAAGCCAGTGCATCTACAAATCGGTCAACACGATTGCCGTAGCTGTCGCCCCAACTGCTGACCGTTCCGCGTGCAGGCACATAGTCCGTCGAAGCCATTGCCGCACCTGTTAGACCATTAAAAACGGTTAAATATTCAGGTCCCGACAAGACATAACCCGCCGTTGACCGATAGTCAGCTGTATGATTCATGCTGTCAATAGGCTTTCCAATGCCATCTATCGAACCTGGAGCGGTGCGACAAGTCATTTCAGCTTTGCCATCAGAATCAAAATCATAGACCATAAATTGGGTATAATGCGCCCCTGCCCTTACGTTTTTACCCAAATCAATACGCCACATCCGGGTTCCGTTCATTTTGTAAGCATCAATATAAACATTGCCTGTATAGCCACTTTGCGAATTGTCTTTTGAGTTTGAAGGATCCCATTTCAAAACAATTTCATATTCACCGTCGCCATCAAGGTCGGCAACGCTGCAATCATTGGCATTGTAAGTGTATACCACACCGTCAGGCGTGGTGCCACCCGCAGGAATTTGTAAAGGTATGTCTATGAATTGATTAGCCCAAACCGAAGCAGCTTTTGAAGCCGATTGTTCAACGCCATTCACAACAGCACGAACCGTATATGTGCTGTTTGTTGAGACCGTATCCACGAGGTTTGTCGTCGTTAAAATCGGTGTGTTATTCAGTTTTGTTGTGCCGCGATAGACATTGAAAGTGACCCCCTCAGTATCATTGCCCAAAAGTCGCCAACCAATGTAAACGGTTGATGGACTTGTACGGACAGCGACCACGCCCCGATCCAATTTTTCCATTTTGCGCTGTGCAGAAAGGTGTAAATTTGACATAATCAGGGTAAAGACAATAAGTGTCTTCAAGAATGATGATAATTTAAACATTTTTATAGATTTTTTTTGATTCAAAAAACGCAATTACTGAGGGGGTAAGAGTGAATATTATTTCACTTTTATAAAGAAAATCAAAGCGAATTGCCAATCCCTACAAGGAAAATAGACAAAATAATAGTAGAAATACCAATGACAAATGTTCTAAATGTCTTTTGACTCACACCCGACCATTCTTTCAGATATAAACCCCAAGCGTTTGCGGTCAAAATAATCGTTGCCATGTGCAAGATCCATGAACTTGCGCCATTACCTAACTTACTTTCTCCCATGCCATAAAAGAAGAATTGCAAAAACCAAAGCGTCCCCGCCAAAGCACAAAAGAAAGTGTTCGCCGCTATCGGTGTGTTCGGTTTGGTGTATTGACCAAATGTTTTGTTTTTAAAATGGAGATACATACACCAAATAAAATTTGTCGTCAAACCACCCCACAGTATCACGATATACGTCACATTGTTTTGAAACAAAGGGTCAAAACCTTGTCTGACGGCTTCCTCAGCCATCGGTTTGCCCGCTTCGATACCAAAATTGAAAAACGAACTCAATATACCTGAAATAATAGCAATTATAAGACCTTTAACAAGGCTAAATTCAGCTGTGCTGCTTTGCTTTTGTTCTGTTGTCAACTCGTTTTCTTTCATCATACCCGCTTTGCCCGAAATCGCAATGCCTGTCAAACAGACCGCAACACCCAGCAAAACCAATTGACCACCAGAGTTTGAAAGCATATCTGTAAACGACGTTTTCCCTTGTGTTGGGTTAAAATTGTAGTAAATCGAAGGCACTAACGCCCCAAAAGCCGAGCAAAAACCCAAAACCACCGAATTGCCCAAAGACATACCCAAATAGCGCACGCCTAAACCATACGTCAAGCCGCCGATACCCCAAAGCAAGCCCATCAAATAAGTAAAATTCTTTACAGTTGGGGCAGTCTCGCTAATGATTTCTGAAAAATTAGGAACGGTTAAATAAGCGGCGATAGGTGGCACAATAAGCCACGAAAATAAGCCCCCGACGAGCCAAAAGTTTTCCCAAGCCCAACCTTTGACCTTATTGTAAGGCATGTAAAAACTACCAGACGAAATGCCGCCGATGGTGTGGAAAATAATACCAAGAATTACTTGCATGAGTGTTGTTGTTTCGTTGATGAAAAAGGAATAGAGTAAGATTTAGACAATTTAGGTATCAAAAAATACCATTTTAAAAGAAAATAAATTTCAGAATCCGATAATGTCTTGTCAAATTTGGCATATTCCCAAATGATATTTGCCAAAATTGGTCACAAAGGAAACATAATTGTATCGTTTGGAGGCTATTCCTTTTGTTTCTTTTTTTACACTTTCTGATATTTTAAAAATACTGAGGGGGCTCTCCAAGTCTTTATTTTTATCATAAAGGCTTTTCAATATTTTTAAAAAAAAATACATGCCACGAGTTTCGTTTTTTCGATTGTTTGAAAAATTTCTACGCAACAATTTCTAACAGTAAAACGTTTAGCAGTATATAATTTTTAAAATTAAACTCATATCCGTTTTTTATATCAATATAAGACATATTTTAAGAATTATATTTTAATATTTTTTAAACTTAAAACGAACCACTTATGAAGACTCACAAACACTTCTTCGGCATTTTACTATGCGCAAGCACGACATTTTTCTCAAGCCTTTTCGCACAAAACTTAGGTGATTTCCGTACCATATCAGACGGAAATTGGGCAAATTCTGCTATTTGGGAGACTTTTAATGGCACAAACTGGGTAAATACGCCTACTGCGCCACAAGGGGGTGCTATTTTTCTCATTTCCGTGCGGCACCAAACAGTTATCACGGATAGCACCACTTTTTCAAATAACACCGTTGTTTTCATCAACTCTTCAGGTCGTCTTGATATTTACAAAACGATAAAGAACAACGGCACAATTCAAAATGAGGGTTTAATAGATTGGTTTTCAGGTGACATCATTACATCTGATAGCCTCAGCTCTGGCAATATTTTGAACAGGCAAAACGGTGTGCTTCGTATTGAAATATTTACAGATGCCAGTACTTCAAATCAACGCATTAGAAATGCGGGCAGCATTGTAAAGTATGGGCCTAAAACAGTGACAATCAATGAGATACGTGACTCTATTGGCTTTTTTGACTCAGACAGCACTGCTACGCTGATTCATTATGATGGCTTACTCGATATTAAAACGTTGAGTACCTTGGGCGGTTCTGTTGTCAATTATGGGCTTTGCAGATTGAGCAACCAAAATGGGTTGCGTTTTATTGGTCCGAATTTTCAAAACGAAAACAGGATTTTAGGCAATTTTTTGCGTCTGGAATCCAATGATACACAGCGGCTCAAAGGCTCTGGGCAATATGAACGCCTTTTGATTAAAAATCGAAAAAATGTATCCATTTTGAGCAACATAACCATTGTAAATGAATTAAATATACAGTTGGGTAAGATTAATTTGTTGGGTAATTCGATAACACTTGGCACGTCCGTCACGAACCTTGCTCCGCTTATTGGCGGTAGTGATTCCGCCTATTTTTATAATGGCACTATTCGACGTTGGGTCAACAATCCTGATACGGTTAGTTTTCCTGTTGGCACAGCGTCCGCATTTCTCGAAGCACGTGTGATTTCGGAGGAGAAGAATGGCGGCGGGCTTTTATCCTTAAAATACACGATTACTGACCCACTTACGTGGGGGTTGCCTATCATTGATAACAATGGTTTCACTATCACAACAACCTGTGCCACTTGTGGTGTCTGGGTAGTTGAGACCTCCAGCAAATTTATATCGAGTTATCGGTTGGAATTAAAGCTCAATAACTATCCGGGCATCAATCGCCCCGAAGATTTGCGGATAATATATCGTCCATTACCGTCCGAAAAATGGCTCACGATAGGTACACACAGCAATGGCAGTGCCCTGGCATCAGGTTTTGTTGCACGCCGCACAAATATTACTGCTTATGGCGAATTTGCAATTGGCGGTGGTGGTGAAAATTCACTTTTACCTGTCGAATTGACCAAATTTACAGCTTCTCGGAAAGGTAATTCGGCCTTTTTGCTATGGGAAACGGCAACAGAATTGAATGCAAGCTACTATGAAATTGAAGGCAGTAACGATGGTCGAATTTTCAAAGCCATAGGTCAAATCAAAGCACATGGCACTACTTCAGAGCCAAAACAATATCAATTCACGGATGCAGAACCTGAAAAAGGAATTCAATATTACCGTCTAAAAATAGTAGATAATGACAATACGTATGGTTATTCGCCCATCAGAAGTGTCTTGTTTGATAAGACCCTAAAAGTATGGGTATATCCGAATCCATTTACCGAAAAACTGATTGTGGAAACGGATATTACTGCGGGGATCAAGCTTTACAATATGGATGTGATAGACGTGACAGGTAAGGTCTATTTTTCTAAAAAAGATATTGATAATCAACAATTTAGCCTTGATTTGGCGCATTTACCAAGTGGTATTTATTTTGCTAAATGGACAAAAGGCAATGATGTTTCTGTTTTTAAAATTGTAAAACAAAGATGAGAAGCATGGCATTAAATTGTTGCATGATTGTATGGTTTTTAAATAAAAGGCAAATAAAAAACCATACAATCATGCAACAATTTAACCTTACAAAATCTAAGATTTCTTATTCACCCAAAACGCATTAAAATCTTTAAACGGATAAAACAACGCACTACAAGGTTCATGTGCTGTTGGGAAATGTTTACCTATCAAAAAAGTCAACTCCTCCCCTGCCCTATCATTGTCAAAATAGGTATAAATCGTCGAAAATGAACGTGTTTTTAGGTAGTCAATCACCGTATTTTGGAAAGCAACGGAGTGCATAATGATAACTTCACCATCCGTCAATGTATTACCATAGTATTTCACCGCACTCAAAAAGTCAAACATGCCTTCAAAAATGGACACTTTATTCTCCTTTTCTTCCCCCCTCAGTATTGTGATGTCTTTTTCGACAATAGAGCCTTTGAAATATTTGTTGCGGATCTCGAAACCACCCGATCGGTTGACAATCCCCATGGCATAGTAGTCTTTATTCGTTTCTTTTTGGGTATAGATGACTTCAACAAGGTATTTCTGCGCTGTTTTCAGGTCAATCTGACGTTCTTCTGTTAGGTAAGAAATAAGATGTGGGTTAATGATTATTTGAGCTTTTTTCAAGGACAATGTATCAGGTTTCTCAAAGCGTTTTTTAGGCGCATCAACCTTATTTTGTTCTGGAAATACAACCTCTAAAAAAACGAGTGCGTCGGAGACATCACAATTGTTAAACAACTGAACAAATTTGAGCACATCGCCACCACTGCCTGAGCCGAAGTCATACCAAACGTTTTCGCGAACATTGATATGAAAACTCGCATCGCGTTCTTGTGGACGGAAAGGCGACTTGTACCACACATCGTTACCATTGTGTTTGCTTCTACTGGCTCCAAAACCCAATTTTTCCAGCAAGATACTGAGGGGTATGTTTTTTGCATTTTGTGTCGTCATCTCTTAGTTTTCATTTTATTTTTACAAATATAAAAGCCTACCAAACTTCACGTTGTCCCTACCGATTTTCCGCTCCCGCTCGCTGCCACCCTTTTTTTCTTTTCATCAATAAAAAAAATTCATTTTAGACGAATTATATAGGAATAAAAAGATAAAGGATATTATATAGGTTTGCATACCAAACTTCACGTTACTTTCATACCAAACTTCACGTTAATAATCCTTTTTTGCCTACCAAAGTTCACGTTGATAACTTTTTAAAATGGATATTTTTCGTGAAATCTACCAAACTGCACGTTGATAACTTTAAAAGCCATAAATCATTGATAAACTATACTAAACTGCACGTAATAATTTTTGTCTTTATACCAAACTGCACGTTAATAAAGCACAAATAAGACCATCAAAAACCATATTGTTTCAATTTTATACCAAACTTCACGTTAGTTTAGTGAACAAATCAGGTATAAGTATCGATTTTGATGGTATGGGCGACGGCGAATGAAACATAGTCAAACCTTTGTTCGGATCCTCTTCGATACGTGCATCTGGGTATTGCGATTTCACCGTGAGCAATGTCTTCCTAAATACTTGTTTGAACTTAAACATTTGGTCATAACCATAGCCAAATTGCTCTTTCAAAACTTGCCACGCAATGAAAACGGGCTTATTCGGGTCAATGCGGTGCAACCGCTGCGCCAGCCATGCATATATATCGAGTGCCATCGCATTGTGTGATAAAGCGGCTAATGCTCTTTCGTCAAGTGGAATCGCATGATTCGACAAACTGTTGAAATAGTCTTCTGACAGCAAAATCTTAGAAGTCCACATCACTTTATTCTTCTCATCCTTTGGAAACCACAGATTAAACGCCTTTACGATTTGCATATTGACCTGTAAACTTTCTTCGCCATTGAAATAACTGATACTGATAATGGAAGAAGTCAAACGACGCAATTGCTCTTTCACTTCTTTTATCGTCCGTCCATCTGTGCCTAAACCTATTTTTTTGATAAAAGCGGTCATACTTTCTTCAACGTCAACGACGCGGCTTTGTGATTTTATGGCTTCACTATTAATATGCGCTAAAATCAATCGCGCCTTTGTCCCATACGGCAATCCCACAAACTCATAATCACCTGTTGCGGGATTTGCAGCATGATTTGCTTGAACGGCAAGACTGACATTGCCTTGCTTTTGTTGCCAAATAACTGTTTCGTCGCCAGGGTTTCTGTAAGGTAAAAACGTTTGACACAAAGCCGAATGTTGAAAAATCGCATCTTCGATACCTGCCCGATCGATCCGTATCGTCATAGAGCTATCTACTAAGCGACTGAGAATGCGGCTCGTTGTGCTGCCGCCTGTATTGTCCTTTTTTGTTGCCATTTATACTTTGGTTGTATTATTCCCCTCAATACGGCAAAAGAAGTAGAATATTTATTTAATTAACTAAATATTATTTGCTCTTTTATTTAAATAATATTTATGCAAATAATATTCAAGTATTTGTTTTCGTCTTTGTACGTTTTTGATGGGATTATTTGAGTGTTTAAATAAAAATTATTTATACTTCTATTTAAATAATATTTATACCAATATTCTTCCAATTTTCCAATCATCCCTTTTGCTTTTTTAGAAATAGTTGACAGAGAAAAAGGCAAATTAATTTGATTTTAAGCGAGTGTAATTTTTGAATTACGAATGTAGCATAAAATCCTTACGAATGGTTGTTAGCTAAAAAAAAACCTTTTTATACTGAGGGGGTGATTCGCTTTCATTCCTATTTTATTAATCGAGCATTGAGTTATAGAATATTTGCATTTTTATGTAAATAATATTTGCTTATTTATTCAAATAATATTTACACAAATAATCCATAAGCTTTCAATCTAACTTTCCACTGCCATCAGAAGTAGATTTTGCCGGTTTGAATAAATATTATTTGCGCTTTTATTTTTTTATTTAAATAATATTTATGCAAAACCTTTTTTACTTCGAAGATATTGGCACAGCGTGTATTTTTATTTAAACCCCTAAATAATATTTATGTAAAAATACAAATCACATAGCACCACGCCTGCGCATATCCTCATAAATGAGTTCGAGCATATATTCCCGCATCGTGATGGTGCGGGTAAAAGTGTGCATTTTGACGTGCTTGTATATCTCAACGGGCAAATCCAAACTGATTTTTTTGACTTCGTTTGTCACTACTTCAGGTTCTGCGACAAACGTTTGTGCCGCTACGGGTGGAGTAAGGGAAGAGGCGGCAGCGTGAATCGTTTGAATCGCTTTTTCCACCATGTTCTCTGTATCGTCTTTTTTGACGATGATAGGCTTGCCAGGCAGAGCCAATTTGCCGAAATCTATTTCTTTTTTTGCCATGATTGTATTGTTTTTCGGACACCAGTTGCACGAATGACACGAATGTTTTATGTGATTTCGTGTAATCGGTGAAATTCGTGTCAACCTAAAATTATTTGATTAAACCTAATTCTGTTGCTTTATCTAAAATTTCGCGGGTCAATTCTATTATTTCGTTCTTTGCTTTATTGTCCGAACTTTCATAAACGCCGCGCCCATCTAATGCTGTTTCGACGTAAGCTGCTCGTTTGTTGACATTAGACTTTAAAACTTCTAGCCCAAAACCAGCAATCGCCTCGCGCATACCTTTATAAATATTGCCAGAATGTGAAAACTGATTGATGAGGAAATACGCTGGAATGTCGGGACGAAATTCTCGGGCTTGTTCATATCGCTCAAAAAAGGGTGTCATAGCCCTAAAATCGTGGGCACTCGGCAAAATCGGGATAAGGAGAATATCGCACGATAAAATAATACGCGTTGTCATTTCAGACAAAGACGGTGTGCCGTCAATGATAACGACTTCGTAATCGCGGTGCATATTCTCTACGGTTTTGCCGACAGCTTTTGGGTCGGTTGCGCCGACAACGGTAATATTTGCCAAACTTTCGTCTCGTACACCACACCATGCGAGCGAGTTTTGGTTGGTATCGGTATCCACGATACAGGTTTTAAAGCCCATATTGGCGAAGCAAACCGCTAAATTCTGTGATATGGTCGTTTTGCCGACACCGCCTTTGAGGTTGGTTATGCCTATTTTCATAATGAAGATAAAAGATTTTGAGAGCGAAGAATTTAAGATAGAAAATTTCACAAAATGCTTATAATCAATAGTTTAACAATTCGTAAAATGTAAATCAAGTGCAATAATAAATAATCTTTCCATAAAAAAGTAATTATGTAAATATTATTTATGGAATTATTCACCTTTTTGTCATTCTGAACGAAGTGAAAAAATCTAAATAATATCACAACCAGATTCTTTCACTGCGTTCATAATGACAAAAAAGTATATACATAAACACCCCCTCAGTATTTTTCAATAAAAAAGGTGTCAAAATGACACAATGGGTAAATTTTTATTAGCTTTGCTTTGTCAACTAAATTTCTAATTTTTATAAATCAAGATTTAATTATGAAAACACGCACATTGTTCGGTATTATGCTGGGTCTCCACACCTTTATCTTTGCACAAAACAAAGTCGTTATAAATGCGGATTTGGGAAAAGATGTCATTAGCCGTCATATTTATGGTCATTTTGCAGAGCATCTCGGACGATGTATCTACGATGGTTTTTATGTTGGTGAAAAAAACACTAAAATTCCCAACAAAGATGGTGTCCGTTTGGACATCGTTGATGCGCTCAAAAAACTGAAAATTCCTAACTTGCGCTGGCCGGGCGGTTGTTTTGCGGACACTTATCATTGGAAAGATGGCATTGGACCGAAAGAAAAACGCCCTTCAATGCTCAATGTTTGGTGGGGTGGGGTGACGGAAGACAATAGTTTCGGGACTCACGACTTTTTGAATCTGTGTGAAACTTTGGGCGCAGAACCGTATCTTTCTGGCAATGTCGGCAGTGGCACTGTTCAAGAATTGATTGACTGGACACGTTACACAACTTTTGAAAAAGGCAACCCAATGGCAGAATTACGCAAGCAAAACGGGCGTGAAAAGCCTTGGAATGTCAAATTTTGGGGCATCGGCAACGAGGCTTGGGGCTGCGGTGGCAATATGAAACCTGAATATTACGCCAATATATATCGTCAATACACGACGTTTTTGACGAGTTGGAACAATGACAACAAAATCATGCGCATTGCTTCGGGTGCAAGCGATGATGATTACAATTGGACGGAGGTGTTGATGCGCGATATTCCACATGGTATGCTCGAAGGTTTGGCGGTGCATCATTATTCAGTTATTGATTGGCGGAAAAAAGGCTCGGATGTTGATTTTTCGGAACAAGAATATTTCACGACGATGCAACGGGCTTTACAAATGGACGAATTACTGAGGGGGCATACGACGATTATGGACAAATATGACCCTAAAAAGAAAGTGGCTTTGGTCGTTGACGAATGGGGTGGTTGGTATGATGTCGAAAAAGGCACAAATGGTGCTTTTTTGTATCAACAAAACACGATGCGCGACGCGATGATTGCTGGAACGACTTTGAATATTTTTCATAAATATTGCGACCGTTTGAAAATAGCAAATTTGGCGCAGGCGGTGAATGTTTTGCAAGCAGTTATTTTGACCAAAGAAGAAAAAATGATTTTGACACCGACTTATCACGTCATGGAAATGTACAATGTGCATCAAGATGCGACGATGCTACCCCTCAGTATAAAGTCGGAAAATTACGGTTTGGGTAAAGACAGTCTTCAAGCAGTGTCTGCCTCGGCGTCGAAAGACAAAGATGGTGTGGTGCATATTTCATTGGTCAATATTAATCCGAATAAAGGGCAGGAAACTTCAGTGAGTCTTCGTGGTATGTCCATTTCAAGTGTCAATGGTCGTATATTAACGTCTCAAAAATTGCAAGATCACAATGATTTCAACAATCCGAACAAAATCATACCTGTTGATTTTAAAGGGGCGACCTTGAAAGGGGATGATTTGAAACTGACTTTGCCGCCTGTTTCGGTGGTGGTTTTGACGTTGAAATGATAACAACATCATGAGCATAATTTTACGGTCAAGTATCGGATATTTTTAAAATATCCGATACTTAAATTTGAGTTTATTATTTGAAAATCAATATTTTATATGAATTTATATATCAAAATGAAAAAAATCAATATCCAACTTTGCCTATTCATCGTCGTCCTTTTGGTCGCTCAATCGGTCACGGCACAACGGAACGAAACGAAAGCGAATGACTCAAACACGCCTTTACACTTGCTGCAACCTGATTATCCTGTGCCTTATGGCAAAGTGGAAATAGCAGATGTGACAAAGGTTTTGAACCGCATTCATGGTTATCTTGATACTGTTACGCCGCCGCATTTTGTCAATAGCAAAACGGGGGAGACGTTGACGGATTTATCAAAAATTGGTGAAAATACCATTTTACAAAAAAGCGATTTCCGTCTTGTCAGCTACGAATGGGGCGTGACTTATGGCGCAATGTTGTTGGCAACAGAAGCGACGGGCGATGCTCGGTATAAAAACTATGCAGATTCACGCCTTCAATTCCTTGCCGATGCTGCGCCGTATTTCAAAAAATCGGCAGCTGAACATGAGGATTGGGGTTCAAAAACGCCTTTACGCAACCTCATTTTGCCGCGTGCTTTGGATGATTGCGGGGCGATGTGTGCAGCGATGATTAAGGCAACGCGGGCAGGTTCAAAAGGTGATTTCCGACCTTTGATTGATATTCATATCAACTATATTATGAATAAAGAGCATCGTTTAAAAGACGGTACGTTGGCACGTATGCGCCCACAGCCGAATACAATTTGGCTCGACGACTTGTTTATGGCGATCCCTGCTTTGGCGCAAATGGGCAAATTGACAGGCGATTTGAAGTACTACAATGAAGCCACAAAACAGCTTTTGGCTTACGCAAAACGCATGTTTAACAAAGAAAAAGGCGTTTTTATGCACGGTTGGGTCGAAGGTATGACCGTACATCCACAATTTCATTGGGCAAGGGCAAATGGTTGGGCTGTGATGACAATGGTTGAATTGTTGGAAGTTTTGCCAGCAACGCATCCGCAGCGGGCTGAAATTCTCACATTACTGAGGGCTCATGTGAAGGGTTTGGCGGCATATCAATCAGGTTCAGGTTTTTGGCATCAGTTGTTAGACCGTTCCGATTCTTACCTCGAAACGTCGGCGACTGCTATATATACGTATGCTTTTGCAAGGGCGATTAATCGGGGTTGGATTGACGGATTGGCTTATGCGCCTGCAACGCTGTTGGCGTGGAACGCGGTATCAACGAAGGTGAATGTAAAAGGTCATGTCGAGGGAACGTGCGTAGGAACAGGTATGGCTTTCGACCCCGCGTTTTATTACCATCGCCCAATCAGCCCTTTTGCGGCACATGGGTATGGGCCTGTGATTTTGGCGGGTGCGGAAGTGATTCAGATGCTGAAGAAAAAGCAGTTTGAGATAAATGACAGTTCGTTGCAGCTTTTGCAGAAGAAGTAATGTTATATTTTTATAAAAAATGTCTCAATAAATCAAAAAAAGAGGGTTTGATTTATTGAGACATTCGATTTTATTTTTTAGATTTGCTTTTATTTTGCTATGGTAAGTAATTGATAATCAATCAAATAAAAACATATTTGAGAAAATGGAAGCACCAGACAGCCAAGCCGATTTATTGTGGAAAGATCTTTTCACAGAGTTTCATTCAGAGGGTATTTTGTTCTTTTTAGGCAGAAAACTATACAATGCTATTGATTTTTCTGTACCACCTGAATACCTTGAACAAGAATTCAATACGACATTCGATGGAAATCAGCCCCGTAAAAAGATAGCGGACAAAATCATACGTTATCGGCTCAAAAACGGAAAAGACAAGTACATTATCGTTCATGTTGAGTTTCAAGGTCAATCGGAAGAGGAATTTGCCTTGAGGATGTACACATATTTTGTCTTTATTTTCATCAAATATGGCAATATGGATGTTACTGCTTTGGCGATTTATACGGGGGCATCGCGCCCTAAAATATATAATTGTTTTAAAGTTTCCAATTTTGGAACGACTATGACGTATAAATTCAACACATATACCGTTAGAGAGCAGAGTGAGGCACAACTTCTAAAATCAGAAAGCCCTTTCGCAATTGCCGTTTTAGCGAGTTTATATATGATAAGGGCAGGTCAAGATGATTATAAAAAGTTAGAATACAAGAAAAAACTTATCGAAATTGCCAATTTTAAGGATTTTGACCGTTCAAAATTGTATAGATTGGTTAACTTTGTCTATCACTTGGTGACGCTACCGCCAAACCTTGATGAGTTGTACAAAATTTTTATTTCTCAACCTAAAATTCAAGATAAAATGCAAGCAAGCAGATCTTTTTTAAAAACACATGAACCTTTTTTTGGCAAAGCCATAAAGGAGGAGCGCGATGAAGCACTTGAACAAGGCATTGAACAAGGCATTGAACAAGGCATTGAGAAAATCATCATGGATATTCATAATAAAATGGGCTTTAATGCGGAACAAATAGCCAATTTGACAGGCTATGATGTGGTACATATTCAAACGGTCTTGGATAAAAACGCTAAGAAAGGATAATAATTGATTTCAAATAGCTTTTACAAAAGCCATCTCGATACACAAACGAGGTGGCTTTTGTTGTTTAAGACAACGTTGAGCATAAAAACCATAAAGGACAAAATATTAACCAAAACCGATAA
Organism: Saprospiraceae bacterium; assembly: GCA_043772905.1. Classification (GTDB taxonomy): domain Bacteria; phylum Bacteroidota; class Bacteroidia; order Chitinophagales; family Saprospiraceae; genus JAAFJT01. Next base: position 20,361 of record JAYVFS010000070.1, on the reverse strand, counting down.
GAATTAACCAATTTTGAAGTCGTATCATTGTCGTAGAGACGGTACTTATGCCGTAAATACTAAATTCAACTAAACAATGAAAAAAATACTGCCTTTCCTAATCCTCTTTTTCATATTAAAAACAAGTGTTTTAGTTGCCCAAAAACAGCCAATTGTCCTCAATTGGCTGTCGGAAACACCCCCCTCAGTAAAAACAGGTATCAGTTGGGGCGTTCCGTTCAAAAGGGGTGAAGTACAGCCCAAAGAATCTTTCATATTGAAAGACAACAACGGTAAATCTTTGCCTTTGCAAACTTGGACAAACGCCTATTGGGACGATGGTTCTTTGAAATGGCTCGGCTTGGCAACTGTTGCCGAAGGAGATGAAAAGGCTTTTGAATTGAGTATTGGGAAAGCGGGAAATTCTAAAAGTGTTGGTATTGAAGTCAAAGAGACCCCCCTCAGTATAAATGTGAAAAATGGTAGAATTGGATGTAAAATCCCTAAGACAGGTTCTATTTTGCTTGATTCTTTGACGATTAATGATAAAATTATTGGCAATGGTGGGCATTTGACTTGTCTTTGGCAAAATGCACCTGATGATGATTTTTTAGCGGATATGAAGAAAGAGACTTTTAAAAGTCAAATTCAAAAAGTAACCATTGAACAAAAAGGCGATGTCAAAACAGTCATTCGCATAGAAGGTAATTTTCAAAACTCAAAACTCAAAACTCAAAACCCAACCCGTGAATGGTTGCCGTTTATCGTTCGATTATATTTTTATGCGGGTGTCGAAAATGTGCGGATTGTTCAAACATTGATATATGATGGTGAAGCAGAAACAGATTTTATTAAAGGTTTTGGTTGGCAGTTCGATGTGCCGATGCGTGAAGAGATATTGAATCGGCATGTGCGTTTTGGTGGGGAAACGGCAGGCGAAGGGGGCATTTGGTCAGAACCGATTCAGCCGTTAACAGGTAGAAGACCTTTGATTTTGGATAGAAAAAATGTGTATGAAGACCAAATCTTAGGAAAACGTGTGCCGAACACTGATAAATATAACCAAACTGGAAAAAACCTCATCAAAGATTGGGCAGTTTGGCGTGACTTCCGATTGACGCAAAACACAGCCGATGGTTTTTCGATTCAAAAAAGAACGCACGATAAAGGGGCTTGGATTGATGCCAATGGAGGCAAACGATCTTCGGGTTTGGCGTTTGTGGGTGATGTGTCGGGTGGTTTGTCATTGAGTATTCGGGATTTTTGGCAAGCCTTTCCTGCGGCTTTGGAGGTCAAAAATGCGTCTTCGGAGGCGGCTATACTGAGGGGGTGGTTGTGGTCGCCTTTTGGCGAAGCGATGGATATGCGGAACTACGACACTCTGGCTTTTGGACATGGCTTGGAAGCGGCTTATGAAGACGTGCAGCCAGGTTTTGCTACGCCAAAAGGTGTGGCACGAACATCTGAAGTGACGCTGGGCTTTTATGCAGATGTGCCATCGAATGAACAATTGAATAAAGCGGCTAAAAGGTCAAACAATCCACCTTTGATTGTGGCAAGCCCTCAATATCTGCATGATGCAGGAGCTTTTGGGGTTTGGAGTTTGCCAAATCGGACAACAAAGGGGCGTGAATGGATTGAAAATCAATTGGATTCAGCGTTTTCTTTTTATCAAAATGAAGTGGAACAACAGCATTGGTATGGCTACTGGAACTATGGCGATGTGATGCACACCTATGACCATGTGCGGCACGCTTGGCGTTACGATATTGGCGGTTTTGCTTGGGCGAATACAGAATTGATGCCTGATATGTGGTTGTGGTACAGCTTTTTACGGACAGGTCGTGCCGATATTTTTCGCATGGCGGAGGCGATGACAAGGCATACGAGCGAGGTGGACGTGTATCATTTAGGTCGGTTTGCGGGATTGGGGTCGAGGCATAATGTGCGGCATTGGGGCGATGGGGCGAAAGAGATTCGGATAGCACAAGCGGCTTTGAAGCGGTTTTTATATTATTTGACAACAGACGAACGGACAGGGGAATTGATGAAAGAAGTCGTGAATGCCGATGAAGCTTTGTTGAAAACCGACCCTTTGCGCATGATTTTACCGAAATCTGAATATCCAACTCATGCTCGTGTGGGTCCCGATTGGTTTGCAATGGTCGGGAATTGGATGACGGAGTGGGAGCGGACAGGAAACCCGATTTGGAAGGACAAAATACTGAGGGGGGTCAAAAGTTTTGTAAAAATGCCTTTTGGGTTCTTTTCTGGTAAAGAAGGGGCTTTTGGCTACGACCCAAAGACGGGAGAGATGTTTCAACTAAACCCAAAAGACATTGGGCAATCGCATTTGAGTGTTTTGATGGGTGGGCCCGAAGTGGCTTTTGAATTGAGTCGTTATCTCAAAGATGCGGATTGGACACGTTTGTATTTGCAGTTTTGTGAAATGTATGGTTCTCCGAAGGAGCAAACGGAAAAAGTTTTTCAGCAATCGGTTCAGTTAGGCGATTTGTCGCAGCATTTTACGCGTTTACCCGCTTATTATGCCTATAAAACAAACAATGCGGTGGCAGCAAAAAAGGCTTGGGACATCTTTCTATCACCTAAATACTATCGAGACGGTGCGGCATTTGGGTCAAAACAAGTACAAACGCCTACGGTTTTGCGCCCGATGCGTGAGATTCCGAATGTTTCGACCAATAGTACATCACAATGGTGTTTGAATGCGATTGAGTTATTGGAATTGATTGGTGAGTATATGCCAAAGGAGCATGTTTTGTGGGATAAATAAAAAACAACGGTTTTATTTAAGCTCAATCGTTTGCCTAAACATCGTTTCAAAGTCTTGTCCAGCCGTTTTGAAATTAAACAAAAGCTGATTGGCATTATCATAACGAGGAAAATAAACAGTGCCAATATGTGCTTGTTCCTTGCCGATTTTTTGAGGAAACATCAAACTCCTCTTTAAACCGTTTCGGGCTTCTTTTTTGGACATTTGATTGAAAATCATTGCATCAAAATAGTTGAAGGATAAATTAACACCTGTACGCACAGCGAAATTGTAGTCTCGATAACGTGGTGTTCTGTTTTTATTGACCGCGATATCAATGGCAATAGCCGATGCCACGACGGCTAAACTGATAACAGTGGCTTTTACAGCGACTTTTCGGGCATTTTCATTCAATTTTGCTATGATTTGCTTATAAGAATGTGCGGATATAGGAGTCGGATTTGTTGCGGAATCTAAAAAAGGCATGGGCTGAAAAGTGAAGTTTTGCGGGTTGACGAAGACAGAATCCACGCCTTTATTTTTAACCGTTACTTCAAAAACCAAATAGTCTTTTGTGCTGAATAAATAGCCAAAGGTGATATCGAGGTTGTCCGATTTTTGTAAAGTGAAGCCGTCTTTGTCCACATATTGTTTAGGTACATCGGGGGTTAATTGAACGATGCGTTGGGTTGTGCAGGAGGCACAAAAGAGTGATAAGGCTAAAAGCAAGTATAGAGGTTGTTTCATTGTCCTTTTTGTTAAAATGTGATTCATAAAGTTGCTCATTTGCAAGCCAAATATAATACTTTGTGCTGTGTTTTCATATAAAATGTTAGAAAACGCCGAAAATACTGAGGGGGTATATCAGTATGAAAAATTTAAAAGTTCGTAAGGTTTGACCCATAAATGAGGGCATAAAAATCAATTTTAAGTCAATTTTTCTATTTTGTGCATTCTTTCAACAGCAATGTTGAATAAAACTATTTTCAACTAAACAATATCAAAATGAAAAGACTAACCAACCTTTTTCTCTTCTTACTTATCGCGTGTCAAGTGCAAGCGCAAACACGCAACCTTGTAAACTTAACGTGCGAACACTTAACAAATCCAATGGGCATGGATGTCCAAGAGCCACGTTTTAGTTGGCAATTGGAAAGTGATGCACGAGGTGTGAAACAAGCTGCTTATCAAATTAGGGTGGCAACAACGCCTAATTTTGCCGCTAAGTCTCTTGCTTGGGATTCTAAAAAAGTCAATTCAGATGCGTCTGTTTTGCAAACTTATGCGGGCGCAAAATTGGCAGCCCGTCAAAAATATTATTGGCAAGTCAAAGTTTGGGATAACAATGCGATGGAGTGGGGTTGGAGTCCAACAGCTACTTTTGAAACAGGTTTGATGTCAAATACGGCATGGCAAGCGCAATGGATTGAATTGCAAAGCGATACGGCTCGCTATTCGCCTGCGGTGACGATGCGTAAGGCTTTTAATTTGAAGAAAAAAATGGTGTCCGCAAGGGCTTATGTCACGGCACATGGTTTTTATGAATTGTATTTGAATGGCAAAAAGGTGAGTGATGATGTCCTAACGCCTGGTTGGACGAGTTATGAAAAACGGCTGCAATATCAAGTTTATGATGTTACGTCTTTGCTAAGTGAAGGAAAAAATGTCGTCGGTGCGATGCTTGGCGATGGTTGGTATAGAGGCACTTTGGGCTGGGTGTCGCAATGGGGCATTTATGGCAAACACAAAGGTTTGTTGTGCCAAATTCAAGTAAAATACAGCGATGGCAGCGAAGAAACCATTAAAACCGATGGCAGTTGGAAAGCCAATCAAGACGGTCCCATTCGCATGAATGGCATTTATGAAGGTGAAACTTATGACGCAAGAAAGACCTTAGATGGTTGGTCGGAAGCCGATTATAACGATGCGGCGTGGTCGTCTGTGCAAGTAGGCAATTACTCTTTTGACAATTTGGTGTCTTCTGTCAGTGTGCCGATACGTAAGGTTGAAGAAATCAAACCCGTCAGTATTTTCAAAACGCCAAAAGGTACTTTGGTTGCAGATTTAGGTCAAAACATGGTCGGTTGGGTGCGTTTGACGGTCAAAGGGGCGGCAGGAAAAACCATAACGATTCGCCATGCGGAGGTGTTGGATAAGTATGGCGAATTTTATACTGCCAATTATCGCAATGCGACCTCCGAAGCACAATATATACTGAGGGGGGGCGCCAACAGCGAAACGTATGAGCCACGTTTTTCTTTTTTTGGTTTTCGTTACGTTGCGATTGATGGTTTAACAGAAGCCGAATTGCGGGCAGCTAATTTGACAGGTGTTGTTGTTCATTCTGATATGCCTATTTCAGGCGGTTTTGAGTGTTCCAATAAAGACATAAATCAATTGCAACAAAATATTGTTTGGGGACAAAAAGGCAACTTCGTGGATGTACCAACAGACTGTCCGCAGCGAGATGAAAGACTCGGTTGGACAGGTGATGCACAGGCTTTTGTACGGACAGCGGCTTTCAATAAAGATGTGGCGAGTTTCTTTACGAAATGGATGCAAGATGTTGCAGCGGATCAAGGCAAGGATGGTGAAATACCTTTTGTCATTCCCGATGTTCTCAATCCAAATAAATCAGTGCCAAAGGGGACTTCGGCGGGCTGGGGCGATGTCGTGACGATAGCACCGTGGACGATGTATCAAGTCTATGGCGACAAAAAAATCCTCGAAGTTCAATATCCGAGCATGAAAGCTTGGGTGGATTATATTCACAAAAAATCAGGTGAAAGCTTGATTTGGAAAGGTGGCAGCATCTTCGGCGATTGGCTTTTCTACCTGCCTTCGCCTGACAAAGCGAGTGAACCTGATGGGCATACAGGTAGAGAGTATATTTCAACTGCTTTTTTTGCATATTCATGCAAACTTTTAGCTCAATCGGCGGAAGTATTGGGCAAAACGGACGATGCCAAATTCTATAATGCCTTTTTTGAAAAAATCAAGAAAGTCTTTAATGATGAGTACGTTACAAAGTCGGGGCGCACTGCTTCTGATTCGCAAACGTCCTACGTCTTGGCTTTGATGTTCGATTTATTGCCCACTGATTTGCGTCCAAAAGCAACACAATATTTAGTAGATGACATAAAAAGTCGTAGAAACCATTTGTCAACAGGCTTTCTCGGCACGCCTTATTTATGTCATGTTTTGTCCGACAATGGTCGCACAGATGTCGCTTATGATTTGTTGTTTCAAGAAACTTATCCGTCTTGGTTGTACCCCGTAAAACATGGTGCGACGACGATTTGGGAACGTTGGGACGGTATGAAAGTGGACAGCACTTTCCAATCGGATGGTATGAACTCGTTTAATCATTATGCGTATGGTGCTATTGGGGATTGGTTGTATCGTGTCGTAACAGGTATCGAAATAGGTAAAGCGGGTTACAAACATATTTTGATTCAACCACAACCTACCGACAAATTGAGTTATGCAAAAGCCTATTATGACAGTGAGTACGGCAAAATAGAATCGGGTTGGGAACGCAAAAACGGTAAAATAACATTGAACGTCCGTATTCCCGCCAATACAACGGCAACCATTGCCTTGAAGAATACTGAAATCGGTCAAATTACTGAGGGGGGTAAATCAGCCAGCAGTAACGCAGCTATACAAAACCTAAGAACAGAAGGGCTTTTGGTGAAGTTTGATATTGGGTCGGGCGTGTATTCATTTGAATATTAATCCTTTGAATCAGAATGTGTGGGATTTTAAAGATGCTAAAGATTTATGTTCATTTATACATAAATCTTTAGCATCTTTAAAATCCCACACATTCTGATTCAAACCTTAATTCTGCATTTCCTTTTGCAGTGCATTGATTTGCAATTGACTGAGTGCAATGTCTTGTTTTAGATACTGCACCGCTTTTTGAAGATCTCCTAAACGGGCTTCATGTTCAGGAGACGAACCCTTTTCGGCGATGTACTCCGTTATGGTATCAATCAAAATAGTCATTTGTTCGATCATCGTTTCGGCAGCCTCAATTTTATCGCTATACAAAAGTGCCATGCCATCATTCATCTCTTTACGAAAGGCATCATTTTTTTGATAGAACTCGGAAGACGATTTCATTTTGGCAAAAGTATCAGCCATTTCTTCGTTGTCAAGTAGCCCTTCATGTTCGGGTTTTTCGATGATTTTTATCATTTCGCCCACACTTATCATGTCTTGAGGGTCGTTGTAGGCTTTTGAATCATACTCACCACTTTCTTCTTTTTGTTTAAGATATGCGACATATTCGGCATTTTTCGCTTCAAAAGCGGCATATCGGGCTTCGATATCTTGGATATACTCTGCGGCATTGGCAAAGCCTTTGTATTTGTCTTTGTTATTTTCCATGTGTTATTCTTTTGAATGAAAGATAGTTTGTTTTCCCTTTTTTGATGGACTTAAAACTTTCTTACGGTTGCTTTTTCAGTTTCTGTTAGGTTGTAGAGCGTGAAGAACATGTCATTCATCTCGTATTCGGTGTATCGGATTTTTTGTTGCAAATCCAATAAAGGTTCTTGTAGCTCTTTAAAGAACTGTTGCCATTCTAATTGTTTTTGCCTATCCATTTTTAGTTTCTGTCTTTTTATGACACTCATAAAGTCAGAAAAATCACGGGCATACCAATGCCTGAAACGGTCCCTATTGAGTATTGGATAGTCAATAGTCAAGGCTTCAATGAATTGCATTTCTCTTTCGTACAATGTCTCAGACCACTCCCTCAGTAATACAGCCTTTTCTGTATAAGGTCGTTTTTCTTCGGGATTGAGGTTTGGAATAGGGACGTGTATCATTTTTTCATGATTTAAACGACTTCTACCACCATCTTCTGAATCTCCAAATGCAGCAAATGTTAATTTTTTGTAAAAAGTAAAAATGTCAGAATTTAAAAAACAAGATAAAAAAATATCAGCATTGGAAATCAAACAAGAAGAGTTGTTAATAAAATAGTTATATCTATCAAAGTAAAATTGATGTTTTAAGGCGGTGTGAATAAATAGTATTTTTTCTTTATTAAAATCTTCATAGTAGTCGCAAGGACGTAAATTATATTTGGTTAGACCTTTATCAGACCGTTTTTCCAATTGATCATCAAATTGTCTCAAATAATTGAAAACAGATGTATAAGAAGATGCCGATATATCTGTGTCAAATCCTGTTTGTAAAAGAAAAGATGTTTTATTGTTTTCTAAATGCCAAGCATGAATATCTGTTGGTTGAATATAAGGTTTGATAATGTCTGCGCTTTTAGGGTCTTGCTTGATGAGCCAATCTTTTGTTTTTTTGTCAATAATAAAAGCTTTGTTTAAACCCGTTTTGATACCGTATTTAACACCACCATTGGTATAGTCTTTCAAAGAAAGGGTATTTACTTTCATTTTTTCCAGAATACTTTGCTGAGTATCATCTGCAAAAACCCATTCTGATTCTCGAAGATTTGTCTTTCGGATACTGAGGGGGTGTATTTCTCGATTGATAAATTGCTCAATGTTTTTTGCAGCGAAGTAAGGAAAAGGTTTATCACTTTGCGTATTTTTTAAAGTAATAATTTGTGGTTCTGTACTCGCATCGTCAAATATACGGAGTTCAAAAAAATCTATAATAGATTGAATCTCAAAAGGTTGGAGGTAAGTGCGCAAACCACGACCGTATTTTGTTTTGAACCATTTATTTGGCGTGATAAAACCAAGATAACCACTTTGTTTCAAGATTGACAGGCTGCGTTCATAGAAGAAAACGTATAAATCGGCAATGCCATTGAATACTGCGGGGTATTGTTTTTGAAAAAATAATTGTTGGTTTTCGGAGAGTAATTCTTGACGCACATAAGGAGGATTACCCACAACGACATCAAACCCATCATTCGCCATAATATGTTCAAATCGTTCATGCCAAACGAACGCATCTTGCTCAACGACTGAGGGGTCGTCAATGAGTGAATTGCCTTGTTGAATGTTTTTATCCAAATTGGGTAAAGGCACGTTTTTGTTTGCCAAAAGCAGCCAAAGGCTCAATTTGGTTATCTCAACAGATTCAGCGTTGAGGTCAACACCAAAAAGATTGTTTTCGACGATGCTTTTTCTGATTTTATCTTTGTTGAAAGTAGAAGATGTTTCAAAAATAAAACTGTCTTTTTTGGAGACAACATGCCCATTGGTGTTTTCTATTTTGTCCAATTCTTTGATACTGATTTGCCATTTTTGCCAAAGGAAATCAAAGCATTGGGTCAAAAAAGCACCACTGCCACAAGCGGGGTCTAATATTTTGATTTGCGAAAGACAGTTTTGGTATTCCTGCCAATAGTCTTTGTTTTCTTCACCGTGTTTCAAGAAAAGGGCATCTTCTTTTTCTTGAATCCATTGACCAACCGTATTTTCGATGATGTAATGGGTAATATAATCGGGTGTATAAAAAACGCCTTCCTTTTTGCGCTTGCTCAAATCTGTTTTTGAGGTCGCATCAACGGAGGCATTCATCAAAAACAAACCACCGTTTGCAATGATATTGGCTTTTATTTCTTCGAGGTCACTGATACTTTGCTCGAAAATATGTCCTAAAATATTGGCATTGAGTTCGGAACGAAAATTATAGCCGAGAATGAACTTGATAAACGGTTCAAGATAAACATTGGTGACGATAAGGTTTTCGAGCAATGAATCGGGCGCAAAAAGTCCGCCATTGAAAGGGGGAATTTGTGCATTGTAGCCAATATCATAACTTTTAAAAAGTTTTTTGATGATTTCCCACAATAGATAATCATCGTGTGCGGGTAGTTTATTGACCAAATCAATACTTTCTTGAAGCGTATTTCGGATATTAAGCGAAAAGCGCACAAAACACATAAAGATGAGTCGGTCAACTAACTTTTGTGTAACAGATAAGAATTGAAGCGCATTAATGTTTTTGCCTTCAAAAAGCGTATTCAAGTTCTGTTGTTGGATATTATAAAGTAACTCGGTACGCAAACGTTTATAATCGCGGTAAAAAGATTCTGTAATGTTTTTTTCTAAAGCCCGACGTTGTTCAAATAGGTTGTCCATTGGCGATTTTTTGTCGCCACGCCAAAAAAGTTGATTTGAAGAAAGAATAAAAAGAAAGCGATTGAGCGTATCGTCGGTCAGTAATTCTATAAAGTTAAATGTTTCATATTTCAAATAACCTGTACTCCGGTGATAAATCCGTATTTCCTCAAAATTGGAGACAATAATCCAACGGCAGCGTTCACTGTGTGCGTTGGCATAGTCAAAGGCTTGTTGGACGGGCGATATTTCAGGTTTTCTCCCTCGTTGAATCTTATCGAGGTTGACTCCTACGGTTTTTAGTTCAAAGACAGCATGAACTTCATCCTCACCCGACATGCTAAAATAGCCAAGTGTGGCATCAGGCTTACCGCTGTTGGCTTCGTTTTTTCGTTGTCGTATATACGAATGAGGTGATTTAGGCGGTTCGGTGTAGTCAAGGAGCTCAACAAATAAATCGTGTGAAAACTCGGCATCAAGGCTTTGTTCCTTTATCTTTTTTTTACCGTTTAGGTAGTCCACCCATTTTTGAATAATTATTTTTTTATTACTTAAAAACAGGGCATTATTGGCTTGGTACGCCAGTAATTCCCTTTGATTATCTGTAAAATTGAACAGGTGCATAATGTTATAATTAATTTATGGGTTCAAAGGTAGGAAATGGAAATTAGGCAGACTATGAATTTGTTTGTTTTTTTAAATTTCTAAATAAAATAGAATATCGGTTGGTTTTACAGTTTTACAAGTAACAAAAAGAAAGGTGGCGCATAAGATGAATGCAGGTAGGGCGTGTTTTTTTCATGTCTAAGCGTGTTGTCAAAGAGTGGTTTGTTATACCCAAACGCATCTGATATTTTTAAAATATCAGATGCGTTTGGGCTTTAAAAAATATCAAAGATAATAAAGACTAATCCCCAATTATCAACCGTTTAACAGCAACATCCGTTGCTGTTGCCAAACGACAAACATAAGAGCCATTTGGCAAATCAGCCGTTAAAATGTTAAATTGGTGCGCCCCTGCTTTCAAATAACCAAAAGATTGTCTTTTTACTTCACGTCCAGTCACATCCACAAGGCTGATCCATGTTTCACCGTCTTTGGGGGCATAAAAAGCAATGGTCGTTCTATTTTTACTCGGATTTGGATACAATTGCCAATCCGATTTTTTACCTACAACAGAGACTGTAACAACCTTAGAATAAGTGAAAGCTTCATTCATATCCACTTGTTTCAACCTGTAATAATAGATTTTGCCTTCGGTGACTTCGGCATCCGTAAAGTCGTAAGCAGCCGCTTGGTCTTTATCTTTAACGAAACCGATACTTGAGAATGCTAATTTGTTGACCCCCTCAGTATGTGCGTTACTTTCTGCCTTTTCAATATAAAAACCTTTAGCATTGATCGACGAAGCTGTTTGCCAAGTCAAAAGAGCTGCTTTTTGGCCGTTCAAAGTGGCTTGAACATCAATGAATTCGACGGGTAAAACGACACCAAGATTATTAACGTCTTGCATACCTGTTCCCGTACCCGCTAAAAGCGCATCGTAATACAGAAAATTGATTTGAGTACCATTCGGATAGGTGTGGTAAATGGCAGAGCCACCCGTTAGTTTTTTAGCATAAACTTGATTGTTTAAGGCATAAAAGACCGTATCAACGCCCAAAGTGACGGCAGGAACGTTGTTGGCACCCGCCACATACGTCGAGAGATAAGTCCACAAATCCGTTCCGGTTTTATCCCGATAGTACAAACGCGCTTGACCAGAAGCATTTGCACCACCCGCAATGAGCAAATTACCAGAACTGCTGATGTGAATGTCTTCAATCGAAACAACGTAGTCGTGTCCCAAAGCGGTTTCCGTAGATGTCATACTTTGCGCCACTGTCCAAGCCGAACCACTCCAAACAGCGCGGTAAATGCTGTAACTCGCTGGCGATCCAGAGTTGTATTCCACGGCAATATAAGCCACCGTATTACCCCCCTCAGTATTGAAAGCAATATCGTTAACATCCACATCTTGACCGTCTGAAGTGGCAACGATGCGCATTTGCGCCCAAGATGTGCCGCCGTCTGCGGTAAAAAAAACGCCACCTTTGTTGCTGCCTTGTTGATTGTAACCGACCAAAACGAGGTTGTTATTAGTAGGACAAACTTCAATAGCTTTTATTTGACTGCTGCCTGAAAAATTATAAGGCGCATTTTCAGCCGTAAAAACCTGTGTCCAAGTTGAGCCCGTGTTCGTTGTTTTATAAACTCGTACATTGCCGACATAAGCAGAACTGACAGTATTGCCAATCATTTCTGCCGAATAATAAGACGAACCATCGCCATTTGGAAACATTGCATTAGACCAATTGGCAGTGGTATTGAAACTCGAAACGCTCCTCACACCCGCCTTAGATGCCATCCAACCATCTGTTTTGGTGTCATTCATATCGAAATCATTGACTTGAACGGCTTCGATGCCATGGTCAATTTCTGTTATTGTCGAACCGCCATTCGTAGATGCCCCGATGCCTTGGTCAGTTGTCATACAAACTATGAAATTACCATAAAGCGTTGGGCTTGGAAATACCGCGACACAACCATCGTTGGGGTGTGTTTGGAAACTGCTGTTGCCAAACTCCTGCCACGTCGCTCCTTTGTTGTCGGAATAGCCTTTGGCAAAAAAGACTTTGTAAGCCATCGGCATAGTTCCAGTTTGATAAAATGACAGATTTGAGCCAGATTGACCGCTTAAACCTGTGTTAACGCTTGTCCAAGTCGCTCCTGCGTCATCAGAATAAGCGATGTATTTTGTCATGTTGTTAGAACCCGCAACAAAAAGGCGACCATCAGGACCGACACCAAATGCTTTCCACGTTACCGAAGAACTCAACGTAGCCAAAGAGATGGCAGAAAAAGTAGAACTGGTCGTAAATGCTGAATGAATGTCAGATGATTTTAAAAGACTCGGCGTTGAGCCTTCACCAAAGGCATATATATAATCGTCTGAACCAACCGTCAATTTGGCGTTTGAGAGCGTGCTGAGTGTCGCATAAGTCTTCGAACTCGTTGCTGTGTAAGCACCGGCACCGCTTAGGCTGCCCCAATTCAGTTCGGTGCTGTTGCGAAGATAGAAGAGGTTGCCTAATTTTATCACAACGTCATTGACACCAGTTGCCAATGAAACTTTAGCCGAATAAGGTGTAACCGTTGTGTAAAGTGTACCTGATGCAATAAAGGCAAGCGATTCAGAAAGTTTATGCGTCGCCATCCGTTGAATACTACTACCCAAATTTGCCGTTTCGTCGGCACAAGGCAAAACACTGAAAGTGCCAACAGAGCCTGCGCCCATCATAGGCGTTGAAACTGATGCTGAAAAAATGGAATTCGCACTTTCTGTTGCCACAAAAATGCGCCCGTCGGTGGTCGTTGTTTTATAACCTAACATGGTATTGATGCGTCCGCCATAAATGGCTTGAACAGAAATCGAAGACTGGGAAAATAAGGGAGAGGTGATGAAAATAAAAATGAATAGGCTCAAAAGCCGAGATTCTAATAGAAAGTTTCTCATTTTAGTCGTTTTTAAATAAATACAAAAAATATATTTCTGGTATTATTCACATAAAAAACGAGCCAAAATTGGATTTTTAGCCTTTGAATTTAAAATTCATTCATTTATTTCCATTTTTATACTAATCCTCAAACTGTTAAATTCTCAATATACTTATACGCCGAACCGGTGTTAATCAACACCACAGTTTCTGTCTTTGAAATCCACCCATCGGCAAGGAGTTTCTTCAAAGCCATCCACGTTGCCGCACCTTCAGGCGCCACAAAGACCCCCTCAGTATGAGCGACTTCGTGGATGCCTTCGAGCATTTCAGCGTCGTTGATGCGAATAGCCGTGCCGTTGCTTTCTTTTAAAACACGCAACATCCATTTATCGCCAAAAGGTGCGGGAACACGCAAGCCGTTGGCAATGGTTTCTTCTGGTTTTTCAACAGGCAAACCTACGGTTAAACCTTTCTCAAAAGCATCCACAATTGGCGAACAGCCTGTCACTTGCACGCACACCATGCGGGTTGGAATTTGGCTTATCCAACCCAATGCTTTCATTTCTTGAAAAGCTTTCCAAATACCTATTAATCCTGTGCCGCCACCTGCGGGATAAATAATGACATCGGGCAATTGCCAGTTAAATTGTTCTGCAATTTCATAACCCATTGTTTTTTTGCCTTCGACACGGTAAGGTTCTTTCAAAGTGGACACATCAAACCAAGCTTTATCGGTGTTTTGTTGCGCCATCTCCTTGCCCGCATCGCGGATAGAGCCTTCAACCAACGTCACTTTTGCGCCAAAAAACGTACAATCTGCCTTGAATACTGAGGGGGTCGCTTTGGGCATAAACACATGAGCTTCCATTTGTGCTTTGGCAGCGTAGGCACTCATTGCACTACCCGCATTGCCTGCTGTTGGCAACGCGACCTTTGTGATGCCGTATTCTTTTGCCTTCGAAATAGCCATGCACAGACCGCGTGCTTTGAAGGAAGCTGTTGGATTGCCCGATTCATCTTTCATAAAAAGATTGGGAAGACCCAACTGTTTACCCAGATTATTCATGGGCAGCATTGGCGTAAAACCTTCGCCCAATGAAACAATATTCGTTGCATCTTCAACAGGTAACATTTCGTGGTATCGCCACATCGTTTTAGGTCGGTTGAGGAGTAGAGACTTATCCAGTCCTGTCGAAATGTCGTATATCGCTGTTAAAGGGGCGGAACAATCGGGGCAGTAAGTTTGAATGTCTTTTTTACTGAACGAACGACGGCATTCCGTACATTCGAGATGAGAGAAAAATGAGTGGTGCATATGAATGGTTTGATTTTAAAAAAGGCAAATATACTGAGGGGGTACGTAATGGGCGCATGAATTTTTAGAACGGAAACGTTACCGCATAAGAACCCAGTTGTTCCAAAACTGTTTTCTATTTTTGTCAAAAAATCTCACTTTATGAAAAAACAGTCTTTTCTGCTCCTTTTTGCCTTTGGTTTGATCTTAAATTTTGCGGTCGCACAAACAACGGCTTATAAATTTGATTTTGGCACAGATAAACCTACGACAGGTTATATCGGTGTGAACAACACAACGTCATATACGACGAAACAAGGCTTTGGGTTTTTGCCTTCTGCTGCGCCTATTGAAGCGGTTGAACGGAAAAAACGGAAGCCGTTGTTAGGCTCTCATTTTATAACTTCTGAAAAACCGTTTTACTTTTCTGTGGATTTGCCCGAAGGGAATTATGATGTCAAAGTAACGTTTGGGGATAAAAAAGGTACGTCTTTGACGACGGTGAAAGTAGAAAACAGGCGTTTGATGCTTGAAAAAGTGAAAACAAAGAAGCGGCAACGACTCACCGAAACGTTTACGGTCAATATCAGAAATGCCGCCATTAATGGAAAAGATTCCGTCAAATTGAAGCCACGTGAGTACAACTACTTGCATTGGGATAATAAATTGACATTTGAATTTTGCGAAAATATGCCTAAAGTAGCTGCCATAGAAATCACAGCCAATACAGGAGCGACAACGGTTTTCTTAGCGGGCAATTCAACGGTTGTTGACCAATACATCGAGCCTTTTGCCGCTTGGGGACAGATGATACCAAAGTTTTTTACCCCCCTCAGTATTTCCATAGCGAACCATGCAGAGTCGGGCGAAACGTTGCGGAGTTTTGTTTCAGAAAAACGCTTGGATAAATTGTTGAGTTTGATGAAAGCGGATGATTACCTATTCATCGAGTTTGCCCACAATGACCAAAAGTTGAAGGGCTTTGAACCTTATGTCGGATACAAGGATTTATTGAAGAAATTCATCAGCGAAGCACGAAAAAAGGGCGGCAAACCTGTTTTAGTTACATCCATGCACCGCCGCAGTTTTGATTCGTTGGGTCACATCATCAATACGCTCGGCAACTTCCCCGATGCCATGCGCCAAACAGCCAAAGAAGAAAATGTGCCCTTAATTGACCTCAATGCGATGAGCAAAACGTTGTGGGAAGCCTTGGGTGCTGAGGGGTCAAAAAAGGCTTTCGTTCACTTTCCACTGGGTTCCTTTCCGGGACAAGAGAAGCCGATTATAGACGACACTCATTTTTCAAACTATGGCGCGTACTTATTGGCGCAGTGCATGGTCGAAGGCATTCGGCAGTATGTGCCAGAGTTAGCTGTTTATCTTAAAAAAGTGCCGAAGTTTGACCCCTCAGTACCCACGCCTTTTGAACATTTTAGTTTTCCATTAGGAGCTTTAGTACCCGTTATAAAGCCTGATGGAAGTTGAAAACGGATAATTTGTTAAGTAAAAATGGAATAATAATACGGTCTTTTGTCATTCTGAACGCAGTGAAAGAATCTAAATAATATATTATTCAGATTCTTTCACTGCGTTCAGAATGACAAAAAAGGCACGTTAGGGGTGGCACATTCTAAGCAGAAATAAGAGAATTAAAATACGAAGTTCGAGAGCTTTTTCAAGGTTCTCGAACTTTTTTCGTTTTTAGACATAACTGTAAATAAATCGAATAATCATAATTTTTTGTCAAAAAAAAACGGAAACGTTACCGACCATAAAGTGTAAAACTAAAATCAAAAAGGATAGCAGAAAGACTTGGTAATTGGAATATCATTGTGCCATTATTCAATTATGGAAAACAAAATAAGGCATTTGACCTGTTTTACAAGGAAAATAATTTGATATTCATTTATACTTTTTGATAAACTATGTCACTCACTGACCTTTTAGGAAAAACCTTAGTAACGGACGACGATGTAGCTTGGGAAATTGTCGAAGACGGTATCCGCAGGAAAGTCATGGCTTATAATGACAAAATGATGCTCGTCAAAGTTGACTTCAAAAAAGGCAGAATTGGCGCGTCACATCATCACCCACATTTACAAATCAGTTATGTCGCAAGCGGTGTTTTTGAAATTACGATCAGCGGAGAAGCCAAAATACTGAGGGGGGGTGATGCTTATTTTGTTCCCGAAAATGCGGTTCACGGCGCAGCCTGTTTGGAAGATGGTTTACTGATTGATGTTTTTTCTCCTTTACGCGAAGACTTTTTAATTAATTGATAATGGATAGTTGATAATGGATAACACTTAGAAATTATCCATTATCAACTATCCGTTATTCATTATCAAAAATAATGTGTTGATTCGACGCAACTACTTTTTCTCTTTTTATAAATCTTTTACTATTCAACTAAACTCACTTTGTACATGAAAATTAGATTAATGTATGTCCTCCTGCCGTTGTTGCTGGCGTTCCAGCAAATCAGCGCAGCAAATAGTCCTACAAATTGGGCTGATGTCATCATCTCTGGACAAGTGGTTTCATCCACAGGCGAGACGATGCCGGGTGTGAGTGTCGTTATTAAAGGCACATCTACGGGAACAATCACTGACGAAAACGGTGTTTTTGAATTAAAATCTGCTGCATCAAGTGGCACATTGATTTTTTCATTTGTCGGTTACAACTCTGTTGAACAAAACTTTAAGGGTTCGGCTGCCTTGAAAATTACGCTGGAAGCGGCGGAAGGTATGCTTGAAGAAGCCGTTGTTGTCGGTTATGGTACGGCAAAACGGGGCAATATAGCCAACGCTGTATCGAGTATTTCAGGCGCAGACCTCGAAGACCGCCCTTTAAACCGTATTGAAAATGCGTTTTCAGGTCAATTAGCAGGTGTTTATGCCCAAACTGTCAATGGCGAACCGGGTGCAGAAATGCAAATTCGGGTACGTGGCACGGGTTCTATTAATGCCTCAAACGAACCGCTTTATGTTGTGGACGGTGTGCCTGTTGACAATTTGCGTGGTATCAACCCAAATGATGTCCAAAGCATTGACGTATTGAAAGATGCGGCGGCAGCGGCTATTTACGGCTCGCGTGGCTCAAATGGTGTTGTTTTGGTGACAACAAAAAAAGGTAAAAAAGGTAAGCCCCGCTTGACTTTTACGAGTTATGTCGGTATTCAACGCCTTGAAAACTCCATTGATATGTTGTCTGCACCCGATTGGATTCAGATGCGTAAAGAAAGTATTGATGAGGCATGGGTCGCTCGGGGTCAAGCGTTGAATCCTAAAAAAGACTATAAAGCAACGGACTCACAGGAGTTTCGGGCGACAGAATTGGCAGTTAATCCGTGGGCAACGCCTTCATTGTCTATCGCTAACTTGATTTATGACCCAAAATGGGCGTATGGTGAAGACAGTTTGCAATACATCAACTGGCAAAATGAGATGTTCCGCGATGCACCGATGAAGTATTATCAATTGGGTGTATCAGGTGGAACAGACGATATGACGTATAATATTTCTACTTCTTTCCTCGATCAAGACGGTATTGCTGTTGGTACAAACCTAAAAAGGGCCAACCTCCGCGCCAATTTTGAAGCAAAAGTTGCGAATCGTTTCAAATTCGGTGTGATGCTTGCGCCATCAATAGAGTGGTCAAATACAGGTCGTGTGGACGGCAAAGACAATACGGCGATGGTGGCGATTCAGATGCCGCCTGTAGTGGACAAAGTTGCGGGCAAATACACAGGCGCACAGCCTTATGGTTCTTATGCGTGGTCGGGTCGTTACCAAAATCCGATTTCCAACATGGAACGCTCGACTTTTGAAGCCCGTCGCTATCGCTTAAACACAAATGCTTATTTGAATGTGGACATCGTATCGGGTTTGCAAGCGCAATTCTTAACTGCGATGGACTTTAATTATTATTCAGACCTTCGTTTTACACCTACATCGGCTATTCGTGATTGGGCGACAACGGTAGAAGGGGCGGCAACGGCAGCTCGGCGTGACCAAAACTGGAGCAACCGCTTCTTGTTTCAAGGTGTTTTGAATTACAAAAAATCAATCAATAAAGCGCATAATTTCGATGCCATTCTCGGTTATGCGGTTGAGCAAACACAGGCTGAAAATAGTAGCCAAACGGCTTCTGGTTTTGCCAATGACTGGTCGCCTATTTTCACGACGGCATCGGTTAAGTCAATTGGCTCAACGATTGGTGCAGGTAAAGGGGCTTTATTGTCTTATTTTGGACGTGCCAACTACGATTACAAGGGTAAATACATTGTTTCAGGCAGTTTGCGTCGTGACGGCTCTTCAAAATTTGGTTTAAACAAACGTTGGGGCGTTTTCCCTGCGGTTTCAGCCGCTTGGCGTGTTTCGGACGAAAACTTTTTGAAAAACAGCAAATTGATAAGCGATGTCAAACTCCGTGCAAGTTGGGGTGTAACAGGTAACAACCGTATTCCTGATAATGCGCAATTCTCTTTGTTAGGTTCACAAAGTTACCCTTTAAACGGTGTTTCGATTGGCGGTTTCAGCCCTGTAACTATTGAAAACAATGACTTGGGTTGGGAACAAACCACCAGTTCAAACTTCGGTTTAGACTTCGGTTTGTTCAAAAACCGTATCCTCGTTTCTGTTGATGCGTATAAAAAATTAACTTCTGATTTGTTGCTGCGTGCGCCTGTTTCGGCTGTTTCTGGTTTTGCAGATAGTTGGCAAAACGTTGGTAATGTCGAAAATAAAGGTCTCGAGTTGAGCTTAACATCTCGCAATATTGTTAAATCGAATTTCACTTGGAAAACGAATTTTAATATCTCTTACAACCGCAACGAAGTCCTCAAACTGGGTGCAGACAACACGCCGATTCCGACGGGCTTCTCTAATTTGACAAGCATCATTCAAGTCGGTTCACCTATTAATGCGATGATGTTGTACCAACACACTGGCGTATTTATGACAGCAGAAGAATTGGCACAATACGCCAAAATTGCGACTCAAAAAGTCGGTGACTCACGCTATGCAGACTTGAATGGCGACGGCATCATTTCAGCTTCTGGCGACCGTGGTATCATGGGCAAACCAATGCCTGACTTTACGTATGGTTTGACAAATGACTTCACGTATGGCAGATTTGACTTACGCATTGTCGCTTTTGCTCAAACAGGTGGCAACGTTTACTCGATGATTGGTCGCTCAATTGACCGTCCGGGTATGACATACTTATATAATAAACTTTCAATCTGGAAAGATCGGTGGCAATCAGAAGCCAAACCTGGCAATGGTTGGGTCCCGAGTATGACAGCGACAACAGGTGCTTACTACGATACACGTTGGTTGTATAGTTCAGACTATTTCCGTATCAAAAATATCACTTTGGGCTATAATGCACCTAAAATAAAAGGTTTAAGCATGTTGCGTATTTATTTGTCGCTTGAGAACTTGAAAATCTGGCATAAATATGACGGTGGTATGTCGCCTGAAGCCTTAAACGATGCAGGTGGTGATTACGGTGGTTATCCGCAATCGAAAGTATTGACTTTGGGGGTTAATGCAGGGTTTTAATTCAGTTTCATCGAATATAAAATAGTTAAAAATTTCTAAAATCATAAATTAATACTGGTAACTTCGGAGAAGTAGAAAAAAAGTAACTTTAGCGAAAAAAAAATGATAGAAGAATACGTTAGTGATTTGTTATTATATTTTG
>JAYVFS010000069.1:0-47051 GCA_043772905.1 Saprospiraceae bacterium | reverse complement strand
AGACACAGAAAAACACTCCATTTTTATTCGCCTTTTGAGACTTTATTATTAAAAAACGATTTAGTAACCTGTTGCACTTGAATATTGAATGCGCCAATTTCGCTTCATTTTTCAATAGTTTTTCTTCTGCCAGTTTACGTTTTGTAATTTCCAGATGTGCTGCGACAAGCATCTGCTCATCACTATCAAATTTCATAATACGCAAACCAAACCATCTTTTCTTTGTAGGCGAATGACAAGGATATTCTATATAAAAGTTCGTTTCTTTTTCATCCAAGAGATCTTTCATACCTTGTAATACTTCTCCTGCAATTTCGTCACCTTCTTCAACTGATTTCTTACAGACGTTAAAATAATTACGCCCAACGCCTGTATTTTGCAAGTTGACATCACCATTTTCATCAGCAAAACGACTCCATGCTTCGTTTACAGCAACAATATTTCCGGTCTTATCAATGACGGCAATGTGAGAAGCCAATGAATTCAAAACACCACGGTTAAATACTTCGCTTTTTTTCAAAAGTTGTTCCGCCTTTTTAATTTCAGTAATATCATGGTTGATACCTAACAAACTAATAATTCTATTGTTTTGGTCTCTTAATGGTATTTTTGATTTCAAAAACCAAGTCTTGCTGCCATCTTTTTTCTTTAGCTGCTCTTCTTTATTGATGATTGGCTCGCCCGTATTAAATATTTGTTGCTCTTCAATATATAAACTTCTTGCTGTTTCTTCAGAAAAGAAACAGGCATCATCTTTTCCCAGAACTTCTTCTTCAGAAGTAGCACCCAAATATTCATAATCGGTGCGGTTTGCAAGGATTTTTCTCGAATGAATGTCTTTAATATAAACAGTAGTCGGCAAGTTGTCAATTAAGGTTCTTAAAAGAATACGTTCCTCTTTGATTGTTTTTTCATTCAGTTTCATTTGTGTCATGTCCCGTGAATGACAAGCCACTCCGATAATCTTATCTTTTCTGCGAATAGGATTATAAGACACTTCCTTCCAAACTTCAATTGGGATACTATGATATTCAATTTCACTAAAACTTTCGCCTGCAAAGGCACGCTCATAGTTTGTTTTATATGTATTTTTCCTTAGGTGAAAAAGCCCTTGAAGGAACATCTTCGCCTTTTTGAAGGACGGTCCCAGATCTTAGTTTGATAACATCGTTAAAGGTTTGGTTAGATGTTATTAATTTAAAATCTCTATCCACGCTCCACATCAAATCATACGTGTTATTGATTAAAGCATCTAAGTTGTTTTTGTCAAATTCCTGCTTCTTTTCTGCGGCTCTCTTTTCAGAAATGTCTCTAAAGTTCATTACAAAAGCGTTAATACCTGGTTCATGCAACAAGTTGGTCATCGTGGTTTCACACCAAACCCAGTGACCATTTTTATGTTTTATACGAATCTGGGAATGGTATGAACCACCAGGCGTTGGCAATAACTCATTTCTTTTTTCTAAAACAACAGGAATATCATCAGGGTGGAAAAAGTCGAAAGAAGCTATATTGAGCGTATCTTCAAAAGTGTATCCCAACTGTTTCGTAACAGAAGGACTACCATACAATAATTTGCCATTTTCGGTTGAAAGTGTTATCATATCAACACTGTTTTCAATGATTGCTCGAAAACGTTGCTCATTTCGAACAATCAATTCTTCAGTGGCTTTATGTTTTCTTTCTTTTTCAAAAATGTCCAAAGCAAAAGAAATATTTTCGGTTACTTCATACAACAATGTAATCTCTTCTCTCCCAAAAAAATTAATTTCCGTAGAATAAAGATTAAAAGTGCCAATGACCGTTCCTAATTTTTTGATTGGTAAAATCATACAAGAACGGATGCCATACTTTGCCAAAACCCCTTTCTTAGGATCTTTTTCAATATCATGCTCAACATCATTTGAAATATAGTATGAACCCATGCGCGATACATAGCCTTGTGGATCATTCTCTTGATAAGATAAATATTTAAAAGATCGGATGTCTTCGTAAGGAATGCCGCTTTGGTTAACAAGACTCACTTTTTTGTTGGTTGTGTCGAACATGCCAATCCAAGCCATTTTAAATTTGCCAGCTTCATTGGCAATACGACACGAATCACGAAAGAGCGTTTCTTCCTCCTTTATCCGCACAATACTCTCATTTATCTGGCTGATAAAGTTGAATTGCGTTGTCCGCTTAAGAATTTTTTGTTCTAAACTTTCATTGAGCTGAGTGATATTAACTTTGGCAGTTTTTAGCTCTTCGTTGGCTAAAATTAAGTCAGCGGTCAATATTTCCTTTTCATTATTTTGATAAAGAAGTTCTTTGTTGGCATTGATTAACTCGACTGCCAGTTGCTTGTTCTCTTTATTTTGAATTTCAAGTTCTTGATTGGTGAAAAATAATTCAGCCGCTAACTTTTCTACTCGTTCCTTTTGAAATAAAATCTCTTTGTTGATAAGGATTAACGCCTCAGTTCGATTCTCTTTCCCTTCATTTTGAAATGATAACGCTCTGTTTTCATTGGTTAATTCTTCTGAAAAATCATGATTATGATCGTTTTTTGAAGCTTTTACCTCGTTGATTTTCATTGACTCGCTCGAATTTTTGTGTTTATCTGAATTATTCATACTAACATTAATAAGATTAGACTTTAAAAGATAACTGTTAGTAGCCACTTAAGAAGTTTCTGGTTTATTGTTTAGAAATATTTTCTATTCCCATCTATGTAAAGGTAGTTATATTAATAATACCAAAATGGGAGTTTTCATTGTTATTTGAGAAAAGTACCTCTTTTATTTCACTCACTTACCATACAATTTGTTATTATCTAAATTAAAACATATAACAATGTAAAACAAAAAACACAAAAAA
This sequence comes from Saprospiraceae bacterium, assembly GCA_043772905.1. GTDB lineage: Bacteria > Bacteroidota > Bacteroidia > Chitinophagales > Saprospiraceae > JAAFJT01. The sequence goes on along the minus strand of JAYVFS010000069.1, from coordinate 44,192 downwards.
CAGAAATGGCAATTTACACTCCGAATATGCTCATTTATTGAACCAAACTGTTTTGATGAAAATACTGAGGGGTATAAATATTTAGATTTCAAAAAAAAAGATTATTCACATGAGTGAACAACCTTTTTTTTGAACTAAATTAGCATAATTGTAAATACAATAAAGTAATTAATCTCTAATCACAACTTTTTTATTGATAACCCCTTTTTCAGATTCAACAGTCAATATATAAAGTCCATTAGTCAAATTAGAAACAGATAAATTTTGAGATGAAAAACCAACCTCAAAATGCCTTTTTTCAGTCTGCATTAATTGTCCTGTGACATTATACAACTTTATTTGCGCATCAAAAGCCATTTCAGATGTCAAATTAAGTTGTAAAGACTGTGTTTTACTGAGGGGGTTCGGTGATACCTCAAAATTCGAAATACCTGAAATTTCTTTAGTCGCACTCAACAAATTACCCGACGTAAAATTTTGACGCGTTGTAAATTCTGAACAAGACACATAGTTGTTATAGGGTTTGATGCGCCAATAGTAATTTTGACCCGCTGCCACCAAATAGCCCGGTGCATTCGTGGCATTGATACTGATAGAATTTGTTGTTGCAACAAAAATCCGTGAATCAAAAAACGTAGGCGTTTTACTGAGTTCAACGACATAACCTGTGGCATTCGGTACGGAAGTCCAAGATAAAGAAAAGGCGTTGTAAAAAGTCGTAGTAGTGCCACTAATGGGCGCACTTAAAGTAGGTGCAGCTAAAGTCGTCACAGACGGTGCAATATTTCCAGCACGTATATAACCTCTACTTGTATGGTTGAGGTAATTATTTTGCATAGCCGTCTTTTGCATTGGCGAAAAAGACGTTTCACAATTCGTAAAATAGTCCATGATATTTGATTCATCGGGATCTACCTTAACGCCTTTGGGGTCGGTTGCTAAACCGACATATTTACAACGGTCAGCACCATTGTATCCAAAACCCAAATTATAATTTGCTGGTGTATCACAAAAGCCATCACCTGCGGTTGAACAATTGGCATCTGAACCCGTTCGTGCAACATTTTCAACAGTATAGGTACTGCCACCAAAACAACTAACCGTAGCGGGGGCTTTATAGCCGTTTGCAGCCGTAGGTACAAAAGGGCAAGTCTCCCAGCCATAAAAAGGATGATTTATTCCGAAAAAATGCCCTGCTTCGTGGGCAATTGTCACCGCACCACCGATGGATGCTTCAGAGTTGATGACAACAAACCAATCGGCTTCATAAGACAAACCATTCCCTGTGTTTAGGTAATATCCTTTAACTATCGTATTAGGTTGTGCAGGGTCACTAGCATTATTAATCATATAAACGTTCATACCATCGTTCTTTTTATTGCTGCGAATGGCATTATCACCCGCAAAAGTCCTCGGAGAGTCATAAAGACCTGAATTGTCTATATTATTTATACCCTTGATATAGAATTGCAATTCAACACCATTGAATGAATAAAGGCGATTCCATTCGCACAACATTTCAAGTATTTTGTTCATTCCGATACGACCCGTTCCATCAGATTTAGCTACTAAATGAAACCAAACAGGCACATAAGCAACTGCCCGTAGGGGTGCAACCACAGGAAAACGCTCACGTAAGGTTATCATCTCATTGTAAAGGATGTCAGCATCTTGAGTCGAAAGCCCACAAGTAGCTGGCTTCGGCGTTATTTGTTGTGCTTTTATACTGAGGGGTAGAAAAAATAGTGAAAACAGAAGTGTAAAGACCAGAATTTTTTTCATGCAAAAAGTGTAAGATTAAATGAATGAATAGGTAGTACAATAGATTCTATATACAACGTAAAAGATTGCATAATTCGCTCCAAAGTTAGATAAAAAATAAAATGAGCTTCTTTTTTTTCGATAAAATCATTTTTATTACGGGGTTTAGCTGTTGTTTTTAATAAAAACTTTATTTTTGCGCCGAATCACATATAGAAGTCTATATGTGTCAAATATTAGTTTGTATTCTTTTTTATAAAAAATAAATCCTTTCCAAAATGACAAAAGTAACCGTCGTCGGAGCTGGTAATGTAGGCGCAACTTGCGCTAACGTATTGGCTCACATGGACATCCTCAAGCACGTCCACCTTCTTGATATTCAAGGCGCTATGGCGCAAGGCAAAGCCCTTGACACTTGGCAACAAGCCCCTATTGATTCGTATTCAACTTACCTTACAGGTTCAGACAAATACGAAGATACCGCTGGGTCTGACATCGTCGTCATCACTGCTGGCATTCCCCGCAAGCCCGGAATGAGCCGCGATGACCTCGTCGCAACCAATGCTAAAATCATGGGTGGTGTGATTGAAAGCATCTTGAAATTCTCTAAAAACCCTATCATTATCGTCGTTTCTAATCCTCTTGACGTTATGACTTATGCCGCTTTCAAAAAATCAGGTTTGAAACGTAACAGAGTTATCGGTATGGCTGGTGTTTTAGATACTGCCCGTTATCGCGCATTTTTGGCAACTGAAATTGGTGTTTCGCCAAAAGATATTCAAGCAATTCTTATGGGTGGTCATGGCGATACGATGGTTCCGTTGCCACGTTATACCACTGTTGCAGGTATTCCTGTAACGGAATTGGTTGGAAAAGAAAAATTGGATGAAATCATTGAGCGTACAAAAAATGGTGGTGGTGAATTGGTCAAATTGATGGGCACTTCCGCTTGGTATGCACCAGGTGCAGCGGCGGCTCAAATGGTTCAAACCATCGTGAAAGACGAAAAACGCATTTTTCCTTGCTGCGCTTACCTCAATGGCGAGTATGGTATCAAAGGCTTCTGTGTAGGTGTGCCAGTAATTTTGGGCAAAGGTGGCATCGAAAAAATCATCAAATTGCGTTTGCGCAAAGATGAAAAAGAAGGTTTGGAAAAATCGGCTGCCGCAGTTAAAGAAATCGTTGACGCTTACGAAGCGATGAATGTTTGATTAAAAACATAAAAATACTGAGGGGTATCAAAAGCCTTTCCCTAAGCAATTAGGGAAAGGCTTTTCTCTGTAAAAAGGTCAGAAATCAACATTTTTCAAGCATTTTCTTTTACAACACTGCTTTTATTAAAGTAAACCGCAACAAAACCAAGTAATGCAACCCCAGCAACAAAGCCCAAAATGGTTGATGTTCGATTGCTGTGTGTTGGACCAAAATATTCATAAACTAAAGTAGAAATGACTAAAACAATGCAGAGTAAATAGAGTAATTTTTTCATCGTCAAACTGATTTTATTGTTAAAAAGAGGTTTAAAAATCCAAATATAAAGATTTAAAAATAAATGCAATTGTTTTGTGATTATATTTTTTCAACTGACCTCTTGCCTGAAATTTACCCCCCCCCAGTATTTTACCCAAATTAATGAATGACACCAAAAATCCTACTAATTTTGAGCGATAAAACAACAGCATTTAAATCAGCGTTTTGCAAATTCACCATTCACCATTCACCATTCACAAATGCTCTATCTCATACTCAGCATCCTGTTTTCCGTTCTTTTACTCGTCAATTTTCGCCTACACCCAACTTATAAAATAGATACGACGCAAGCCATTGTGTTCAACTATTGGGTTTGCGTCATCTTGGGCTGGTTTCTACTGCCTTCGGGAACGACTTTTACAATAGATTGGTCGGCAGAAATCACTTATTATGCGCTGTTGCTTGGGCTGGGTTTTATTGTCGTTTTTATGTTGTCGGGAGCCTCTACTTTACAAGCAGGCATTACAGTCACGTCTCTTGCCAACAATATGTCATTAGTCATTCCTGTATTGTATAATTTATTGATATTCAATACAACGCAAAGTTTTGGTTGGCTCAATTACATCGGTTTGGGTCTCGCTTTTTTAGCTGTTTATTTGAGTACTTGGAAAAAAACAGATACAGAAAATGTTGAAAAGAAAACAAACAACCTCACCCTACCCCTTTTGGTCTTTTTGATGTATGGTCTCACTAATACAGCGTTCAATTATCTAAATCTAAAATACGTCACAGCGAGTGGCACGACCATCGCTTTTATGCTTACAGCTTGTTTGGGTGCCATTATTTCAGGCTTATTTTTATTAATTTATCAAAGAAAACCAATTGCTGTCAGAAATCTCATCGCCGCCATTCCTTTGGGTATTCCCAATTTTCTGTCTTTTTATTTTCTATTAAAAGCGTTAGATGTTTATAAAAACAACGGGGCGTATGTGCTGCCCGTATATAATATAGGTGTCATCGTCGTTTCAACGGTTGTGGCATTGTTCTTTTTCAAAGAAAAATTGGCGAAATTGAATTGGATAGGCTTAGTTTTAGCTTTGGTGGCTATTGTTTTGATTTCTTGGATTGAAGGATAATTTGAAAAGAAAACGACATTTTTAAATGCAAAACCTCTATATTTGCTGTATAAAATGATAAAAAAGATGGTCGAAGATTTAGTTATTTCAAAAGATGTTTTACAAAGTGTTAAAATGACGCCCAGTCAATTGGCACTTGAAATTGCTGTCTATCTATATGCAAAAAAAAGACTGACTATGGGACAAGCAAAAAGACTTGCTGGGCTTGACCAAATTTCATTTCAAGGAGAATTGGCTCTTAGGAAAATCTATATTCATTATGATATGGAAGATGTCATGAAAGATTTGAAAAATTTAGACATACAACTCTAACTTATGGTCATAGTCAGTGACACCTCACCTATCACCAATTTAATTAAAATTGGTGAATTACACCTTTTACAAAAAGTTTTCGAGACGATTGTCATACCACGAATCGTCTATGAAGAGTTATGTGTCATTGACAAGCAAAAAATTATCATCGAGCAATCGGAATGGATTACTATGATGGATTTAAAAGACAGAACCTTAAAGACAGCTTTACTTTTAGAATTAGATGAAGGAGAAGCAGAAGCCATCGCATTGGCAAAAGAATTAAACGCAAACTATTTGTTAATTGACGAACAAACTGGAAGAGCCGTTGCCGAAAGGTTTGGCATTAAAATCACTGGTATTATTGGCATACTCATTCAAGCCAAACAAAAAGGGCTAATCGAAAAAGTAAAACCATATTTAGAAAGATTAGTCAATGAAGCTAACTTTCGGATTAGTCCCCATTTGTTGAAAAACGTTATTACTCTTTTAAAAGAATAATGTAAAAATAATGTTTTTAAAGTCGTGTCGAATTCTATGAATATAAAATGGGTATTCATATTTATATCCCCCTCAGTAAATGGATAGAATACTTACTCAAAAATACCTCCCCCCACGCCTAATCGCTCGAAACAACAAAAACAGAAAAAAGCCACCCACCCACAGCGTCAAACGCATATATTCACCCTCGCCTTGTCGATGAAAAAGGAAACCCAAAGCAACCGTTGCCAACAACAACAAAGTGAAAATCAATTGTTGACCAACAGAATACATCAACTTCGCACCTAAAATCACGTCTGGATTATTGATGTCCAATTCCCCTTTTTTAGCTTTCTGCAATACTTGATGCAGTTCATCGGGCAAACCAAGCGATGTCGCGACACTGCGGCGTAACAAACCTTTCACAAAGGACATCATGCCCTCTTTTTCGCCCATTAAAAACTTTTGAGCATACGGACGCACAACATCCAAAGGATTGAATTTAGGATCTAAAGCATTGCATAAACCCAGCAAAAGCGTCACCATGCGATTGAGCAAAACATAGTCCTTTGGCACTTGAACGGTACCCGTAATCCCTTTAAAACCAATGTCTTGTATCAAACTGAAAAGGCTGTTGTTAAATGGATCAACTTCAATATCTTTAAAATTTAAACCCTCTAATTTGATTTCATTTTGAAGGAAATTACGCAGGGCATTGACCATTTTCTCCGCCATTTTTTCGGCATCTTTATTCTGCGCTAAAAAACCCATTGTGTGCAAAGCCGCAATCATCGCAGCCGTATCATTCCGAACTGCCGCCTCAATCAGTTGCGGAATCCCTTCACGCAAAGCAGAGCTAAGAGTTGCCACCGCACCAAAATCAAGCAGCACAATCGAACCATTTTTTTGAACTAAAATATTACCTGGATGTGGGTCAGCATGATAAAAACCATCTTTGAACAACATCCGACAATAGGCTTGCAAAATACGGCTTGCAATGTCCCGACGGTCTAATTCCCAAGCATCTAATTGTGCCAAATTTGAGATTTTCACACCATCATGCCACGTCGTCGTCAACACTTTTTCTGTCGAATATGCCCGATGCACCAAAGGCACAGTGATACCTTCCTCCGCAATATTGATACTAATTTGCTCCATCGAAGTCGCTTCACGCACATAATCCAATTCCTCCTCAATCATTTTCCGCACTTGCGTATAAAGGTAGTCCATGCCTTTTATATCATAAAACCAAGCAGAAATACGCGTCAATCGCAAAATGATTTCTAAATCTATTTTTGCAACTTCTTCAATATCAGCATGTTGCACTTTAACAACGACTTCTGTACCGTCGTGCAATCTTGCTCGATGCACTTGTCCGATGGAAGCCGCAGCGAGCGCATTTTCATCAAAATAGGCAAACAGTTCTTCAATCGGTTTGTCCAACTCCCTCAGTATTCGTTCACGAACCAATGAAAAAGGTCGCTGCGGTATTTGGTCTTGCAAAGCCTCCAAAGGTTTTTGAAAGGCTTCAGGCAAAAAATTGGTCAAAATAGACAACATCTGACCCAATTTTATAAACAAACCATTGAGTTGTAAAATCGCATCACGCACCCGTTCCGCATTGTGAATGTGTAAAGCGACAATACGCCTGTTGTACCATTTCTGTCCAAAAATCTTTTTTAAAAACCAAAGACGGGCATAACTGAACATGACAACCGTTGCCGTCCAATAGGCTTTCCGCAAGCGAAACGAGCGAGAATAGATGTTTTCCTTAGTCATTTTTACATTATTTAATAATCCCCATTTTCTCCATCAAAAACGCAGCACTCATCTTTTGTGCCACACCTTCTTGTAGTTTATAATCAAAACGCAAGTCATTATCAATAATTTCTACTTCAAAACACAGGTTTTTGAGGTAATTAGGATATTCTAGTTCCATATCACCAATCACCAAATCATGCGTAGCGATGATGCCCACTGCCTTGTGCGCCATTAGGTTTTTAATCAAACCAATCGTTCCAGCCCGTTTATCATTGGAATTTGTACCCCTCAGTATTTCGTCCAAAATGACAAAAGTTTTTTGATTTTGCTCCAATTCAGAGATAATACGCTTCAAACGCTTCAATTCTGCAAAGAAAAACGACTCACTGTTTTGCAAAGAATCACTCACACGCATACTCACAAAAACGTTGAAAGGATAAAAAGAAAATTCGTCCGCACAAACAGGCGCACCCATTTTGGCAAGTGCCAAATTAACACCTAAAGTCCTCAAAAAGGTACTTTTCCCCGACATATTTGAACCTGTCAAAACAACAAACGAAGGGTCTTTAAACGTCATGTCGTTACCAATCCTTTTATCGCTTGAAATGAGAGGATGTCCAACATTTTTCATCAAAAGCCCCTCCTCAGTAAGTGGATAGTGGATAGTGGATAATGGATAATTTAAGGGTGTTGGAAAGATGAAATCGGGATGATTGTAAGAGAAATTTGCAATACTGGACAAGGATTCAAACTCGCCCAAAACTTGAAACCATTGGAAAACCGTATGTCCAAAAGTCCGTTTCCATTTGCCCAAACTAAACAAGGCATGTATATGATATTGAAACAAACCATTGCCCAAAATAGCTGCAAAGGGGTTTAAAATATTGTCAAATTGATTTAGAATAACAGACAAACGTTTCATCGCTTGGCTTGCAGATGCGCCTTCGACGACAATGCTTTGTTTCAATTGATTGAGTTTTTCAGACGTAAACGTTTCATTTTCAATGGCTTTCAACAACACAGCGTATTTCTGAAAAGACAAACTCATATCACTCAACAACTCATGTTCGTGTTTGATATGCTTTTGTTGACTGGCAACTATAATAATATTGAGAATACCCAAAGCCTTGAATAATGGTAAAGCCAAAGCCCATTCTGTTGAAAAAAGCAGTATCAAAACAATAACTGTCAAAACAGGCAAAACGTAGGAAATGACCCTAAAAAACGTGTTATTTTGTAAAGGTGAGGGCTTTTCAATCCAGTTTTTGAACTTGTCTATCCGTTCATTTTTATCCGCAAACATCTGTCCGCTTGCTTGAAATTGCTGCCGCCACGCCATTTTGGTTGCCAATTCCTTTACCGCCTCTTGACGTAAAACAATATCACCCCCCTTCCCGATGTCATCGGAATTTCGTCCCTCAACAGTATTTTCAAGATTTAGAGCAAGTTCCGTCTTTCCAAAAGCTGTTTCAGTCCGATTCAGATGTTGAAAAATGGACAACTGACCGAACATATCTAAGTCATAACTGTAAGGATGTTCTGGATTGATAAACGCCTCGCCGCCATCAAAAGCCGATAAATCGCCTTTGATATACGCCTGTTCGTCTTGATTGATTTTTACCAATAATTCAAAAAGCGTTTGCTGTTCTTTGATATGTGCATGAACAAAAACCATTGCCAAAAAAGCGAAACCTAACAGACCGATAACAACTGCCAAAGCCACCCAATTTCCAGCATTAAAATAGAAGTAACTGCCTGTCAACAAGGTTAACATCGTTATTAATCGCAAAGCAGCAATGATATTGGCTTTTTGTGCTTGTTTTTGGCGCAACGATTCGTAGTGGGTTTCGGCTTGCGCGTAGTGTTGTGTGGGTGAAGACATAAATTTATTTTTTTGAGGCGTAAAGATAGCGTTTCACAACCTTTATAATGATTTGAAAATCAGGATTATCCTAATTCCTAACCGATATCACGATATTTCCCTTCTTCCAAAACAAAAAAATCGTCATCAGACACACCCCTCAGTATCAAAGCTTTATTGAGCTCATCAATTGGTTCAGTCTGCCCGTCGTCGGCTAATGGGAAAGTGCTGTGATGTATCGCCAATGATTTTTCAGCATTCACATCAATATGAATTTGAACGGCTTCACTGGGCGTACAATGTATCGGACCCATAAACCATTCGGGTTTATATGCGCCAATAGGTATCAAAGCCAAGCGAATTTTGCCAAATTTTTCGCCAATTTCCTTGAAAAATGCTGCATAACCAGAGTCTCCCGCAAAATAAACATTACCCGACGTTTGACTCGAAATCATAAAACCAGACCATAATGTGCCATCTCTATCCTTCAAGCCACGACCTGAAAAATGTTGAGCAGGTAAACAAGTGATTTTTAATTCAGCATCGTCTTTTGTGAAGGGATATTCATCCCACCAATCCAAATCCATAGACTTATCAATGCCATGAATATTCAAAAATTGAGAAATGCCCAAAGATGTGATAATCAACGGTTTATCTCTTTGATAAACTTTAGGTAAATTGATAATATCCAGATGATCCCAATGATTATGGCTTTGCAAAATGAGGTGAATCGTCGGCAAATCTGCCATTTTAATACCCGCAGGACGTACTCGTTTGGGTCCTGCCCATTGCACTGGACTTGTGCGCTCATACCAAACTGGGTCGGTCAAAATATTGATACCATCCATCTGAATCAGCACCGTGGAATGACCGATGAAAGTGACCCTTAAATTGTCATCATATACTGAGGGGGTCGGTTTTTTACCAAAAGAAGGATTTTTGACAATATTCCAAGGCTTTTTCTCTCGTTTTCTGTCCGATTGCCATTTAAAGACTTCCTTCATACCATTAGCTTTTTGCCCCGATGGATTATAGAATTTTTGACCATCGAAATGATCGCTGACAGCACCTTGATAACGTGGTGCAGAAATAACTCTGCCTATGATGTAACCGCTTAAAGGAATTGCCGAAAGGACGGCGAGAATTGTGAGTAACATAAAATCAGTGATTTAAACGGAGATGTTTTAATTTCTAAGATGTTACTCGTAATGACGACTGAAAGGAAGGGAAATTTTATTTTTTATCAGAAAAAAGGTCAGAACCTGTATCATCAGGTCTGACCTTTTTGCGTGTGGCTTTTTTTTCGCCTCGCATGCGTTTTTCTTTGGCGCGTGCCCTTAATACTGAGGGGGGCGTTTTTGAAGGTCTTCGTTCGGGGTCTTGTTTCAAAGCCTTTTCAACTAAGCGAATCAGTTTTTTTTCAGCCAATAACTTATTAGCTAACTGAGAACGTTCTGTTTGATTGACAACTGACAAAACACCTTCCTTCGAAATTTGATTTTCTAACTTATTGAAAATCAACTCCTTTTCGGCTGCTTCAAAGGCGAATGAAGCCGTTATGTCTAACATCATTTCCACTTTCGTTTCCACTTTGTTGACATTTTGACCGCCACTGCCGCCACTCCGTGAAGTGCGATACGTGAGTTCTTTTTTTAAAATGTCTAAATCCATTATTTAAGAGATTATGTGTTAATAATGCACTGAAAACGATTTTAGATGAGAATTAGTTCCCTCCACTATCGTCAAAATATTGATTTTCACTATTTTACTGAGGGGGTCTTTATTGTTTGTTGCAATATTTTTACCTACAAAAACAACTTTAAAACAAAGCATTTGTTAAAATTGCACGACAAAAGGACATTTAAAAACGCAAACCATTTTTGTATGAAAAATAAGAGAGCGATAGTATGGTTTCGCAACGATTTGAGGTTGCACGACAATGAAGCGTTGCAAGATGCTATGAGGAATGCAGATGAGGTGATACCCATTTACGTGATTGATGAGCGTGTTTTTAGGGGTAAAACAGCTTTTGGTTTTCCTAAAACAGGCAAGTTTCGACTGCGTTTTATTCTCGAAAGTCTTATGGATTTAAGGCAAAGTCTTAGAAATCGAGGGTCAGAATTGTATGTACGCATAGGTAAACCCGAAGAAATTGTCTTCGATATTGCCCAACAAGCTAAAACGTCTTGGGTCTTTTGTAATCGTGAAAGAACCACTGAGGAGTTGCACGTTCAAGACAAATTAGAACAAAACCTATGGCGAATCGGTCAAGAGTTGCGCTATTGTCGTGGGAAAATGCTGTATCATACCGCCGATTTGCCGTTTCCTGTGAATCATACGCCTGACACTTTTTCACAATATCGCAAAGAAGTTGAACGTATTACGCCTGTTAGAGAGCCTTTTCCTACGCCAAATATGATTGGGAATACAAGTTTCGACCTTCAAATGGGTGAAATCCCCCCACTTTCGGATTTTGGTTTCAACGATTTTGAAAATGACGAACGTGCTGTTTTACCTTTTCGAGGTGGAGAGACGGAGGGGTTGAAACGCTTGAAATATTATCTTTGGGATACAAATTTGGTCAAAACTTATGAAGAAACACGAAATGAGATGATTGGTGGCGACTATTCTTCTAAGTTTTCAGCCTATTTGTCGCAAGGCTGTTTGTCGCCAAAAATGATTTACCATGAATTGAAAAAATATGAAGCAGAAAGGGGTGACAACCGCTCAACATATTGGTTGTTTTTTGAATTGCTGTGGCGTGATTATTTTCGACTTGTTGGCAAAAAACATGAAGACACTATTTTCAAAATCGGTGGTTTGACAAGCAAACCTGATAAAAAATGGCAAAGCGATGAGCGACTTTTTAGTATTTGGGCAGAGGGCAAAACAGGGATTCCGTTCATTGATGCCAATATGCGCGAGCTGAATACGACGGGTTTCATGTCCAATCGAGGTCGTCAAAATGTCGCCAGTTTTTTGATAAAAGATTTAAATATTAATTGGATAATGGGCGCAGAATGGTTTGAAAGTCAATTAGTTGACTATGACCCATGCAGTAATTATGTCAATTGGATGTACATTGCAGGAGTTGGCAATGACCCTCGTGAAGACCGTTATTTCAATATTTTAAGTCAAGCGACACGTTATGATGCCAAAGGTGAATATGTCAAATTGTGGTTACCTGAATTGCAAAAAGTGCCGATTGAAAAAATCCATCGTCCTGACACTTTAACCGATTCTGAACAGGCTGCTTCTTGCTTAAAATTAGGTCAAAACTATCCAAAAGCGATGATTTCTATGACGAAATGGACTTGATACCGAGGGGGCATTTTAAACTTTCATTTTTTTTTGAAAGTTTGCAACCATAGTTTTGTACTTTTGTTTTGCATTTAGCACCCCCTTCCCGATGGTATCGGGATTTCGTTCCTCAACAGTATTTTTTTGAAAAAAATCATAAATCATAGATGAATATCGCCAATTTGCTTGAAAGAGCCTTAAGTTTTGACCACTTGACCGCCGAAGAAGGCGTTTTTTTATTTGAAAATGCACCGACTACGGAATTGATGTACGTCGCCAATCGTTTGCGGCAAATACAAGTGCCTCATAATAAAGTGACTTGGATTATTGACCGTAACTCGAATACCACAAACGTGTGCAATGCGAATTGTAAGTTTTGCAATTTTTATCGCCGCCCCAATCATGCCGAATCGTACATCACAACGATTGAAGAATATAAAGTGAAAATTGAAGAAACTTTCAAGTTTGGCGGTGAACAATTGCTTTTGCAAGGTGGTCATCATCCCGATTTGGGTTTGGCTTTTTATGTGGATTTGTTCAAAAATTTGAAGGAATTATACCCAAACCTCAAATTGCATGCGCTCGGACCACCTGAAATTGCACACATCACAAAGCTTGAGAAATCAACACATTATGACGTTTTAAAGGCTTTGAAAGAAGCCGGTTTGGACTCACTGCCAGGTGCAGGTGCTGAAATTTTGGACGACCGTGTGCGTCGCCTTATTTCAAAAGGAAAATGTGGTGCAGAGGAATGGCTTGAAGTAATGCGTCAAGCACATCAATTGCATTTGACGACATCAGCAACGATGATGTTTGGGCATATCGAAACGAATTTAGAACGTTTTGAACATCTTGTAAAAATACGTGAAGTGCAAGCGCAAAAGCCCGAAGATGCAAATGGTTTCCTTGCGTTCATTCCTTGGCCTTTTATGGACGAAGATACCTTGTTGAAGAAAATCAAACGCGCTCGAAATACCGTTTCAGGAGACGAATATATCCGTATGATTGCCATGAGTCGCATCATGTTGCCCAATGTCAAAAACATTCAAGCGTCTTGGTTGACCGTTGGAAAGCAAGTCGCGCAAGTTTGTTTGCACGCAGGTGCAAACGATTTTGGCTCGATTATGATAGAGGAAAATGTGGTTTCGGCAGCTGGTGCCGCCTTCCGTTTCACGGCTGATGGTATTCAACAAGCGATTAAAGACGCTGGTTTTGAGCCTCAATTGCGTAATCAACAATATGAATACAGAGAACTGCCTAAGAATATCGTTCAACAACAATTGGATTATGCAACCATGATAGTGAACTAAAAAATGATGAAATATGAATGATAAATGATGAATAAAACGATTCTTTACTGAGGGGTCGTTTTATTCATCATTCATATTTCATCATTAACCTTCCATTTCTATTAATAGTTGTCCTTTTTCAACAGGTTGCCCTTTTGTGGTGTGAATCGCTTTAACGATACCGTCTCCTGCGGCTTTGATGACGTTTTCCATTTTCATGGCTTCTAAAATTAAAACTTTATCACCTTTTGCAACCGTTTGACCGACTTCAACAGCGACTTCGATAACCAAACCGGGCATCGGTGCTTTTATATCGCCTACTTTTTGCGCTACACCGACTTTCATACCCAATTGGTCAATGAGCCGGTCGTACATATCGTTGATTTTGGCAGTATGAATAGAGCCATTTATTTTGAAGGTAAATGTCTTAGTCAAATAATCAACAGACTGAATTTCAGCTTTGTACGATTTTTGATTTTTTAAAATATGGAATACACCATCGCCATCAGCAATAATATCCAATTCAGCAGCAGCTTGCGGCGTTACTTCAAATAGTTTATCGTTAACGGCTATTTGGAAAGGTTGATTTGTCATTATAAATTTTTAAGTAATTAGGATATTTGGTACGGAATTGGCAAATATATAGATTTCTATATGTATTCAAAAAATTAAAGCCTTTGAATTTTCAAAAAACTTTTCATATCCAAGGACATCGTGGGGCGCGGGGACTGCTGCCTGAAAATACGATTGCTTCCTGTTGCAAAGCCGTTGCGTTGGGCGTTGACGGTTTGGAAATTGATGTTGTTGTCTCAAAAGACAATCAACTGGTCGTGTCGCATGAACCGTGGATGTCTCCGCTTTTTTGTTCATTGCCTGATGACGAACTTTGTGAAAGAATACCCGATGCGTTTGTCAACAGAACACCACGCATCACTAAAGGATTATTGCTGCGACATTTAACCGTTTCCGAAATTCAACAATACGATTGCGGAATTCTTGGTAACCCTTATTTTCCGACACAAGAAGCGATAAAATCCTGTAAACCAACCTTTTATGAATTGGTTTCGGCTGTTCATGCCTTTTGTGAAAAAGAAAATTTGAGGAAGCCCTTTTGGAATATTGAGGTTAAAAGTCACCCGAATTGGTATGGTCGTTTGGTGCTACCACCGCCTTCTTTTGTACGTCTTTTGACAGATGAGATTAAAAAAATAGGTTTAGATACGCCTACAACCTCTTATATCTCTTCGTTTGACCCTCATTTTTTGAAAGAAATGAAAAGACAGACCCCCTCAGTAAAATTGGCGTTTTTGACTGAAAATAGGTATTCTTTCCTTCAAAACATCAGGCAATTGGGCTTTTTACCCGCCATTTACAGCCCTTATTATAAATTTTTGAGAAAAAGAACGGTTGAGAACGCCCATAAACTCGGTGTAAAAATAGTGACTTGGACGGTCAATGATGTGAAAACGGCCGCGATACTGAGGGGGTGGAAAGTGGATGGTTTGATTACAGATTTTCCAAATAACATTACTTCTCTTTAAGTACAAACAGTTTTTTTGTCATTCTGAACGGCAGTGAAAGAATCTGTATAAATCCTTGAAAATGAATAATTTAGATTCTTTCACTGCGTTCAGAATGACAAAAACACGTTACTGTTTACGCTTAAATTAACCCTAATTTTTCATAAACAAAATCTCTGTCTAACTCTATAACTTCATTGGGTTGTAAATCACCGATTGTCAAATCAGCGATTTTTACACGTATTAGGCGGAGGCAAGGATGTTCGATTTTGGCACACATACGTCGTACTTGCCTGTGTTTTCCTTCAATCAATAGGGCTTCAAGCCAAACCATGGGCTTCCAGGCTTGCGGCATGGGTGGCGGCACACGTTCCCAAACATTATTTCCATTGAAAAAAGGTGTGAGGTCTTCTACCCTATTGCATTTGCAAGGCAGTGTATTGTGTCGCTTTTTTCCAATTTTTATATCTAAACCTGTTTGAAATTGAAGAAGTGCATCGTCAGTCGGCACGTCTTCAACAAGAGAAAGGTAGGTGCGCTCATGTGCAAATTGGGGGTTGAGTAAAGTATGATTGAGTTTGCGGTCATTGGTCATCAACAATAAACCTTCGCTGTCAATATCGAGCCGCCCGATGGGATAAACATCCTTTGGAAACTCGCAATTTAAGTCCGCCAAAGTCCGTTGCCCTTCGCTCTCTTGCGTAAATTGGCAAAGGACATTGAATGGTTTGTTGGCAATGAAATAGCGAAACATCTAATTAATGGATAATTGATAATGGATAATTGATAATGTATAGAGGGTAATGGATAATGAAAAATGGATAGTTGACAATAGGGAATTATCCATTATCAACTATCCATTATCCACTAATTAAGCGTCTGTCGTTTTGCGTTTACGACGGGTTTTGAACATTTCGACGATTTCTTTTTCTTTCAAAAAGTGCCACACTACAAAATAAGTGGCGACGAAACGTTTGACCTCTTGATATTCTTTGGCGCGTTTGTCAATGAATTTAACAAGACATTTATGGATATAAACAAGCGAAATATCACGCAAATTTTGATTGAAATGCTCATTTTCAAAGATGCGCATATAAGCAGAAAAGGTTTTTGAAATCTCAAAATATTTAGGATATTCCCGAGTTTTCAAACTGGTAATAAAGCGTTGAAGATAGCCAAAAATCAAACGCCGTACAGACTCATTGACGGTTGACAGTCCTTCATGATTGTAATAAAATTGTTTTACAACCTGCATAACATCTTCGCTTTCATAATCTTGTGTATGTATAATATCTGCCATGCGGTAATATTCCGTCAAATCGTCCTCCACCTCGCGGTGAATCATCGTTGATGCTTTCATTTCAGCTTTGGCATCTAAGTCAAAAGCAGCTTCTTGCATATCGTTGATGAAAGACAAATATGTTTCAGAAAATTCTGGAATTTCAACACGTAACTTGTTGAAAATCAACTTAACCGCTTCAGTATCTTGTGGCTCTAAATTAAAGAAATTCATGGTCAAACACATCAATTGAATGTGTTCAGATGTCCCTTGAAGTGCTTCATTTTTAACCGAATCAACGATGAATGATAACAAACTTTCGTTGTTCAGACGCTTACCAATGCGGTACATCAAGAAGTTTTTAAGTTCTGGATATTCGACTTTCAAGGCAGAAAAGTTGTTCGGAAAGTTAGCCGTTAAGAAATTATCCTTATCAAATTGCGCTTGATAACGTTGGAAACCCAAGTCACGTTCGTGCAATTCACGGAATTTATCTAATTTATTGCTTTGCAAATAATAACGCAAACGTTTGTTAACAACGTCATTGATAAAGTCAGTAATCCAAATATCACTTGACAATGCAAAACCCATTTGGACGGATTGACCAATACGTTTTTTGATAAACTCGAAGTTTGACGATTCGAGAATCGCCGTCAAAATTTCTTTAAAGTGATTTTGTGGACGTACATATTTGAATTGGTCATTGATTTGACCCCTCAGTACAGAGAAGCCCAAAATGCGTTGAAGAAACAAACCTTCAAAATAAGGATTCAAAAGAATACGCTCCAACGAAATCAGTTGCAACGGGTCGTTGGCAGCCACTTCTGCATAAATTTTTGCAATGCGTGGCTCATATATATCGCATAAAACTTTGTATTCAGCTTCCTCTTCAGTGTCCAAATACGCAGCATACGCTTCTGAATTTTGAATGCCCTCCGCAATTTCTTGTAGGCGGCCCAGGTATTTTTCATTTAAATCGAGCATGATTTTTTGATTTTTAGAATGTGAGTTTTAAAAATTTGGTTACGATTAATGCCTCAAAATCACTCAATTTTAGGCAAAAAATTAAGGCTTAAAGAATACGAACCTGATGGAACAACAATCGGTTCCATCAGGCTCGTAGTGCAAACTTATATGTCTAAATCAATTGTTGCTAATGGTTTATCGTTTTTTTTATCAAAAAGATTCAAAAGCGACCCCTCAGTAACAAATTAAAAATTGATTATTCAGCTGCGTCAGTTGATTCAACTGTTTCTGTAACTTCAGCAACTTCTGTTGGTTCAGCAACAGGTGCTTCAACAACTTTCTTAGCTTTAGGCTTACCAAAAACAGCTTGGTGGAATTCTGCTTTTTTAGCTTGTGTTTTAACAACACTTGCGCTGATTGTTTTTTCTTTGTTCTCGATGAACTCGTTGTAACGGTCAGCAGCTTGTTCAGTCGTGATTGCACCTTTGTTGATGCCACGTTGAAGGTGCTTACGGAACATAACGCCCTTGTAACGAAGAATTGCGTTCACTGTATCAGTCGCTTGTGCGCCTTTTTCTAACCAACTGAATGCCGCATCGCGGTCAAGGTCGATAGTTGCAGGAACTGTCATCGGGTTATAAGTACCGATTTTAGCGATGAATTTGCCATCACGTGGTGAACGGCTGTCAGCGATAACGATGTGGTAAAACGGTGCTTTCTTGCGACCGTGTCTTTGCAAACGGATTTTAACTGCCATCTGAAATATTGTGTAATTAGTTAATAAAGACCCGACTCATTGGCTCAACCAACATCGGGTTATTTCAAAATCCGCGCAAAGATAGACCCTTTTATTGAATTAGAAAACTATGGTTCAAATATTTTACTAATTAAAACTTATAATCCAAACGCAATTGAACATTTCGAGGTGCTTCTAACAAGCCAGGACGATACGTGTATTCTGTATTTGTCAAATTTGCGCCAATGACTGTCAATTTAAATTTGGGTGTAAAAAAGTAAGCGGCACGTATATCAAGGGTTGTAAAACCGTTATTATGCGCTCGTCTGAACTCACCGATGCTTAAAAAAGGCTGCCCTGCTGAACCCAAAATAGGGCGCAAGTCTTGTTCCAAAATTCGGTCAATGGCATCCATATTGCTGTTGTACAAAACAGCGACACCGACGAGGAATTTTTTATGTGCTAACTCCACATCAAATTTAAAATTATGTTTAAAACGGTATTTCAAAACATTGTAATTAGCCGATGAATTTAAGCTGTCTGTTTTTCTAAACTCCTTGAATTTCGGATCAATATACGTATAGCCTATCAATACTGAGGGGGTAAAATCACCCACTTTACCTTGCCCTTGCACACTCACTTCAAAACCTTTGATACGGGTATTTCCGACATTGATGGAATGAAAACCAAACTCGCCCGTTTTGAACAAAAAGTCGCCGCTTGCTTGAAATTCCATCATATTCGTGTATTCCGATTGAAAGACCGACGCATCAGCGAAGCCTTGAAAACCACCTATTTTAAAGCCTTGTTTGACACCAAATTCGCCTGTCCAACCTGTTTCAGAAGTCAATTGCGGGTTTGGAAAAATACGCAAAGCACCTGCTAAAGTATTGATATACAATTCCGCAATCGTTGGAAAACGGTAGCCTTGCCCCCAAGAAGCCCTCAAAAAAGTCGCATTGCCTACTCTATAATTTGCACCTAAGCGAAACACGGGTTTGGCTTCTTTGAGTTTTCCACCATTTGGCGCAGCTTCTTTGTACCGTTTATTGAAAATGATTGTGTCGGGCCCATAAATCGTGTTGCGCTCATATCTTGCACCAAAAGACAAATTGAGTCTGTCCAATTTCGCATCGGCTTGGGCATAAGCAGCGAGGTTGAGGGAACTGTAACTGTTGTTGCCATACAAAGGAGCTTGGACAGTTGTACCACCACTCACAGCTCCTGCGGTGACGACCAATTTATCGTCAAACATCGGTCTTTGGAACTGATATTCTGTATAATAAAGTTGAGATTGATTGGACTGATTGTTCAAAAGTTCATTATCAACAGAGTAATAACGCATCAAAATCTTATGCCGATTGCCTTTTTTATCAAAATAATTGAGATAAGGGTCAACCCAAAAACGGCGACGAGTACCTGTATTGTAGCTGCCTTTTGCACCGATAAACGCACTATCTAAGTGATTAGCGAAGTAAAAAAAGTTGTTCGCAGACGATTGATTGAAGTTGGCATTGATACCTACGCTTAGACGGTCAGTGATTCGGTAACGTGTGGCGAAAGAGATACGACCGTATTTGTCATAAACACCTTTCATAAAGCTACTTGTATTGCTGTAAAATGCCGTTCCAACGAAGTCCAATTTGTTAAACTTTTGGGCATGTGAGAAACTAAAACCCGCATCATAAGGCTGTGAATTGCCTTTCCACCATTGCTTTTGGGCATCTTTTGGCGCAAGGTAAGCGGTGTAAAAAGTCGCTAATTTTGTAATCGGTTCAGATTTGGCAAAACCTGTTCTAATATTAATAATGCCATTCATCGCCGACGAGCCATAAAGTGCTGATGCTGCACCCTTTACGACTTCAATTTGTTCTATATTTTCTACAGGAATATCTTTCCAATTTGGAAAACCAGCATCGGCTTGCAAGGCGGGAATGTCGTCCACCAAAAGCAAAACACGGCTACCCGCACCATAAGACCAACCCGAACCACCGCGAATATTGGCTTGTCCGTCCATGATATTGACACCTGGAATCTTCTGCAAAACATCGTCCACACGCCTTGTATTGACGTTTTCAATGAGTTGTGGCTTCAAAATATCCATGGAAACGGTAACTTCTGATAAAGGTTTTTCAAATTTACCCGCCGTAACAGTTGTTGTTTGGAGCATATTATTTGCTTCTGCAATCTCAAAATTCAGAATTTGCCCCCCCTCAGTAATGGACACGTTTTTAATCAAATTTTCATATCCAACAAAGGAGACAGAAGCCTTATACATACCCGTTTGAGACAATTCGATTTTATAATTTCCTTGAATATCCGTCACACTCCCCTTTCCGTTCAAGAGAATGGTTGCGCCTATCAGCGGCTCTTGTGTTTTAGAATCGCTCACTTTCCCTGTAATAGCAATTTGAGCAGAAAGAAAATTTTGGTAAAGTAAAAAAAGGCAAATATTTAGTGCTGTTTTTGTCATAGCAAGCGTTTAGATTAGTGGTTTTTGAAATTTTTTTTAGTTAGAATTTCAAAGATAAAAAAAGCATTGAAACCTTAAGTATCAATGCTTTTTTATCATTATAGTTTTTTACAAAATCTATCTTATTTCGATTTCATAATCTTTTTAGAAATAACAGAGGAGGTGTTTGAACCCGTAAAAACGGCATGATAAATACCGGCTGGCAAATCAACAACAGAGACAACTACTTTTTTATTTGCAGTTGAAATGTCTACATTTTTCATGAGTTTTCCTACGGAATCATATATTTTCAAGGCATCAAAAGACACATTTTCTTCTAAATCAAATTGAACGACATCTGTTGAAGGATTAGGAGAAACCGTGACATTTTGAGCTGATAATCTTAAAGGTTCTAATGTACCACTGGGATTGATTCGCCACAACTCGGCACCGGTTTCGCCATTATCGGCTATAAAAACTAAAGAACCATTTATCTCCGTAAATCCATTCGGATTTGATGATTCACTGCCAACACGTATATCAAATTCACGTCGAGTGCCATTGGTTGTGCCATCTGTTGACCAAATTTCACCACCGAACGAAGTATCTCGTCCTGCAAAATACAACCGATTATTCCAAACTATCATATCTAATGAAACAGAAACACTACCATTTGGCGATGGAAATGTTTGAACAAGTAAAGTTCCTGCATCACTACCGCCAGTCCGCCAAAGCTCAAATGTTTTCAAGAGTGGATTCAAAACAATGAAAAAAAGTTCATTTTTAAAGGATTTAAAACCAAAGATACTGGCGACTGGAAAATTACGCACTAATGTCGTTCCGGTAGGTGTACCGTCAGTCCGCCAAAGCCCAGTAGAAAGATCATTCACAGCTGCAAACAGTGTCGTATTACCCAAATCTGCAAAATAATTACGACTCGCAAAATTTGTTTTGATTTCCATCTTTTTAAGAAGTTGCACACTTGAACCATCAGAAGCAAACAGAGCAGATTCATAACCAGGTTGTAAATAGGCATAAAAAAGCACTTTTTTGCTATTTTTGACTTTATAAATTTGCTGATAATAAGTGTCCAACACAAGTGTGTCGCTTCCGGGAACAACTGTTGTTCCTGCATCTGTTCCGTCTGTTTGCCACAACAAACCCGTCGCTCGTCCAGCCCGAGCGATAAAAAAAGCCTTACCATTCACATTTGTAAAGTTAGAATAAAAACTGGTATGGCTTTTTCCAAATGAAAGATCAGCAAAACGCAATGTTGACCCCTCAGTACCTTCACTTCGCCACAACTCACGTCCGAATGCAGAATCCGTTGCTTGAAATAAAAAGCCATTACCAAATTGGAAAAACTGTGATGGATTAGAATCATTATTTGTAAAACCGACCAAACTCGTAGGATTTAAGTCCTTGAACAGCCGAGTCCCTGTTATTGTACCATCTGTTTGCCACAACTCACGTCCTCGCAGCGAATCGTTTGC
The DNA here is from genome assembly GCA_043772905.1 of Saprospiraceae bacterium. Lineage (GTDB taxonomy): Bacteria > Bacteroidota > Bacteroidia > Chitinophagales > Saprospiraceae > JAAFJT01. The sequence continues at coordinate 22,397 of JAYVFS010000069.1, read as the reverse complement.
CGAAAAAAATGCTTTACCTTGAAATTCAAAGAAATTGAAATCATCTATTTGAGGCAATCCGTCAAAACCACCTGTCCAAATATCGTTTAGGAGATAAGTTCCATTAAATGTTCCATCGCTGCGCCAAGGCTCAAAACCTGTTTGGTTATCGTTGGCACGAAAAATAATTTGATTGTTCCCCAATTTCTGAATATTTGAAATATTAGAACTGGCAGTCTTTGCATTGATATTTTTGAGCAAAACAGTCCCCCCCTCAGTACCATCGGTTCGCCACAACTCATTACCAGAAGTTTGATCCGTAGCTGAAAAAAGAATATTATTGCCGATTTTTGCAAAGTTGCGTGGGTTTGAACCAAACTTAAAACGCCTGTAAATATCTTTTAGCAGACGTGAACCATTTGTGGTTCCATCAGTTGCCCAAAGTTCAATACCTAAATCACTACTATTTGAGATGAGATTACTTGTTGCTCCACCAAATATGAGTAACGAATCAGATTGCCCAAAATGAAATTTATCAGAATTTGAGCTGCGATAGAGGGTGTGACTTGAAGGCAGATAATGAACAAACTTAGTTCCAGCAGTTGTGCCGTCAGATTCCCATAATTCACCATCACGAAAGTCGTTGTAAATACTTCTATTGAAGTATAACTTTCCACGAAAGCTGGTTGTCCATGTATTGCGAAGACTTGAAAAAGAAAGATTGAGTGTATTATTCACTAATTGAGTACCCACCGCTGTGCCATCGGTACGCCAAAGTCCATATTTAGAACCAGTTGTTTTACCATAAAAAAATAAAATGCCATTGGCAACATGAGGTTGAAAAGCACCGTCTTCAAACCCCGGGTGCAAGTCAATAATATTTGTTGTCCCTGCGGTTGTACCATCAGACGACCACAATTCTACACCTAATTGATTGGTCATTGCTGTAAAAAAAACGCGATTGCCAAAGGCAACCAAATTGCGCGGATTACTGCCTGAACTACCTGCATTAATATCTTTTACAAGAAAAGTTCCAGAGTCAGTACCGTCGGTACGCCAAATTTCATTGCCATTTTGTTCTATTGCTACGAAAAAAATCAAACCATTTGCTCGTTCAAAATTGCCTAAAGGTGTACCGTTATCTGAACCAAGTTTAATGTCTCTAATACTTTTTGTGCCTGCTGGAGTCAAATCTGTCTTCCAAAGAGCCCCATTATTACTAAAAAAGACCAAAGACCCAAGTGTTATGGGTTGCACTGCAAAATGAACGAAGCCCAAATCCATCACTTTTACTGTGCCTTGTTCTGTACCATCTGACTTCCAAAGTTGAGAAGTCGCACCAAAATTTGCATTTGTGTATGACACAAAAAAGACTAATTGACCATTAACCTCAATCGCATTTCGCATATAGGCTGGCTGCCCATCAGTGGTAAAGTTTTTTATGAACCGAGTGCCATTTGTCGTACCATCAGAAACCCACAAACTTCCGCCATGAACGCCATCGTCAGCGGAAAAAAAAGTCCGATTACCGATTGTCAATAATTCTTGTGGATTTGAAGAAGCGGAATAGCTATTAATGTCTTTGATGAGCGCAGGTTGGGCTATAACAAACAAAGTGATTAAGCTAAAAAACAGGGGCAAAATGCGTTTATTCTTCATTTTGAGTAAAGGTTTTAATGATAAAAAATAATAAAAGCATGAGTTATTTTTGGAACATTCGGAAAGCAACTTTTTAAAAACGCAAAGAAAAGAATAAGAGTTACTTACCCCCTCAGTAAAAAGCGTATTTATTTTACAAAAAGCAAAAACCCGAAAGTGTTGCCTTTCGGGTTTTCGCAATTAACGGAAAACTTATCTAATGTCTTTCGAGAATTAGAAAAACAAATTTATAGGAAGTTTTCGACATTTTCAAGTGGCAAATCAAAAGCATCTGCGACACCTTTATATACAACCTTTCCGTTGATGATATTTAAGCCTAATTTCAAGTCATTATGTTCTTTACACGCTTTTTTCCAACCTTTTTCTGCTAATTGAATCACATAAGGCAGCGTGGCGTTTGTCAAAGCAATTGTTGAAGTATAAGGTACTGCACCTGGCATATTGGCAACGCAATAGTGAACAACATCGTCAATAATAAATGTCGGGTCTTCGTGTGTTGTGGGTTTACACGTTTCTATACAGCCGCCTTGGTCAACCGCTACGTCCACTAAAACAGTGCCTGGACGCATCATTTTCAACATATCCCGTGTAATCAAATGCGGTGCTTTTGCGCCTGGAATCAATACCGCACCAACGATAAGGTCTTGTGTACCAATCAGTTGTCGGATATTGTATTCACTCGAATAACGTGTAACGACGTTGGCGGGCATGACATCATTCAAATAACGCAAACGCGGCAAACTAATGTCCATGATAATGACCTGTGCCCCGAGACCTGCAGCCATTTTTGCAGCTTGTGCGCCGACAATGCCACCGCCGAGAATCAAAACACGACCAGGTTCAACACCTGGAACGCCACCTAACAAAACGCCACGTCCCTTGGCAGGTTTTTCCAAATATTTTGCACCTTCTTGAATGGCCATACGTCCCGCCACTTCGCTCATGGGAACGAGAAGTGGCAAAGAACGATCTGGCATTTCCACGGTTTCATAAGCCAAACAAACAGCACCACTTTGAATCATGGCATGAGTCAAGGGTTCATAGCTGGCAAAATGAAAATAGGTGAAAACTAAGTGATGTGGTTTGATTAAAGCATATTCTTGTTCAATCGGTTCTTTAACTTTCATTATCATTTCTGCGGCTGCAAAAACTTCTGCAGCTGTGGAGAGAATTTGGGCTCCTGCACTTACATATTCATGGTCGAAAAAGCCAGAACCATCGCCTGCTTGTGTCTCGACAAAAACAGTATGTCCTCGACGGGTTAACTCCATTGTGCCCGCAGGTGTAAGGGCTACGCGATTTTCACTTGATTTGATTTCCTTTGGAACACCAATAATCATAATTTTAAACTGGTTTATACTTGGTTAGAACTAAATATTTTTTGAAGCCGCAAAGCTATGGCTTCTGAAATATATTTTACATTTGCAACTGATAATAACAAAAATTTTCTACTTATTGAGAAATAACAGAAAATTTTTCTGAAAAATATTGTTTTAAGCCTTTAAATAAAAAAACTTTCTACGGAATGATTACATTAGATAAAATTGACAAAATGATATTGTCGTTATTGCAAACCAATGCGCATTTGACGATAAAAGAAATCGCTGCACAAGTAAATATTTCTCTAACGCCCGTCCATGAACGCATCAAAAAAATGGAAAACGAAGGCATTATTGAAAGATATGTCACCGTATTGAATAAAAAAAAATTGGGGCAGTCGCTCATCGTTTATTGCAATATTTCGCTCTTCAAACAATCCGCTGACGATTTTAGCGTTTTTAATGAGACCATCAATCAATTGCCAGAAGTTGTTGAGAGTAGTGTCGTTTCTGGGTCTTTTGATTATATTTTAAAAATCATCGTTCCTGATATGGATGCGTATTACCTGTTTCATCAACAAAAATTAGCCAGTATTCAATGTGTTTCGCATATCAATAGTTTCTTTGTTATGAGTGAAGTTAAATACACAACAGCCATACCACTACCTTGATTAAAGTTTTAAATTTATGATTTCAAAATTTAATTGTCAATCTTCCATAATTAGCTTTAATTATTTTTATAAGGCATTCTTAATCAACCCATTATAAAAAAATCAATGAATGGCTATTTAACTCTATGTACTTATGAATTCTGCGCAATGAAAACTTGGCAGTTTTCTTGATAGAGTTTAATTCATCGAATCGGTATCAAAACTCCAGTAAAAGCCTTTCTATACTGAGGGGGTAATAATTGAGTCAAGTATCCTGCATCACGTTTTCTACATTGACTGTTTGTCAATGTTTTTTTACAAAATGTTTCTATTCAGGAAATAAACTTTTCAACAAGCCGTTAATTTGATATTCGATTTTGATGGGAAATAGAGCAAAAAAGTATCTTTGCGCGTTCAAAATTTAAAACCGTTTTAACCTGCAATTCAGAGCAATGAAAAAACTGTTCAAGTTAAGTTTAATGTTGATGTTGGGTGCAAGCTTTGTACTCTCAACATCCTGTAAGAAAAAAGAGCGCTCATCCACAACTGGATGGGCTTACAACGACCCTAAATGGGGCGGATTTGAAAAACTACCTTATAAAGGTCAAGCAACTGGACCAAATCTCGTTTTGATTGAAGGTGGCACCTTTTCAATGGGTTTGACGGAACAAGACGTTACATTTGAGTGGAACAACGTACCGCGCCGCGTAACGGTTTCTTCATTTTATATGGACGAAACAGAAGTTGCCAACACGGACTACCGCGAATATTTGTACTGGCTCGACCGTGTCTTCAGTGGCTCTTATCCCGAAATTTTCCAAAAGGCTTTGCCCGATACACTCGTTTGGCGCGAGGAATTATCGTACAACGAGCCTTTTGTTGAAAGCTATCTGCGCCACCCTGCTTACAACGATTACCCTGTTGTAGGTGTCAATTGGTTACAAGCCAACGAATATTGTAAATGGCGTACTGACCGTGTGAATGAGATGATATTGATTGAAAAAGGTATCATCAAACCGCAGTTGGAACAAAAAGATGCCAATAACTTCAATACCGAAGCTTATTTAGCAGGTCAATATGAAGTTATTCCACGCAATCAATTGCGCGACTACAGTGCTGCTGGCAAAGGGAAAGGCAAACGTCAAGTCAAATTTGAAGACGGTATCTTGCTTCCTGCTTATCGTTTACCAACTGAGGCGGAGTGGGAATACGCTGCTTTGGGCTTGAAAGGCAATATGGCTTCAGCAAAGGATGAGCGTATCACTGACCGTCGGATTTATGGTTGGAATGGCAATACTGTCCGTTACCAACGCCATGACCGTAATCAAGGTGACATGTTAGCCAACTTCAAACGCAGTGGCGGTGACTATATGGGTATGGCTGGCAACTTGAATGACCACTCGGCTCGTCCTGGTCCTGTCCGCGCTTTCTGGCCTAATGACTATGGTCTTTACAATATGGCTGGTAATGTCAACGAATGGACTATGGATGTTTATCGTCCAACGACAAGTTTGGCTTTGCGCGATGCGGATAATCAAGACCTCGACCCTTTCCGTGGTAACTCTTTCAAACGAAAAGTATTGAACGAAGAAGGTAAACCTGTTAAAGATGATACAACAGGTCGCCTCAAATATCGTGACGAACAAGACGATGAAGTAGCCAATCGTGAGAACTACAAACGTTCTAAATTGTATGACTACATGGACGGTGACTCGACTTCTAAATATTTCGAGAACCAACCGATGTATGATTATGGTAAAAAAACGCTTATCAGCGACAAAGCCCGCGTTATTAAAGGTGGCTCATGGGCTGACCGTGCTTTCTGGTTATCTCCTGGTTCACGTCGTTTCAAAGATGAAGACAAATCGGACAGCAAAATCGGTTTCCGATGTGCTATGATACGAACAGGCTCTCCTGCTGGCAATAATGACAATGGTGGCAACATGTTCAAAGCCCGAAAGAAGAAAGAGAAACGAAAGTATTAGCGTTCATTTTCTTCTTAAAAACAAAAAAAGCTGTTTCGATGCATTCGAAACAGCTTTTTTTGTTTGGTTATTAGGGATTGGTTATTATTTAGTGGGTATTGGTTAATGCCAATCCCTAATAACCAATAACCAATCCCTAAAAAGGTAAGCCAATAGCAAAATTAGGGTTGACATTGCGCTTCCATGAATATTCATTAACTGGAATCCAATTATTACCATTCGTTTCATAAGGTTCACGCAATTTGAAGCCAAAATCTAAACGAATAGTCGCATAAGTCACATCAAGGCGCAAACCAATACCTGAACTGATGGCAATTTGGTCAAACCAAAACTTATCAATATTGCCATTGGGCAGTTTGTCATCTTTTTTTATATTCCAGATATTACCTGCATCAAATAGAATAGCGGTGTTGAAACGCCAAAAAAGAGGGAATCTAAACTCTGAATTGAATTCCAATTTCAAATCACCCGCTTGAAATGGAAAAGCTTTGGTCGCAGCTGAATCGAGTGTAAAATCATGATAACCGCCCGGCCCAATGTCTCTAATAATCCAACCTCGAATACTATTAGGTCCTCCAACATAAAACTGCCTTGAATAAGGAACGGGTGCACTATCCAAACTTTTTGCAATACCCATTGAAAGCCTTGCGGCAAATAATCTTTTTGATGTCACTTGTCTGTTATATCGCAATTCAACATCGCCTCGTAAAAACTTTGAAAAAGGCAACGAATCTGTTAAATTGTAGGCATTTCCTTTGTTAAATAACTTTTCTAAAAGTAAAACCTCCGATCCGGATTGTTCTATATTACTAATAAACTGAAAACGTTCACCAAAGGAATTGACTTTCCCATTTCGTTCATAAGACAATGAACGCCCCAAAAAACCCGTCATTAACTGAGGGGTCAAACTGCGTCTAAGACGTTCATCTGCGATCCTATCAAAGTTCGTAGTCCGACGAGTTAATTGCAATTCAACTCCCGTAGGGCTAATTATAAACTGTTCCGCACCGTTTTTACGCTTTAAAACATAACGTGTACCTAAATTAAACTGTTGAATGCGATACAAATCCAAACTCAAACGGTCGCTAAAAATATAGCTCAATGTCAGTTCTGAACTGGCATTTTCCTTCAAATCTTTATAAAAAGCTGATTTTACAAGGCCTATTTTGTTGAAAAACAGCCATGAATTTGATAAATTAATAAATTTTGGAATCGAAAGCGTATTGTCAAAACGAATGTCAAACGATAAGCCATTGACCGCTTCCTTATTAAACGACAGTGAACGGTCAAGACCGACTGAAAAACGAGAATTAAAACGTTCAGCACCACCAAAAAGGTTTTTATGATTAAAGCCTAAATCCGTTGCTAAACCAATCCGACCTAAACGGCTGCCACTATTTGACACATTAATATTGGAATAATTGACTTCCACACCAGCGTCAAAACTCATTTTCTTAGCAGGCGTTAAGTATATTTTGTATGAAATAGCCGTTGGGTCGTCCTTATCTACATCAGGTTTGATATTGACGAATTTGTAAACACCTAAATTGGTCAATTGTCTAACCGTTTTATCATTTTTTTCTTTGCTATACAACTCACCTTGTTTCAATGGGATAGCATTACTGAGGGGGACTAATTTCAAACCCAAAATACCATCGTAAGTACTGAATTTCTTTCTATCTGCAATAATAGTATCAAAAGCGGTTGTTTCGCCCCTCCTAGCGTCAAAATTAGGATAAACCGTTATTTCACCTGTCGTATATTTCTGGTGAGTGGGTCGGTCATTGGGTGTTAGAACAGTCAGAGTGATATTGACAAGTCTTTCATTTTTGCTATTGAAGCGCAGATACGTTGTATCGGCTTCCAATTGAGTGATATAGTTTGGTGTAAATCGAGCATATCCGAAATTATTAAGTACAGTTGTAATTCTCTGTTTTTCTTGGTCAAAAAGCCTTAAATCAAGCGGTTGTCCTTTAGACAAAACCGTTTTATCACGTGTATCATGCAACAGATACAAGATTGCGGTATCATTGCAGGCAAATTTTAAGGAGTCAATGACGTATAAAGTCCCTGGATCTACCGTATAAGTGATGGTCGCTATACCTTTTTCTTTGTTTTTATAATCATGGTCAGCATGGACAGAAGGATAGTTGTAACCAATATTTTTCAGATATTGCTCCATGTTTTTAACCGTTGCGTCACGAAAGGACTGTTTGTAAATGGTCGGTTCGCTTGCAAAACTTTTATAAAGCCAACGCCTAAATTTATTCGAATAGGGGTCTTGCTGTTGTTTATACCAAAACCATGCACCTGATTTCGATTTGCCAATTAAAATTTCGGGTAAATCTTTTTGTTTATACAAGGTTGCTAAATCCGTTTGTAGGCTTGTCTTTAAACGGCGGCTGGTGACGTTTTTAAGTTTTATTTTATTTGAACCGACGATATATTGGTCTTTCTCTAAAAATTTATCAACATTGCACGACGAAACCAACAGTAAAAACAATCCAATACTGAGGGGTATAAAAAAAGTACTTTTGTTCTGTTTCATACGCCAAAAACGCATCAAAGACTTAGACTCTTTACTTTTTAATGTCAAAATATTATAAATAAAATTCAAATTCATGTGTTCTTTTTCAGTAAAATGAAAAATGGCTTAAATCAGTTAAATCCGTGTCATCTATGAAATTTTGAAAAAAATAAAGAACTAAACTTTATTCTGCGAAACCATTACAATTAAACGTTTCGCAAATTCATCATTCATCATTTATAATTCATCATTTCTATGTTGTTATCCAAAGCAAAACATAAATATATCCTGTCGCTTAAAACAGCTAAGATGCGACAAAAGTACGGTGTTTTCATCGTCGAAGGTGAGAAAATGGCACAAGAAGTTTTAATACATAAAAGTATTGAAATCGAAACGATATGTGCTTTAGAAACGTGGATTCAGAGCAATGAGTTGACGCTCAAACCTTTTTTTAATAAAACAATAACGGTTTCAGAAGCAGAATTGAAACAAATATCTAACCTCACCACACCCAACAAAGTCTTTATTATTGCTAAAATACCGACCCCTCAGTATAACGATGATTTGATACAAAAATCCTTTTCAATTTATCTCGACGGCATACAAGACCCTGGCAATATGGGTACAATTATGCGCATAGCCGATTGGTTCTCAATGCCTTATATATTTTGTTCGAAAACCTGTGTGGATGTGTGGCAGCCCAAAGTCGTTCAAGCAAGTATGGGTGCTTTTTTACGGGTGCAAACGATAGAAATGGATTTTTCAGATGTTAAAAATCGCTTTCCAAACCTGCCTACTTTTGCCGCTATACTGAGGGGGGATAATATTTTTGAAAACAACAAATTTCCTAAACAAGGCATCATCATCATCGGCAATGAAGGCAGCGGCATTTCAGAAGACATCATAGTTCAAGCCGATTATAAAATTACAATCCCTGGTGGCGGCGGTGCTGAATCGCTGAATGCGGCGGTTTCTATGGGTATTATTGCCGCAACATTGATACATAGTAACGCTTAAGCTCAGAGAGTGAGGTATAGTAAACTGAAATTTGAATTGTTTGTATTTTTTGCAAAAAATACAAACAATTCAAATTTCAGTTTACTATACCTGTGCGTTGATTTTATACCAAAACAGCGCTATCCAAACTCACTGTCAATTTATCAAAATTCAACAATTGTATCTGTAAGGTTTTTGTTTTGGTCAATTCATATTCAAAGAAATAACGCATCGTTACGACTTTACTTTCATAAAACAACTTATCGTCTGCACCTTCAACACCTTTTTGTAAAACCTTGTCGGCAACGATGCCTTGTTTCAACCACATCCATGCGACGACAACCAATCCGAAATATTCGAGGTATAAAGTCGCATCAGCGAGCATCACTTCTGCCCCACTTTCACGTGCATTTGTTAGAATTTTTTGCGTTACATCCGTCAAATCTGTCATACTTTCTGCTAATTGCTTAGAAAATGCAGCCGTTTTCCCCCATTGCCCCCCCTCAGTAATGGTGACATTTATTTCTTTTTTGAACAACTCAAAGGCTTTTCCATTAACCATTGACACCTTTCTGCCCAAAATATCAAGCCCATGTATGCCTGTTGTGCCTTCATAAATCGCATTAACACGTATATCACGATACAGCAATTCGAGTGGATAATCGTCGCAATATCCCGCACCGCCCAATGTCTGAATACCTGCCGAAACGGAGTGAATACCCATTTCAGAAGGATAAGATTTGGCAATGGGCGTTAATAATTCAAGCAAAAGATGGGCATTTGTCGCCTCTTCAGGCGTACCAACATGCGCTAAATCTGCATAATAGCTGCATTGCATCAACAAAGCAATGCCCCCCTCAGTCGTCGCTTTTTGAAACAACAACATACGGCGAACGTCTGCATGTTCAACAATCAAAACAGGAGCATCAAGTGGGTTTTTACTGCTCGGCATACGACCTTGTGGCCGTTCATTCGCATATTTCAATGACGCATAATAAGCTGCCGAAGCCTGCCCTGCTGCCACAAGACCTGTTCCGATACGTGCCTCATTCATCATTTGGAACATATAAGACAAACCTTTATTGGGTTCACCGACCAAATAGCCCAAACAGTCGCCTTGTTCGCCATACATCAAGTGGGCAGCGATATAGCCTTTTTGTCCCATTTTTCCATAAATACCAGCCGTTGTAACGTTATTTTCAAGCAATTCACCGTTTTCAGGGCGATATTTGGGTACAACAAAAAGTGAAATCCCCTTTGTGCCCACAGGTGCACCATCAATGCGAGCGAGTAAAAGATGCACAACATTTTCAGCCGCATCGTGGTCGCCGCCGGAGATAAAAATCTTTTGTCCTTTGATTTTATAGACCCCCTCAGTATTTGTGGGTTCTGCCGATGTTGAAATATCCGTCAAAGACGAACCTGCTTGTGGTTCGGTCATAGACATTGTGCCTTGCCATGAACCGTCAAACATATTGGGCAAATAAGTCTTTTTCAAGGCATCAGATCCAAAACTAACGATTAAATTTGCCGCACCTTTTGTTAAAAACGGATAACACGCATTGACATTCGCCGCATAGAACGTTAATAGGGCTGCACTGCTTAAAATATGTGGCATTTGTAAACCGCCATCTTCAACAGGCGAAGTCGCTGCAATCCAACCGCCATCCGCAACGCTCTGAATCAAGACTTTTAACTGCGGATGCGTGCGGACAATGCCGTTTTCAAAAACGGCTTTTTTCCTGTCCATTTCGACATAATAAGGAAAAAGTTGGGTGTCAGCAATTTGTTTTGCCGCATCGAGCGCCATTTCAAAGGCATCTCGACTGTAATCAGCATAAGCTTCGTAACGGTTTAGAGAATCGGCTTGGAGCATGTCAAAAAATAAAAACCGCAAATTGCGGTGGCTGATATACTGGTTCATACTTGGTTAATTATTTGTTTAAAAACTTTTAGAAAAAACGTGTTAGAAAAGAAACCTTTTGTCCTCAAAACAATCTTTAAGGAAAATTGATTTATTTAAGGGCACAAGTTCCCATTTTTGTTTTAATTTGCGAAAAAGAATGATTATGATTTATACTTTAATTTTTATTTTAAACCTTTATATGCCTACAACGCAGACAAAGGTAACAAGTTCACAAAACACTGTATTGGTTCAGGAAACGACCAAAAAGCCCTCAAAAGAGACAGATATTTCAGGTTATTGGGAAGGTACAATCTCACGCGATGAAGGTTATGGTAAACGAGTTATGTTCCAAATTGAAGTTATTTTCACTCAAAAAGGTAGAGATATTAGCGGCATCAGCATCGTTAGAGCAACGGATGATACGCGAACCTATAATGCTAAAATGGAATTGTCTGGTAAGTTCAAAAGCAGTTATTTGAAATATATCGAAACAAAAATTGTTTCAGCCGACCCTATTCCAGATGCGGAATGGTGTATCAAAAAAGTTGAATTGATATATAAAAACACGAACAATCAACCAACCCTCGAAGGTATTTGGGAAGGTGCAACGGGCTCCGATCGGAATTGTATTCCAGGACGTGTTTCATTGAAAAGGAAGCCGCCACGTGTGTAAGTAAAGTTTTAAGTAAAAAATCAAAAATATAAAAATGACATCTCCTAAACACAAATTAACTTTCGGCTTACCCAAACTGGACTTTCATGGTTTTAGTACAAAACTATTGATAATTCTGTTCTTTACATTCAGCCAATTTGTGTTTTCATCCCCCCCCTCAGTATCCGCCCAAAAAGCAAAATTTTCAGGCATTTGGCAAGGAAAAGCGACCGTTGATTACGGATTTGGCTACCGTGAAGAATTTGAATATGAATTGGTTTTAACGCAAAAAGGAAAAAAAGTTGAAGGCATTTCAACAACCGTTTTGACAATCGGCAATAAAAAATACGTTGCAAGAGCAGCCATTGAAGGAGAAGTCAATGACAATTTTCTCAAATGCCGCGAAACACATAATGTCTATGAGGATAAATTACCAAATTCTGGCTGGATACCTTTTTCAAAAATGGAATTGATTTATAAGCACAAAGCCAATTATCATACCCTCGAAGGCTTGTACGAATGTGAAGACAAAACAGGCGGAAGGCTTATTTTAGAGAAAAAACCGCCGCGTGTGTAATCTCTAATCTGTATCGTTAACATAGTTTGGGTTGATTTTTGGGGAAATTTGGCATAATTTTGTCCTTGTAATACTTACGAATTCATACAAATAACCATTACAAAATTTACATAATATGAGACTAACTAATCACAAATCACTGCTTAAAGGACATTTAGGCTTAAAATTTCTGCTACTTACCTGTCTTAGTTTTATCCATTTCAGTTTTACGCCCCCCTCAGTATCTTCTGTAAAAACAGATTTTAATGGCATTTGGCAAGGAAAAGCCCTGGTTGACTGGGGAGAAGGCTATAAGGAAGAGTTCGATTATGAAATTTTGATCACTCAAAATGGGCGGAAAATCGTAGGTTATTCGACCACCATTTTGAAAATTGGCAGCAAAAAATATGTCTCAAAATCCTTGCTTGATGGCGAAGTACGTGGCAAAACCATTATTTGTCGCGAAGTGCGCAATGTCTTTGAAGATAAATTGCCAAACGGCTGGGTACTGATCACAAACATGAAATTGAATTTTAAAGAGATTCACAATTATCAAACCCTTGAAGGTCTTTACCAATGTGTTGACAAAACGGGTGGCAAATTGATATTGGAGAAAAAACCACCCCGTGTTTAAGATTTTTTGAAGGGCAAAAAAACAAAATGGTGATTGAGTTGTTAATTCTGTATTGTCAAAAACAATCATTATTCAATTCAAAATCGTATTGCGCTATGCCTTCTTGGTTAATCTATATACTCATCACTTTTGCCGCCGTTGTCGGTATGGAATTTATGGCTTGGTTCACGCACAAGTTTGTCATGCACGGTTTTTTGTGGCGTTGGCACGAAGACCACCATTTACCAAAACATTTGAAAGACGGTTTTTTTGAGAAAAACGACCTTTTTTTCCTTGTTTATGCCATTCCGAGTATGTTTTGCTACATGTACGGCTCTTTCACTCAAACATGGGAAGTCTTTTTTATCGGTGTGGGCGTTTCCATTTATGGTCTCATTTATTTTCTCATCCATGATGTTTATATTCATCGCCGTTTCGAATGGTTTCCGCTTTTAGATAATTTTTACTCGCGGGCTATCCTTCGCGCTCACGGTTCACATCATGCCAAACAAACCAAAGAAGAAACCGAATCTTTTGGCTTATTGGTCATCAATCCAAAGTTTTTTAGAAAAAGGACGGCTTGGAAAAAAGCCGTTAAAGATGAATACGAATCGGAAATGATAAATGATAAATGATGAATGATGAATAATGAATAATGAAAAAAAGCGACCTTTTTACTGAGGGGTCGCTTTTTTCATTATTCATTATTCATTATTCATCACTCATCATTAAATTAATGCATTCTGTCGCCTCTGACTTCTAATCTTCCCATAATCTCCAATTCATAATCGAGATATTCTTTCCAACGAGCCATTGTTTTCTCCTCATTCCCACTATATTTTTTTGCCAAATCAATAAACAGACGATAATGTCCTGCTTCGGCAATCATAAATTTATAATAAAATTTACGCAAACCTAAATCGTTGATATAGAGCGACAAAAGTCGAAATCGTTCACAACTTCGCGCCTCAATAAGAGCGCAAACCAATAGTTTCTCAACCAATCTTTCCGTTCTGTCGCCTGATTTATGTTCAAATTTCATCAATTCATTTACGTATTCGTCCTTGCGTTGCCGTCCTAAAGTCAAGCCGCGTTTGTCCAATTCAGCAAGAACCGCGCGAAAATGCCCCCACTCTTCAGTAACAATTGGCGCGAGTTCACGCACCATTTCAATGTATTCTGGGTAGCCTTGAATGAGCGAAATACAAGCGGTTGCCGCTTTTTGTTCGCAATAAGCATGGTCTGTCAAAATATGTTCAAGGCTTATTTCAGCCATATTGACCCAACGCGGGTCTGTCGGTAGTTGTAACCCAAGGACTTGCTTGTGTTCTTCGCTGATAACTTGTGTTTTTTCCATACATCCTATTTTTTATTTTTCAAATATACGATAAACGCTTTGCGAATATCTGAGCGTATATCAGTTGATTCTGTTGGTATATCAATATTAGAAATAGCAGAATTTCGGGCATTAAAGAAATCAAAATTTGTCTCTTTTCCACTGAATAGAAATTCATTGGTCGCACAGTGGTAGGTTTTGCCTTCATCTAACGAAGCCCCCTTGATGACAAATACCTTTGTTGCATCGCTGTAACCAATTTTATCCCATTGCAAATAGCCACCTTTACCTCTTGAAGCGACGCCAGCCTCAAGCACCTTTTTGAGTTCAGAGCCTTTGATGTCAAACTCAACTATTTTGCCACCAAAAGGCATGATGCGAACAATGTCCGTTTGCGTGATATTGCCCTTCACTTGGTCATCAATACGTATAGAACCAGAGTTAAAAAAGGAACAATCAACGGGCTTTTGGGCGGCATCTGTAAGCGATTTTGCCACCGCCGCACCTAAATTGGTTTGTCCCCACCGAAGCGTCACTTCACGTCCATCGAGCGGTTCTGTAACATTGGCAATCACCTCATTCGGATTGAAGCCTTGAGCAGTAAAAGAAGCGGTCATAATGTCTTCCCATTTCTTAACAACGGCTGCTACTGAGGGGTCTTCTGCCACTTTATCATCTATCTCAACCAATTCAGATTTAATACTTAACTGTTTGGTTTTCAAGACATAAGAACACCGATGCACATAAACTGTCTTAGCATTTGCATCTGCTTTTGCGATGACTGTTTTGCCGACAACATAACGCATATTTGTGTGTTCATGCCCACCCATGATAAGCCCTACTGAGGGGTTTTGAACTGCAATTTCTTTGTCCGTTTCAATTGCCAAATGCGTGATGCCTACAATAACATCTACTTCTTTTGCCAACACATCGTCAATAATATTTTTTGATCTGTCAAAAACATTGCTATAATAAACATAGTCTTTTTGATTGGCATCAAGCACAACACTCCAAATACCGACTTTTACAGATTCGCCTGTTGAACCATCTTTTATATTTAAAATTTTATATTCATCAAAATAGTCATCACTGCCCGTTCTGTGAAATGGTACGATATTGTCACCTTCTTTATGAAAAGCATTGGACGAAATCCATTCAAATTTTGATTCATCCATACGGGCTTGAAGGTCAACGTAATCGAGGTCAAATTCGTGATTTCCAAAACACACTAAGTTGAGTCCTAAGGCATTCAGCACTTCCACCATTTGCCGTCCTTTGATGCCTTTTCCTTCATATTTCAGAGTACCAATTACTGAGGGGGATAAAAAATCGCCGCTCATAATCGTATATGTATTGGGGTTTTCATTCAAAAGCTTTTGGCGAATCGTTGCTACACGTGCCAAACCACCTGCTTTGCCATTTTCAGTCGGTGAGATTTCATAGACATCATTGAGTTGTAAAAATATCCATTCGACTTTTCCATCGGCTTTGCCGAAATTAGTCGTGGTTATTTTAGTCGTTTCACAAGCCGACACTATCAAAAGCGCAGCAAATAAGAGTAAGAAATGGCGTAAAGTTCTCATTTTCAATTTTTTTTAAATTATGAAAAATAGATTGAATCTTCGCAAATGTAAACAAGATGCTATGAAAAACAAAAGGAGAAGCCGAATACGACCTCTCCTTTTTTTCTTTTTCGAGAATTTAATCGCTTTATCACTACTGAACATTGAAGAAAAATTAAATTTACTGGGTCTTAATTCAAAGCAATCAATTTCTCCAAAGCTGCCAACGCTTTACCAGAAACCAAAGCCGCCTCTGCCTCCGCAATACAATCAATCAAAGACGTTTGCGGTTTCATGCAATGTATCGCAATCCCCGAATTAACCGTTACAGCATCCACTTGTGCAGCCGTTCCAGTACCCCTCAGTATAGACATGAAAATAACGCCCGCTTCTTCAACAGTATCACCACCAAAAAGAGATTCTTGCGTAAGCTGTTGTTTTCCAACGCTTTGTGGCGATAACGTGACTTCTTTATTATTCATTTTCAACTTAAAATCACCTGTCAAACTCACTTCATCGTAGCCATCGAGGGCATGTACAATTGCAAATTGTTTGTTTGGTATTTGTTGAAAAATATACTGATACAGCCGTGCCAACTCCAAACTGAAAACACCCGACAATTGATATCTCGGTTGTGCAGGATTCACCAACGGGCCCAACATATTAAAGAACGTCTTGACACTCAATTGTTTACGAATCGGACCAACCGTTTTTAAAGCTGGATGAAAAAACGGTGCATGAAAATAACAGATATTCGCCTTGTCTAATTGTCGTTTCAATTTGTCGGTATCGTTTGTAAATTGATAACCCAAATACTGCAAAACATCAGACGAACCACTGTTTGACGACACACCCACATTGCCATGTTTAGCGACTTTGTAACCCGCACCTGCCAAAACGAATGCCGATAGTGTGGAAATATTGAAGGTGTTTTTGCCATCGCCGCCTGTGCCACATACGTCAATCGCTTCCACACCTTCTAAATCAACAGGCACACACAACTCCAATAAAGCTTCGCGAAAGCCTTGTAATTCGGCAACTGCTATCGGACGCATCAAATAAACAGTGATAAACGAAGCAATTTGCGCCTCGTTGTATTTGCCCGTCGAAATATTGACGAGAATCTCTTTCGCCTCTGCTTTTGACAGTTTTTTATGTTCAAAAAGTTTTGATAAAACTTGTTTCATAAAGGATTGATTTTTAGTTTTTATGATTTAACTTTTTAGTTAAACTTTAAAATTAAACGCTGATTTATAGTGAAAATAGTTTGTTTTTGAGTAATTTATAGCTTAACTTTTTAGTTAAATCTATGATTTTGACTAAAAAGTATAAAAATACTGAGGGGTATCAACTTTTAACTTCCTCATAATCAACATCTTCTGCATCCTCCTCATCATCATCATCATCATCATCGTAATCGTCATCCTCATAATCTTCATCATCATCAAAATCAAACTCATCATCAAAACTACTGGGGTCTCCTAAGATATAAGTCATTCCATAATTGCCTTCACCGACACTTTTATTCAATGTGTTAGCCACTTTTTGCACATTGTCATAAGGTCCATTGATAAAATAAGGCTTGCCATTTTTGCCAAATTCAACCTCAATTAACTCCACATCTTCAGTATCTTCTTCCAAAATCATTTGGCTCAAAGCCCAATCTTTTTCAGGTTTGAATCCCAAATCTTCGGCATAGGCAATTGCACCATATATAATGTTGTGCGCCAAAACATAATCAATTTGAGTTTTGCCATACATGTGTGTGTTGAAAATATTATCCAATAAATCTTCATATTCATATTCAGGTTTATTGAAAACAGGATTGGAATTTTTCAAACCCAAGCAAAAAATATCCACCAAATAAATACCAAAAGTCAAATTACCCGATGTATGCTGCCGAGCAACGACGATGCTGCATATCCCCGCAACTTTCCAATCGGAACTTATCCAACATTCGGTAATCGGCAATTTCCGTGCACGACCCGTTAAAAGATAATTTTTAGGCGTAAGCTGCTGTTGTGGCTTCGCGGCTGGTTTTTTCTTTGTTTTCTTTTTGTTTGACATGATTATTTTGATTTTCGTTTTGACCACCGATTGGACAGATTCGACTGATTTACGCTGATTTTTTTAGTCATCCTGTAAGGAACAAAAGAAAATCAGTATAAATCAGTCGTATCCGTCCAATCAGTGGTCAAAAAAGTTTAAAAAACATACTCAATCGCATTCCCTTTTTTCACTGCTTCGGGTTGCAAAAAGTCTCTTAAAATCTGTTTGCCATAATCGGTCATAATACTTTCAGGGTGAAATTGAACCCCTTTAACATCGTATTCGACATGACTCAAAGCCATAATGACCCCCTCAGTATCAACAGCTGTTATCTTCAATTCGGCAGGTAAAGTCTCCTTCACAACTGCCCATGAATGATAACGACCAACCAATATTTCAGAAGGCACATTTTTGAAAATCGCTTCACTTTTATCCACAATTTGAATCGGCGTTGCGACACCATGATAGACTTTTGGCAAATTGTAGAGCGTACCGCCAAACGCCTCGCCTATCGCTTGTTGACCCAAACATACGCCAAATATACGTTTTGTTGGTGCATATCTTTTAATCAAAGCGGGCATAATTCCTGCATCACTTGGCAAGCCAGGACCGGGCGACAAAATGATGCAATCATAAGCATCCACAGCGTCCAAACTGATTTTGTCGTTGCGAAATACTGAGGGGGTCTCGCCTGTCAGTTCGGTGATGTATTGCACCAAATTGTACGTGAAACTGTCATAATTATCTAAAACAAGTATCTTCATAATTTATTGATTTTTTATTCTATTGAAAATTTTATCGGTAAAGTATATGCAACGCGTACGAATTTTCCATCTATAGAACCAGGTTTCCATTTTGGCATTAATTTTACAATTCGCATACATTCTTCCGCCATATCAACATCACTTTCTACTTATTCAAGTTGTACTTTTGAAAAGAGATTTTTCTTTTTCATTCTAAACAACTTTTGTTTTTTGATAACTGGGTCTTGAATATTGCCTGTTGAATTGATAACAAAACCAATATAATTTATGCCTATGACGCCATTGTTTCGTGAATTGGGTGGATACTTCAAGTTTTTTCCAATAAATCGAAACATCTCTGTTTGCCCTCCAGGATATTCTGGATTTACATATATTGTATCCTTTTCGACTTTCGAGGATGCAATTTGTGAAAAAACTGTATTTGATATAAAAAGGAAAAAAAAGAAAAACTTATACATAACCTATTGATTTTAAATTATTAACTAATCTTTTCAGCAGCCAAAAGTGCCACTTTCAAAGCCCCCAACTTATTATTCACTTCCTGTAATTCATTCTCTTCAACACTCGAAACCACAATACCCGCACCTGCTTGACGGTACAAAACATTGTCTTTTGACAAAAAAGAACGAATGATAATGGCGTGCGTCAAATCGCCGTTGAAACCGATGAAACCGATGCCGCCGCCGTAAAAATGACGGTTCGTTTTTTCGTATTGGTCAATCAATTCTATCGCTTTGTATTTTGGCGCACCACTTAACGTTCCTGCGGGGAAAGTATCTGCAAAAACATCAATCGGATTGACATCATCGAGCAATTCACCTTCTACTTTTGATACAATGTGAATGACGTGACTGAAAAACTGAATGTCACGCAATTCCTTGATTCTCACAGATTTACAATGTTTTCCTAAGTCATTACGTGCCAAATCCACAAGCATAATGTGTTCCGCATTTTCCTTTGGGTCGGCTGCTAAGGCACGTGCTGATTTGGCATCATCTTCATCATTGCCTGTCCGTTTGTACGTTCCTGCAATCGGATTAACCCCTGCGATGCGGTTTTTAACAACCAATTGTTGTTCAGGAGATGAGCCAAAAATCTTATACGTACCGTAATCAAAATAAAACAAATACGGCGAAGGATTGATGGAACGCAAAGCCCGATACACTTGAAATTCGTCTCCCGTGAATTCTTGTGCAAAATTACGCGCTAAAACAATTTGGAACACATCACCAATTTGACAATGGTGTTTGCCTATCGTGACCAATTTTTTGAAATCCTCGTCGCTCATATTCGTCTTTTCCTCCCCCCTCAGTATAAAATCAAAAGTCGGTACGGTTTGACTGTGCAAAATGGTTTCAAGGCGTTCCATTTCAGAAGTCATACCGTCCGCAAGGTTCTCAATAATCGTCATTTCGTCCTTAAAATGGTTGATAGCAATCACAAAACGGTACAAGGCGTAGTGCAAATCGGGCAATTCTGTCGTCCGTTTCGTTTTGTCCAAAACCATGGTATCGAAGTATTGCACCGCATCATAGCTCGTATGACCAAAAAAGCCATTTACTACTGAGGGGTCCCTATTTTCGACATCGAACTGCGCAATGAAGTTTTTAAACTCTTGTAAAACAGCAGAATTGGGCAGTTTTTGCACCCGTTTTGTACCATCTGTATAAGTTTCCGTCACGTCATTGCCTTGTGCGACAAACCGCGCAATCGGTTCAATGCCAATAAAAGAAAAGCAATTTTCGACGCTCCGAAAGTCCGTTGATTCCAACAAAACGGATTCAGTGTATTGGTCACGTACTTTGAGGTAAATACTGACGGGTGTAAATGTGTCCGCCAAATGTTTTTTGGTAATGGTTTTTAATTTTATTCTATTTTTCATTTTTATAATTAATTGATTTTGAATACTTTAATTATTATTTTTCTAAAGTCAAAGTGAATAATGAACAAACAACAACACGTTTTTTTTTGTCATTCTGAACGGAGTGAAAGAATCTAAATAATATTTTATACAGATTCTTTCACTGCGTTCAGAATGACAAAAAAGGCTTTATTGTTTCATTAAACTTGAGCCGCCAAAGCCCAATATTCATTGCCGTTAAACCTAAAATCGCCTACAATACTGAGGGGTGTCTGCCGTGCATGAGCCTTCATAGAACGCTCATTTTGTTTATTAATAAAAGTGATGGCAAACACATATTTTGGCACATAAATGCTTTGAATTGCTTTAAAAAGTTGCCCTAAAATACCTTGTCCTCTAAATGCTTCATCAATACAAACAGGTCCATATTGAAACGAGTTTTTTGTTGTGATAGCCACATTTTCCAAAGAAAAATCGGTTAATAGGCTTTCCATTTCTTGAATAATTGCCCATTGACTGTAATATGTCCAATCGCTCGTTAAGGCATAAGCTGCCAATTGTCCCGATTCTGCAACGGCAATAAAAACACCGCTGCTTACAGTCAAATGTGCAAATTGCTCATGCGTAACTTTCATGGTTACAAAGCCTTTTGTCTGTTTTTCAGTTTCCGTCAAGTTGCTGACGTGGTATTTTTCTTGAAGCTGCATGATGGCTTCGATGTCTTGTTTTGTTGCTTGTTTGATTGTCATTTTGTATTGTATATGATGCTTGTAGCGCCAAATTTCATTTGGTGTATTATTCTTCGCCAAATGAAATTTGGTGTATTATTTTTCGCAAAATGAAATTTGGCGCTACTTTGCCGTTACGTTGTTGTATGATATTAATGAACGCAAAAACGGCTTGCTGGGTTAAGACCAACAAGCCGTTTTTGATATGAATGCGATTTCAGAAACAAAACGGTGTGCGCTCAACCCTTGAGAGTTTGAGTGTGCCACCACCAGCTGTTTGCTTGAAAAGAAGAATTCATTTTTTTTATTTTTAAATTATGGGTGCAAAGAAATTTCCTTTTTGTTGAAAAATCAAAGTTTTTTAAACTTTTCTTAGAAAAATTTAAAAATTTATACATAAATCATTTACAATCAAATAAGTACATAAACCATTTAAGTTAAGCACGTTGACGAAGATGTAAAACATCGGTTGCTTCAACGGCTCTTACTTGTTTTGCAAAAACAGTTATGACATCTATTGTTTCACTTTGAGCATTCAGCATTTCTACTTCATATCCTTCATGATTGTTGTATATTTCAACAACAACGCCCAAATCACCCACTTCATATTCACCAATATTTTCTACGAGGGCAACACGACTAAAAATTTTAATATTATTATTCATTTTAAATTTGTTTTAATTCTTTCTCTGGATACGCTGTTATTAATGTTGGAAAACCTTCATCGGTTTTAACTTGCCAAACCGTTTTTTATTAGTGGTTGTTGTTTTCTTATTGAATCTAAATAGCCAAAAACGACATATTTTTTACCCCAAGGAGTATTCATTGAACTATCAAAATCATTTTCAGACAAAATTTGTTTCAAATTTAGTATTAACTCTAGATAATTTGATTTCTCAAAACCATGTATTTTGTAAAAAAGAGCTTTACTTCTTCCTCACGTTTCGTTGATTTTAAAATTGGATTTTAAGAATAGCGGCAAATCCTCATAAATACGCGGATCAATATTAAGCAAAAGTAATAGCTGTTTTTGCGAATTAGATAGTTTAGTTACTTCGATATGGATATTACCCTCGCTTAACACAATAAAGACGAGAGAAATATTCATAAATGCCCTTAAAATCAATTCAGTGGTAGGCAAATCCGTTTTTCTGCTGGGGTTGCCTGGAAAAAGTTCATTGACCTGTGTTTGTGTTTTTCTAAGAGCTTCCCTCGCTTTAAACTGAATGATGCTGTGTACTTTAATGGCAATCAT